>JBDTZF010000123.1:0-7744 GCA_040005265.1 Verrucomicrobiota bacterium
ATAGTCGGCGGAAAAAAGTAACCAGACTCACAGCGTTCATTGATCGATTTCGGCGAGGAACCGCCGAGCGCGATCTTGCCGCCTTCTTTTTGCGCAAGATCGACGTAGAATTTCACTTTATCGAGCTGCGTCTTGCTAACGAGGGCGCCTTGATCGGTCTTTTCTTCCAGCGGATCGCCAACTTTCAATGTCGATGCCGCGCCGATGAAGCGATCTACGAAATTTTTGTAAGCGGACCGCTCGACAAAAACACGCGAGCCACACAAACAAACCTGGCCCTGGTTTGCGAACGACGAGCGCACACTGCCCGCGATGGCGGCGTCGAGGTCGGCGTCGGCGAAAATGATATTGGGATTTTTCCCACCAAGTTCGAGCGAAACTTTTTTGAACAACGGCGCGCAGGCTTCTGCGACTTTGCGGCCAGTCACCGTGCCGCCGGTGAACGAGATAGTGCTGATCTTCGGATGCGCGGTGATCGGGGCGCCGACATTTGGCCCGGTGCCGTTCACGACATTCAGCACACCGTTAGGCAGGCCGGCCTCGCGACAAATTTCACATAGTAAGAGCGCGGTCATCGGAGTTAGCTCGCTCGGCTTGGCAACGGCAGTGTTGCCGACCGCGAGGGCGGGGGCGATTTTCCAGCTCAATAAATAGAGCGGCAAATTCCACGGAGAAATGAGGCCGGCGATGCCGCGGGGTTGGCGCAGCGTGTAATTGAATGCGACGCCGTCGGTAACGTGCGCCTCGTTCTCAGTATGCAGAATGGCGGTGGCGAAAAATCGAAAATTGCTGGCGGCCCGCGGAATGTCGAGCCCGCGCGCGAGCGAAAGCGGCTTTCCGGTATCGATCGATTCGGCCCGGGCGAGTGTTTCCAGATCGCGGTCGATCAGATCGGCGATGCGCAGAAGAAGTTCCGAGCGTTCCGTCGCCGCCTTCTTCGACCAATCGGGAAACGCCTTCTCGGCTGCGGCCACCGCAAGATCGACATCTTTCGCGTCGCTATCGGCGACCTGGGAGTACGGCTTACCGGTGGCCGGCTCGATGTTATCGAGATACTTGCCGCCGACCGGCTCGACGAATTGGCCGTCGATGAAATTCCGGATCTGGAATGAGTTCTTCTGCACAGATCCTAATAGTAGGCAACTAACCCGCCTTCGCCAAGGTTATGGCGTGGAAGAGGTCCTCCGTCGCCCGAACTGTGCGGACGCCGATCGAAATTATCTTATTGCAGAAGACGCCGCTTTTCCGGTAAAAAGGGCGGCAGTGTTTTGCGGGAAAAGTCCTCCGGAGCTCGTGTGAAGTGAACCGGTGTAATTCCACCCGTAAATACTTGTTCAAAGCCAACCCAAAACAACCCTGATGAAAACTGTTTCAACGTTTCTTCTAGCTCTCGTTCTCTCTCATCTAACCTTTGCCGCAACTAAAGACGGCGGCTTCAGCAACCTGCTTGGCCCGCGGTTTCAACCCGGTATCAACACTCCGGGTCCGATTGCGCCGAAAAAGGGACTGGACATTCTTCACCGCTGGAACGAGATCGCGGTCAACGCCAGCGGTCTCGATCATACGCCGGTCCCTCCGGGCGATCCGCGCATTTTCGGCGAACAACTCGGGCCAGGCCGAGCCAGCCGCGCCATGGCGATCGTGCACATCGCCATGTTCGACGTGATGGTCGCGATCGAAGGCCGGTACAAGAGCTATACCAACGTGCAGGCGCCTAATGGACCAATGTCGCTCGACGCTGCCGTAGCTCAGGCTGCGCGTGATACTCTTGTCGCTCTTTACCCTTCACAGACCGCGAACTTTGACGTCCTCCTGACGCAGGATTTGGCGGCCGTCAAAAACGCCCAACAGCGGGCAAACGGCATCGACCTGGGACATCGAGCGGCCAGCGCCCTTCTCTCGATGCGCGTAAACGACGGTTCACAAATTCATGAGCCGCACTTGGGAGTGGATTACTTTCCGAGCGATCAACCTGGGCATTGGCGCCAGGATCCGATCAGTTTGATTCCGATCGCGCTGGGCGCGCATTGGGGCGCGTGCACTCCGTTTGTCTGCCTGTCGGGTAGCCAATTCCGCGCACCCCCGCCGCCGCCAATGACCAGCGACGCTTACACCGTGGCTTATAATGAAGCGAAGAATCTTGGCGGCGATGGCGTGATCACTCCCACGCAGCGAACGGACGAGCAGACATTCATTGGCATTTTTTGGGCATACGATGGAACGCCCAGTCTGTGCGCTCCACCCAGGCTTTATAATCAGCTGGTTGTGCAAATCGCCGATCAGAAAAAGGTCGCCGGCATTGAGCTGGCCCGGTTGCTGGCGCTGAGTAACGTAGCGATGGCTGATGCCTGCATGGGCATTTGGGATTCGAAGTATTATTATGATTTTTGGCGGCCGGTCATCGCCATTCGCGAGTCCGATGTCGGTAGCGGCCCTACCGGATTGGGTGATGGAAATCCGAATACCGTGGGCGATCCAACCTTTTCGCCATTGGGCGCTCCCGCCAGCAATCTGGCGGGCCCGAATTTTACGCCACCCTTTCCGACCTATCCATCGGGACATGGCGGTTTTGGCGGCGCACTTTTTGAGACGTTGCACCGCTTCTTCGAAACCGACAATCTTACTTTCACCTTCGTTTCTGACGAGTTTAACGGGACGACCCGGGACAGTCACGGAAACTTGCGACCATTGCGACCGCGGACCTTCTCCTCGTTTTCCCAGGCTGCCGAAGAAAACGGCCAGAGCCGGATTTATCTTGGTATCCACTGGTCTTTCGACAAGACGGAAGCGCTTGCTTTGGGGCGACGCGTTGGCGACTACGTGTTCGACCATGCGTTCATGCCGACACACCGCTGATATCTTATGGTACGCCTAAAGCTGTAGGACGGAAATCCATATGAAACAGCTTCAACTCTTTGGCTTGATCGTTTTTGGAGTATTCCTAATCGGCTGCGAGAGCACTCAAACCGCTGGCGGAATGGGAAATCAGGAGCGGAAACGCCTCGCTGCGGTGCAACAAGAGCAACGGATCCAGGTCGACGAAACCGAAAGCAATCTGTGGTACGCACACCAAGACAAACTGAATCGGGATAGCCGTCCGCTTCAGGAAATAGAAGACGTTTCTGCGGCATTAAACGGTCGATAACTGGCAGCAGGAAAGGATTTAGCTGGCGGTGAGGGAGGGATTGCCAAAGCTGCGCTGTGGCTCTGACCTTAGAGCTTCGCTTTTAACCCTTGCGCTAACGCGCCCCACCAGTCGAAAACGCGCGAGCGGGAGCCGCGCGGGTAGGCGGCAAAGCAGCTAGGTTAGCTGGCGCGAGCGCGGGAGCGCGAGGGACCAACGGCGTTCGACTCCGCTGCTTGGGCGAACCAGACTAGGCGGAGGTTCTGCAAGCATCGTTCGCAAAAGAGCTGGCGGTGAGGGAGGGATTCGAACCCTCGGTTATACGGGCGTCCCTCTCGGTCATAACTGCCCCTCGTATCTGCGTCATCGGCGACAATAAAAAGCTTGCGCGTTGTTCTTAGATCGGTTCTTAGTGAGGCGTGGCAAGTCTCTGGAAGCATCCGAATTCGCCCTTCTGGGCGGCGTGCTTCTCAGTCTACACTCCGGCCTCACAGCTGCGTTGGAAGCGCAGTTTAAAGACGACAGACGCAAAACTAGCGCGGCGAATTGCTGACACGCTGGACGACGCGGGACGGGCAGTAGTTTCGGAGGGCGAGATCAACGGTTTCTGTGAAAAAATTGCTGACACGCGAGCTCGGCGCGCCACCGTGCGAATCTTCGATGACGTGTTCCGGGCCGTGCACGGCCGTGAAATGGGAGGCGCTTCGCTCCGCGCATTTACTGCATCCTGGCTCAGCCGGATCCAGGCCGAGTTAGCTCCCCAGTCGTACGACAAATACAAACAGGTGACCGATGCTTTCCTTTCTTCCATTGGATCAGCGGCCGATCGCGACCTGACCAGTTTTGGCGCTCGTGATGACGTGCTTGTCCTTCAATTTCGTGATGAGCTTGCAGCTCGCGTCGCGCCTGGAACCGTCAACACGACAATGAAAATTGTGCGGCAGCTTTTCAAGGTAGCCGCGCAGCGGTTCAAAATCGAAAGTCCAGCTCAGCATGTGTCAGGTGTTAGGAACCGCGCGCACTCCTCGCCGCGGCGTGAGTTCAAACTGCACGAAATCGGTCGAGTGTTGCGTGTCGCAAAAGGCAGCGAGTGGGAGGGTATGATTTTGGCGGGCCTGTACACCTGTGGGCAGCGGCTTTCGGATATTGCGACTTGGCGTCATGAAAACATTGACCTCGTAAAACGAGAGTTAGCATTCACTTCTCGGAAAACCGGCCGGCGGATCATTATGCCGATCGCTGAACCGCTGGCCGATTATATCGAGTCCCTCCGATCGACTGACGACCCGGCTGCGTTCATCTTTCCAACAGCTGCAGGACACATTTCGCGAGCCAAATCCGAGCAGTCCGCAACGCTCTCGAATCAGTTTTACGATATGCTTGCGCGTGCTGGTCTTGTGCGGCGCCGATCGCACGCGAAGGCTAAGACTGGCAAAGGCCGAAGTGCGAGACGCGCGGCCAGCGAAATTTCATTTCACTCGTTCCGTCACACTGCCACCAGCCTATTGAAAAACGCAGGCATCCCTCATTCAGTCGTGATGGATATCGTCGGACACGACAGCGCTGCAGCCAGCCAAATTTACACTCATGTCGGAGACGTGGAGAAACGGAAGGCGGTGAGAAAGCTCCCTTCGCTTGCAACGCTACTCGGAGCAACTGGAGGCGGACAGAAAGGACAGGCGAAATCGAAATGAAAAGTTACATGGTGAAGGTCCTTCGCATCGGTGAAGCCGAACCCTCTATGCGCGTCGATACTCCGCAGGTCGCGCGCAGATATTGGGATGCGGTCATTAAGCGACAGACCTGGTTCGATGAGCAAAAAGAAACGCTTGTAACACTCTTGCTTTCCACACGCTGTACGCTCGAAGGTTATTCACTCGTTGCCATCGGGTCGCTGAATGAATCGATCGCGCATCCCCGGGAGATATTTCGTGCCGCAGTCGCTGGCGGTTTTTATGGAATTGTTTTAATGCACAATCACCCGAGCGGCGATCCATCACCGAGCCAAACAGATTTGTCGATGACGCGGCAAGTTAGCGAAGCTGCGAACATTCTTCAAATTCCGTTGTTCGATCATATCATCGTCGGTCGACGCCAATTAAAGAGCCTGAGCTTGCGAACGCGAAAGGACCGTTCAGCACAGGCCACCCGGCGGCGAGGATATTTCTCGTTCAAAGAGGCCGGGAAGCTTTGAGCCCGCTGCTCGCGAATCCATCCCCGAACACAACCAAAAGAAGAAAGCAAAAACCCCATGGCAAAACTACATACCCACAGCAACCGGCTTAACCAACGCAAACGGCGCGCTCGTGTGCGGACTTTCCAGACATTCGGAACACAATCGATTCCCCATGATAGCAACGGACTTTTTGGAGGACCGATGACGAAAGAGGATTGGTGTAACGCAAGAGCATTGCTCGAACACCTCGATCAATGCCACCGCGCAGCTCTCCAGATTCCTGGGATTGATAGCGCATTAGTGCATTCGCCATCGTTTGGAATTCACTGTGATCCCGCCTTCCGGTTTGTTGCAGATCACTTGTATTCGGCCAGGTGTAGGTGCGCCCAGGCGATCAAGGAAATGGAGCTGCGTAAATCGCGTTCGACTACAGTGAAAAAACGCTGATTGAGCCGTCATTTGATAAATGTAAGGCTTCGGGATGAAGCCAGCGGCGCGCGCCGGCCGTCTCGAACCTTATCCCCGGGCCTCAGTAAACCGCTGCTGCGATTGCGCGAGGTTCAAGCCTTGCTCCGACTCTTCATGGACCCTGTTTCGCGCGACATGATTGAAAGGCTAGAACAACGCGGATGCCTTACGCCCTTTCGCAAATATTCTGGTGCAAAAGCGCTGTACCCAAAGTGGCAGGTAATAGCAATGCTGAAAAATATGTCGGGCGAATATTGGGACCACGATACAAGGCTTTTACCTAACGATAATGAGGAGCCAGCCGAAGAAGATTTGCGTCGAGGAGATGTTCTCGCTTGGTTGGGCATTCCGCGAGCTGAGTTAGAATCATGGGTGCGGCTCAAAATCATCCGGCGAAAATCGCGCGGGAATTACTCGAAGACTGAGATCAAGACGAAAGTACTCGGCTCAAAAGGCTCAAAAACGCGGAAGTCGGGCTGATTAGAGTCGGTTTCGGCGGACGAAACGTTGCTTCTTTGGGTCGCATTACTGAGCGTCGCTATGGAAAACATTTATGTGGAATCCGGGCGTTCAATTTAACGGTAACCAGGTCAACCAAGGCATCATGAGCGCAGCGGGCGTTCTCAGCGAGAGCTTGGTTAAAACGCTCAACGAAATTGAGCAGCAGAAAGCGGCGAACAGTTTTAGTTCCCTCGTCGTGAACGGCCTGTCTGGAGTGAAAAGCCAGAGCGGTCAGCCGTACGTCACGCCAGATCTCTTGCTCGAATTTGAGAAGGCCAGCTCAAGGCAGAAAATGGAGATTGCTCATGGCCTCCAGACTAACGCGACGATGGACGCCGCGCGTGCAGCCGCGGCTTCAAAAGCGCAGGAGGACGCAGCCCGAACAAATCTACTCTGGGCGCAAGGTAACAACGAGTGGAGCGACGGCGGCTCGAATGGCGTGTTCAATCCGCCCCAGAACGAACAAGATGCGGCGCACGAGGCGGGCCTTTTCGGAGTGCACACGAGCAAGAACACAATTCAGTACCACGAAAAGATAGTGCCCCCCGAACTCGATGAAAACGGCAACCCCATCTACACCCAGGATGGAACGATGTATAAGGCCAAGGGCGGCGTTCTCCGTCCCGTCACCGACTCAATGAGGACGGCTAGGGATTACTGGCTCTCTAACAAGAAAGCGGTGGACGACGCGCAGAAAAGAATCAAAGAAGCAGAGCAACAAAAAGGATTTAGTCCTCTCCATCCGACAACGTGGTTCGGCAACAGTCAGCCAACGGCCAGTCCTACGCCGCCGCCGCCAACGGCAATACCAGCAGTCAGCGCGACGACCGCCGTAAAAGTGAGCACAACGGCGGAAGCGCAGGCATTACCACCAGGCACGCGATACCAAACTCCGGACGGTAAAACCTACCTCCGGTGAACACTGACACGCTCGCCTGGCCCGGGCAGCCGGAAACGGCGGCCTCGGATCAGTGGCCAGGACAACAGCAAGAAGACGCGGCGAAATGGCCCGGCACTCCGGAAGAGCAGCGCGCGGCCGCAAACCCGATAGACCTATTCAGTTACCACGTAGCGACAAACGGCGTCGCCGCAGTGCAGGGACTTCTCCGCGGCCTCAGCGCGATCGCGAGCGATGACGAAAAGCGCAAGGTGCTCGAGGATTCGATTAATTCTCTCGAGCAATACAGAACCAAGAAGCTTCCGGAATATTATGGCGTGACGCCAGAGGATCTAAAAACCACCGCGGGCAAAGTGACCGGCGCCGCTGCGAGTGTGGGCGACATGGCGGCCGGGCCCGCGATCATGATCGCAAAAATGGCCGGGCAAACGTATGGCGATAGTTATAGTTCGACAGAACGAGCGCTCCGTGCTTTCGGCATAACGGACGAGGATATGATCCGTGAGAAATCGCGTGAGGCTGCCCGCAATGGAATCCTGAGTAAGGCGCCGGTGTTAGCGGCCTACGCACTCGGCGG
>JBDTZF010000124.1:0-7728 GCA_040005265.1 Verrucomicrobiota bacterium
CCGCGGCATCTTTCGGCCGGCGCGCTTCGAATAATTCCGCCACGCGCGGCAGACCGCCCGTGATGTCTTTGGTCTTGGCTACTTTTCGCGGCGTCTTCGCCAGCAATGCGCCACCGCGAACTTTTTGTCCTTCTTCGACGATGACGTGCGCTCCAGCCGGAATCGAATAACTCGAAATGACTTCCTTCTTGTCGCCCATGATCACGATTTGCGGATGCAAATCCTCCTTGTGCTCAATGATGACCGTGCCCATGAGCCCGGTCGCTTCATCGACATCGCGTTTGATGGTGACTCCCGCGATCATGTCGCGGAATTCGATCTTGCCAGGCTTATCGGTAAGAATCGGCACGTTATACGGATCCCATTGAACGAAGGTCTCGGCCTTCTTGACCTGGCCACCGTCCTTGGTGCTGATCACAGAGCCGACGACAATGTTATAGCGTTCGAGCTCGCGGCCATCTTTTCCATGAATGCCGACCGAGCCGTTCTTGTTCAGCACGATCCAGTTGCCTTCGAGCGATTCGACCACGCGAAGATCGTTGTAACGAACTTCACCGTCGTTCTTCGCCTTGATGATCGGTTGTTTAAATGTCTGGCTGGCCGTGCCGCCGATGTGGAACGTCCGCATCGTCAGCTGCGTTCCCGGTTCGCCGATCGACTGGGCTGCGATAATACCGACCGCTTCGCCCAACTTCACGAACTGGCCTGTCGCCAGGTTGCGTCCATAGCACATCGCGCAAACACCGCGGCCGCATTCGCAGGTAAGCACCGAGCGAATCTTCAAACTCTCCACGCCAATGCGCTGGAGGTCCGCCGCAGTCTTCTCGTCGATGAGCTGATTTGCCTTAACAACTTTCTTTTTCTTCTCGACGGGGTCGGCAATTGTCTCGCAACTGACGCGACCAATGATGCGCTGGCCAAGATCGACAACTTCCTCGTCGCCCTCGTAAATCGAGCGAACGACGATGCCGTTCACTGTGCCGCAATCGGGCTCGTTGATAATCACGTCTTGCGCCGCGTCCACCAATTTGCGGGTGAGATAACCTGAGTCGGCCGTCTTCAGCGCGGTATCGGCAAGCCCCTTTCGGGCGCCGTGCGTGGAAATAAAGTACTCGAGCACGCTCAAGCCTTCGCGGAAGTTGGATGTAATCGGGCGCTCGATAATTTCGCCGCTCGGTTTCGCCATCAAACCACGCATACCGGCGAGCTGACGAACCTGCTGACGATTGCCTCGCGCACCGGAATCCACCATCAGGAAGACCGGGTTCAATTCTTTGCGACCCTCATTGTGCTCGAGGGTGCGGAACATCACGCTGGAGATCTCGTCGCCGGCGTGCGTCCAAATGTCGATGATCTTGTTGTACCGCTCACCGTCGGTGATGATGCCTTTGCGATATTGCTGCTCGACCAAACGGATCTGCCGGTAAGCGTTCTCCAGCTCGGTTTGTTTCTCTTTCGGAATAATCATGTCCGAAATTCCAATCGAGATACCGGCCTTTGTAGCTTCGGTGAAACCAAGCTCCTTCAATTTATCCAGCGTCACCACAGTCTCGGCCGGCCCGGCAACCTGGTAACAACGCCAGATGATATCGCTGAGCTGCTTTTTGCCTGCGGCTTTGTTGAAGAATCCCAGTTCCTTTGGCCAAATTTCGTTGAACACAACTCGGCCGGCCGTCGTCTCGAGGACCTTGGTCTCGGCATTGCCGTTGAGTGTTTGCTTGCCGTAATCGGGGTTCTTGAACCGGATACGGTCGTGCGTCTTGACCTTGCCTTCGGACATGGCGAACTCGACTTCGGCTGCCTCGCCAAACAGGGGAAGGCGAGTGCCATCCTTGACCACTCCGCGCGGATTTTGGGTCAGATAATAACAGCCCAGCGTAATATCCTGCGACGGCGTGGTGATCGGCTTGCCGCTCGAGGGCGAGAAAATATTATTAGGCGCAAGCATCAGCATGCGCGCTTCGAGTTGCGCTTCCACCGAAAGCGGAACGTGCACGGCCATTTGGTCGCCATCGAAGTCCGCGTTATACGCGGTGCAAACGAGCGGATGAATCCGGATCGCTTCGCCTTCGATCAGCTGCGGCTCGAAAGCCTGGATCGACAATCGGTGCAATGTCGGCGCGCGATTGAGCAACACTGGATGTCCACGCGTTACTTCATCGAGAATGTCCCACACCTCCGGCGTCTGACGCTCGATCATCTTCTTAGCGCTCCGCACAGTGTGCACGTAGCCGAGATCTTTGAGCCGGCGAATGATGAACGGCTCGAACAAAACGAGCGCCATCTTTTTCGGCAAACCGCACTGATGCAGTTTCAATTCCGGACCGATGACAATGACCGAGCGGCCGGAATAATCGACACGCTTGCCGAGCAAGTTCTGGCGGAAACGTCCGCCTTTGCCCTTGAGCATGTCGCTGAGTGATTTGAGCGGGCGATTGCCGGCGCCAGTCACAGCGCGGCCATGGCGGCCGTTGTCGAACAGCGCGTCCACCGCTTCCTGCAGCATGCGCTTTTCGTTGCGGATAATGACGTCAGGCGTCTTGAGCAAAAGAAGATTTTTGAGCCGGTTGTTGCGATTGATGACGCGGCGATAAAGATCGTTCAGGTCCGACGTGGCGAACCGTCCGCCTTCCAGCGGAACCAGCGGACGCAAATCCGGCGGGATGACCGGCAGAACATCGAGAATCATCCACTCAGGCCGGGCGTGGGAATTCATGAAGCCTTGAACGAGCTTCAAGCGTTTCGCGAGCTTCTTGCGAATCTGTTTGCTCTTGGTCGCGCCCATCATCTTCTCGAGCTCTTTGTTGAGCTTGTTCAGCTCGATCTCGGCCAGGAGCTTTTTGATCCCTTCTGCGCCCATACCGGCGACAAAATCCTCGCCGTATTGCTCCTGGGCCTCGCGATATTCGACTTCGTTTAAGAGCTGCGTCCGTTGCAGCGGCGTCTTGCCCGGATCGATGACGATGTAGTCCTCATAATAGATAACTCGCTCGAGCTGGCGGGCGCTCATGTCGAGCATCAGCCCGATCCGCGACGGCATGCACTTATAAAACCAGATGTGCGAAACAGGAACGGCCAGTTCGATGTGGCCCATCCGCTCCCGGCGAACCCGGGCCAGCGTCACTTCAACACCGCATCGGTCGCAGATAACGCCCTTGTGCTTGATTCGCTTATACTTTCCGCAGGAACATTCCCAATCGCGCGTCGGCCCGAAAATACGTTCGCAGAAAAGGCCGCCCTTTTCCGGTTTGAAGGTCCGGTAATTAATTGTCTCCGGATTTTTGACTTCGCCCTTGCTCCAGGAGCGCATCGTGTCGCTCGACGCAACACCGATCGCCACCTGATCAAAACCCACGGGCCGCTCTTCACCTACTAACTCACGCCAGGAATGTTCGTTCATGATTATCTATTGGGGTTGTCGATCTAAAATTTAAGCCACGTTTTCCAGAAAATTGCTCGGTGCCTGGCTGCCGACTTTTACGTCGAGGCCAAGACTTTGCATTTCCTTGATTAACACGTTGAAAGATTCAGGCGTGCCCGCTTCGAGCGAGTTGTCGCCTTTCACAATGGATTCGTAAATCCGGGTGCGTCCCTGCACGTCGTCGGACTTCACCGTGAGCAATTCCTGCAAGGTGTAAGCCGCGCCGTACGCTTCCATCGCCCAGACTTCCATCTCGCCGAAACGCTGCCCGCCGTATTGGGCTTTGCCGCCCAGCGGTTGCTGCGTCACCAGCGAGTAAGGTCCTACCGCGCGGGCGTGGATCTTGTCCGCGACCAAGTGGCCGAGCTTCATCATATAGATGTAGCCAACCACAACCTCCTGATCGAAATCGTCGCCGGTGCGTCCGTCGAACAACTTCGCCTTACCAGTTTCCTGCACCCATGCGAAACCTTCCTTCTTGTGGGCCTCTTTAAGATATGCGCGGATTTTTTCTTCCTTGATGCCGTCGAAAACCGGCGTCGCGACTTTGAATCCGAGCGCCTTTGCGGCCACACCGAGGTGCGTCTCGAGAACCTGACCGACATTCATACGGCTCGGCACACCCAGCGGATTGAGCACAATTTCCACCGGCGTTCCATCCGGCAGGAACGGCATGTCTTCTTCAGGAACGATGCGCGCCACCACGCCTTTGTTTCCGTGGCGGCCGGCCATTTTGTCGCCGACGCTCAATTTGCGTTTGCTGGCTATGTAAACTTTGACCTGCTTGATGATGCCGGGATCGATGTCGTCTCCGCTCTCCACCCGGTCCATCGCGCGTTCGCGATCGAGTTCGAGCTCGGCGAACTTGTGTTCGTAGGAAGCGATGATCTCACGGATCTTGTTACGAATCGGGCTCGGATCGATCTCGATGTGATCGTAAACGTTAGCCAGTTTGCGCAACAGAGTCTTGGTGATCTTGCGATTGGCCGGGATGATGATCTCTCCCGTCTCGGCGTTTACCACGTCGAGCGGAATCTTTTCACCCAGTAAAATGTTTGAAAGCGCATCGGTCAGTTGCTCGGTGAGCTCTTCTTTCTTGCGCTTATGTTCTTCAGTAATCGACTTCAACTGCCGCTTCGTCTCGGAGGGCGTGAGTTTTTCCCGGGAAATTTCGCGACGCGATGAAACCTTCACATCCATGACGATGCCGTAGGTTCCGGACGGAACGGTTAGCGACGTATCTTTCACGTCGGCGGCTTTCTCTCCGAAGATCGCCCGGAGCAAACGCTCTTCCGGCGCCAGTTCGGTTTCGCTCTTCGGCGTAATTTTACCAACCAGAATGTCGCCCGGCTTCACTTCTGCGCCGACCCGCACAACTCCGTCTGGTCCAAGATTACGCAGTGCTTCTTCACTAACGTTTGGAATATCTCGCGTGATTTCTTCAGGCCCCAGCTTGGTGTCGCGGGCGCCGATCTCGAATTCGTCGATGTGAATGGAGGTGTAAATGTCCTCTTTCACGACCTTCTCCGAGATCATGATCGCGTCCTCGAAGTTGTAGCCGTTCCACGGCATGAACGCGACGAGCACATTGCGACCGAGCGCAAGCTCGCCCTGATCGGTGTTCGGGCCGTCAGCGATGACCTGTCCTTTTTTCACATGCTGGCCTTTGTGAACGATCGGCTTTTGATTGATGCAGGTGCCGGCGTTCGAGCGCATGAATTTCCGCATCTCGTAAACGTACGTTCCCTCTTCGGGATCCGTCTTCAATTTTCGTTTTCCATCGGGCATATGCCCGTCTTTGGTCACCACAATCTGATCGGCCGTAACGGAAGCGACCTTGCCGCTGTCAATGGAGAGAACGACTGCGTGCGAATCGCGCGCCACTTTCGCCTCCAACCCGGTGCCCACCAGTGGCGACTCGGAAACAATCAGAGGCACACCCTGGCGTTGCATGTTCGAACCCATCAAAGCACGGTTCGCGTCGTCATGTTCTAAAAACGGAACCAGACCGGCCGCCACCGACACAAGCTGCTTCGGTGAGACGTCCATGTAATGAACCTTGGAAGGCTCAACTTCCAAAAAGTCGCCACGGTAACGGACCGAAACTTTTTCGCCGGTGAAATGGCGGCGGGCATCGAGCGGCGCATTTGCCTGCGCGACCAAATAATTCTCTTCGCGGTCGCCGGTGAGATAATCGATCTCGTCGGTGACGCGTCCGTTGTGGACTTTTTGATAAGGTGTCTCGATGAAACCGAATTCGTTAATCCGGGCGAAGGTCGACATCGAACTGATAAGACCAATGTTCGGGCCTTCCGGTGTTTCGATCGGACAAATCCGTCCGTAATGCGATGGATGCACGTCGCGCACTTCGAATCCTGCGCGATCGCGGCTCAAACCGCCTGGTCCGAGGGCCGATAAACGCCGTTTATGGGTCAATTCCGCCAGCGGATTCGTTTGATCCATGAACTGCGAAAGCTGCGAACGGCCGAAGAAATCGCGAATCACCGCGCTAAGCGCTTTCGGGTTGATCAATTTTTGCGGCGTCATGCCGTCCACGTTGATGTCGAATAGCGTCATGCGTTCTTTCACCAGACGTTCGGTGCGCGCCAGACCGACGCGGCACTGATTCGCCAGCAATTCGCCAACGGTCCGGACTCGGCGGCTGCCAAGGTGATCGATATCATCGAGCGTGCCTTCGCCACGGCGCAGGTTGATCAAATATTTGATCGCGCCAATGAAATCCTTGTCGGTCAAAATCCGCTCGCCAAGATCGACATCGATCCCGAGCTTCTGATTGATCTTGTAACGGCCGACGCGTCCCAGATCGTACTTCTTGGGATCGAAAAACAATCGCTTCAGCAGAGCGCGGGCGTTCGCCACCGTCGGTGGATCGCCAGGACGCAGACGCCGGTAAATGTCCTTGAGAGCTTCTTCCTGATCGTGGGCCGGATCTTTCCGGAGCGCTTTCACCACCGTGTCGTCAGTCGAAATATCGATGACTTTTACTTCCTTGATCTTGAGTGCCAGGATCTGTCGGACCGTCGCGAGGGTAAGCGGCTCAAAGGCGCGCGCGACAGTGACCTCGCCATCGAGGATCTCCGCCGTCAGCACTTTCGTGGCGAGCTTCTCTTCGTCGAGCTTCTCGCTCAATTTGAGCGTCTCGATGCTGTAAAAAAGTTTGATGACTTCCTCATCCGGGCCGTAACCGAGGGCGCGCAAAAATGTCGTGGCCAAAAATTTCCGGCGGCGTTTGCGACGATCGAGATAAATGTAAAGCAGATCGGCGGTATCAAACTGGACTTCAATCCATGAACCGCGGTCCGGAATGATGCGGAAACTGTAGAGAACCTTGCCGTTGACGTGGACGGTCGATTCAAAGGCGATACCGGGCGAGCGATGCAACTGGCTCACCACGACACGCTCGGCGCCGTTAATAACAAATGTTCCCTGAGCCGTCATGAGCGGAATCTCGCCCATGTAAACTTTCTCTTCCTTGGTCCCTTTTTCTTCGCGGAGCTGGAATGTGACGTGCAAAGGCGCGCTGTAAGTCTGGCCTTCACGTTGCGCTTCCAGGGCGCTTAACTTCGGTTCGCCGATTTCGTAATGGCTGAAATCGAGCACCGCTTTTTCATCGTAGCTCTCGATCGGGAAAACTTCCTTGAAAACAGCCTGTAATCCCTGGTTCTTCCGTTTGGCGAACGGGACATCTTTTTGGAGAAAATCGACATAAGAGTTGAGTTGAACCTCAATCAGGTTCGGCGGCTCAATGGCCTCTTTAATTGTTCCGAAGTGGATGCGTTCCGAATTTCGTTCAGACATAATCACTAGACCAAGGTTCAGACTCGCGCCGGCTACGATAAAAGCAGCCGCCGCGGGTAAGGTTTCAGGGGGTTACGGGCGAGCGAAGAGCGAAAAAATGACAGCAAAGCAGCATCCTGTCAAATCGACAGCTGCTGTTTTGTTGCCAGTTCTTATTTTGCCCTTATCCGCCGGGGTTAAAGATACGTCTGACAGAGGCTGATGTTATACGAAAAAAAACACCGCGCAAGCAAAAAATGCGTCGCGCGGCCATCCTGTCCGCCCAGGACGGACTCGCCGTGGTGAGGCTGTGGGTCCGGCGGGCATCTTGCCTGCCGATTCATGACAATTCGCAGGTAGGGGCGATTGACCTCAATCGCCCGCGGACGGTTCAGGTGAACCGCCCCTACCTGAATCCGCGGACAAATGTCCGCGCACCGCAAATTACTTGATCTCGACTTTGGCGCCGGCCGCTTCGATCTTTTTCTTGATCTCTTCGGCTTCCTGCT
>JBDTZF010000025.1:0-25320 GCA_040005265.1 Verrucomicrobiota bacterium
CGCCTGCAACCGGGCGGACACCTGTTCGGCCTCGATGCCGATCCAATCGAGCTGCCCAAAACCGAAGCGCGTCTTCGTGCGCTCGGTTTTGGGCCGGACATTTTTAGCGCCCATCGAACCAATTTTGCGGGCCTTCCCAAGATTCTGGTGCAAGCCGGACATACCGGTGCCGACACTCTTCTTGTCGATCTTGGTGTCTCTTCCATGCAGCTCGACGATCCGACACGCGGCTTTTCGTTGAAACAGGAAGGCCCGCTCGACATGCGAATGAATCCGCAACGCGGTCAACCTGCTTCGACTTTAATCGAAAAGGCATCCCCGGACGTCCTCGCCACTTTGCTTCTCGAAAATGCAGATGAACCGAATGCTGCCGCATTAGCTGCCGCCATTGCTGGAAAATCTTTTGCGACCACAATCTTGCTAGCGGCCGCTATTCACAGGGCTCTTCCGCACGCAGACGAAGATGCGCGCGAACATGCGGTGCGACGCGTTTTCCAAGCGCTGCGCATCGCTGTGAACGACGAATTTTCGGCACTCGAAACGCTGTTGCGTCATTTGCCTGCTTGTTTGAAGCCCGGAGGACGCGCGGCCATCCTCACGTTTCATTCGGGCGAAGATCGCCGGGTTAAGAAGGCGTTTCAAACCGGTTCACGAGAGGGCCTGTACACTGCCGTCGCGGACGAAGTCATTCGAGCGAGTCCGGAAGAGCAACAGGCCAACCCGCGCTCCGCCTCGGCTAAACTCCGCTGGGCGAGGCGCGCGGAATAACTAAGTAGCGGGTCGTTGTTCCAGCTCGGCCCAACGACTGTAGAGCCGCGCTACTTCTGCTTTTGCTTCATCAAGTTGAGTGACGAGCTGCGGCGCTTCCACCGCGCGGGTAACATAAAAGCCAGGATCGCTCAGTTGCGCTTCGAGGCTTTTCAGGTGCGCTTCCGCCGCGTGGATGGCGCTTTCCACGCCTTCCAATTCCCGCTGCTCTTTGAAGTTAAGCTTCCGCACCGACGCAGCCGGTTTTCGCACCGGCTCAGTTCTATTAGAATCCGCCGGCTCCATCGCCCGAGAAAATTTCCGCGCGTTCTCGTCTCGCGTTTGTTTGTTCTCCAGATAATAGGAAAAATTTCCCGGAGTCACAAAAATCCCATCTTCCTCGAAGGCGACAATCTGGTCGCAGATCCGGTCCAGAAAAAAACGGTCATGACTGACCACCAGCACGCTTCCTTCGAAATCTACCAGCGCTTCCTCGAGCATACGCAAGCTCGCCAAATCCAGATCGTTAGTCGGTTCGTCGAGCACCAGGATATTCCCGCCGCGTTTGAGCACTTTGGCCAGCATGAGACGGGCGCGTTCCCCGCCGGAGAGAAGGTCGACGCGCTCGTTCGCGCGGTTATCAGCAAACAAGAATCGCCGCAGATAGCTGCGCACGCTTAAGGCTTCGCCGCCAAAATAAACTGTGCCATCAGTATCTTCTACTTCGTCCATCACCGTGCCGGTGCCGTCGAGCTGCATGCGCGATTGATCGATGTAATTAAAAACCACCTTCTTCCCAACTTTGGCTGTCCCTTCATCGGGCAAACGCTCTCCCAAGCAGATCTGGAGCAGCGTCGTCTTGCCCACTCCGTTGCGGCCGACGACGCCAGTGCATTGCCCCGGTCGCAGCGACAACGTGAGCTTGCGGAACAACCAACGGGCGGCGTCACCTTCGCCCACGCGCGCACCGGCATTAACGAGTTCGATGCCGGTGTTGCCCATTTCAGGTGAGCGCGGAATGATCAAATCCATTTCGCGCTCTTCCGGAGGCGCCTCCAATCCCGCCACTTCATAAAAGGTATCGAGCCGGTGCCGCGATTTTGATCGCTGCGCGCGCACTCCTGCCCGCACGTATTCAAGTTCGGCGCGAATGAACCTCTGGCGGCGACGCTCCGATTGCTCCGCGATTTGCTGTCGCACAGTCTTCGCTTCCAGATACGCCTTATAATTGCCTGGATGAGAAAAACAACGACCATCGGCTAGTTCGATGATGCGCGTCGCGATCACGTCAAGAAAGTAGCGGTCGTGCGTAACGAAAATGACGGCGCCGGGAAAATTGCCGAGGAACTTCTCCAGCCAAAGAATCGACTCGGCATCAAGATGGTTCGTGGGCTCATCCAATAACAACAGATCGGGTTGCCCGACGAGGGCACGGCACAGCGCTACCCGGCGTTTTTCACCGCCGGAAAGCGGGCCGACGATGGCGTCGAGCGGCGGCGCAAACAATGCCGTGACGATTGATTTGAGACGCGCATCGAGGTTCCAGCCATCGGCCAGCTCAATCTCGTGTTGCAAGTCGGCCAGTTCGGCGTCGCTCCCCTCACCTGCTTCGTAACACCGCAACCACTCGATCAAATCCGCTGCGCCGGAAACAATGTTGTCACGAACCGTCGCGTCATCATTCAGCTCGAATTGTTGCGGCAGATAACCGACGCGTAGACCACGGCGACGGACCACTTCACCGCTATCGGGCGCTTCTTCCGCACTCAAGATTTTCAGGAGTGTGGTCTTGCCTGATCCGTTGCGACCCACCACTCCCACCTTTTCCCCCGCCGCTACCGCCAAGGTTGCGCCGGTCAATAGTGGCTGGTGACCATAGGCAACGCGCAATTCGTTAGCCGATAAAAGCGCGGGAGCGGCAGAAGCCATTCATCAACCTAGCACGCGTGATCCTTCAAGATCAGAAAAACCGCCGCGCCGCGTTCAGCACCCGCTAGGGCGATTTTTTATTTTGGTACGACAAGACGCGCAGCACACGGAGCGGCGCCAGCTTCCCGTCGCGACGAATATTCCGCTTATCGATCTCAAACTCGATGATCGACGCGGTCGTGAGCGAGCCCCCGCCATTCTCCTGATACTCGATCGTGTAATGATTGCCTTTCCATTCGAGTACCTTGTATCGCATAAAGCCATTGATCTCGGCCGTCGGACACCTGAGCCATTCACCGTCTGCTTTCACCCCATCCTGATTAAATTCGTTACCGTTTCTCTCGACGGCATCCAGGTTGACCTCCGTCATCACCGGACCGTCCGAATCCGAGATCCAGCAATCGATCATGCTGAAAACCTTCGGATGAATCTTGAGCATCGGCGCGGAAACTTTCGCCGCCGCCGGGTTGGGCCGAATGGGGTGAAGCGATTGAACAATCTTCGTGAATTCAGCGACCGTTATGTTGGTCGCGGAAAATCCGTGAAATCGGCCGAGCACCGGATGACCGGCCGCGTCTTTAGCAGTCTCCGCGATCATGTTCGCATCGCTCATCCAATTCGCCTTGATCTCGATTTTGCGGCCGCTTTCTCCTTTCGGCCGGTAGATCAAATACATCCTACCGAGGGGTGATTGGATTTCCGTCTCCTCCGCGTCCTCTTCTGCCATGAGGTTTCGATCGCCGATGCCTTCGCGGGCCGACTCGATCGAAAATGTCGCCTCGCCGCCAGTTCGGCCCGGACGGTTTCCATATTCCTCCCCGTAAAGCGGCAACCCATGATTTATGTCGTCGGACTCTTGGTGTTGCTCGTCGTAGGTGATGCTCACTTGCGTTAATCCGAATCCTTCGGGCAGATGCGAAGGAACGAAACAAATGATCTCCAACTTCTTTAGGTCATCGAGCGTCGCAGCGGATGAAGACCACGGTAGGAGCAGGAACAGCAAAGCAGCTAATTCGCGTGTCATTTCGTTTCCTATTTGATTGTGAGACGAAGTTCTATCGCCCTCAATCTCCATCTTGCCAAAGGAGGTTCGCGGGAAGAATCATATTTCATGAAATTATGGGCTTGGGATGAAAAGAATCTTCCTTCGATCACGCACCCGAAGGGTATTGAGAAATAACTGCCGCAACGGCGATCCGCACCGATCAAAGAAATTTCACCAAAGCGTCCGTCGTTTCCTTTGGTTTTTCTTCCAGGATCCAATGGCCGGTGTCTTTTAGAATCACGACGGTGACATCCGTGGCAACCAGCTTCATTTGTTCCGCGAGCGGATTGCCTAGCGATTTGTCTCCTCCGATCGACAATACCGGCATCGTGAGTTTCGTCTGCGAAAGCTGCGCGAAATCTTTGGCGAGCTGAGGCCACGACGCAAAATAGGCCCATGCTGCGCGCATTCTTCCCGGCTTGGAATACGCCTCCGTGTAAGCTTTTCGCTCCCCTTCCGGGATCGAGTGCGTTTTATCAGCCGCGAAATCGTTCCAGAAATAATCGAAATAAACTCGCTCGCGTCCCTCCACCAAAGCTTCCGGCGTTGGGCCGTTAAACCGGAAATGCCAAATAGTCGGACTATTGTAGATCGCCTCCCATCCCGGAACGCCGGGAAGGAACGCGTCCATCACCACAAGCTTTTCCGTTTCAGCTGGAAATTGGGTCGCGTACGCGTAGGCCACCATCAAACCGATATCGTGACCAACCACCCGCGCCTTTTCCACACCGAGCGACCGAGCGAGCGCATGAATCCGGCTCGCAGATGTTTTCATGTCGATCTTATCCGCGGGAATCCCCGAGTCGCCGATAGCGGGCAAGTCGGGCGCGATCACGGTAAACTTCTCGGCCAGCAACGGAATAATCGGTTTCCACATCCGCGAGGTTTCGGCATATCCGTGCAACAGGATTACCGCCGGGCCATGACCGACTGTTAAATAGTGAAGCTTCACACCGTCGACCTCGGCGTCGCGCGACTCGATCGCGACCGGTCCCGCAATACTCGGGCTCGCGAACAAAATGAAGACGCAGAATAGAGCGACGGCGAATCGATAAAGAGTACGAATGCGTTCCATATAATGATCCCTTGAATTCGGGCTGCCTGAACAATCGCACGTTCTACCCAGCTGATAACTCTCGCCAGGCGAAAACTCACAAAAACGTGACGTGACAACCTGCCCCGTAATACGTCTAATCGCGCCGAACTGTTTGCGTTCATCAAATCGTAGTCAGCGAACACTAATGAAGGGACTCCAATGATATTGCGCATTTACACACAGATTCATGTGCTGATTAGCTTGATCGGCATTTTTTCGGGACTCGTCGTGTTGCTTGGTATGTTTGCAAGCAAACGTCTCAACGGCTGGACTAAATGGTTTCTGATAACAACCGTCGCGACCAGCGTGACCGGATTTTTCTTTCCCTTCCATGGTTTCACGCCGGCTCTTGGGACGGGAATCGTCTCGCTCGTGGTATTGGCGATCGCGATTTACGCGCGCTATACACAAAAACTCGCCGGCGCCTGGCGTTGGCTCTATGTAGCGGGCGCAGTGGGAGCGCTCTATTTAAATGTGTTTGTCCTGGTCGTGCAGGCCTTCTTAAAAATACCCACGCTGAATGCGCTTGCCCCGACCCAAACCGAGCCGGCATTCAACAATGCTCAGATCGTGGTTCTGGCGGCTTTCATCTTGTTCGGCATCGTAGCAGCAATCCGGTTTCGCCCTGCACTTCCCCTCGCCGCTTGATCGGATCGATTTCTGTCGTTGCCGTTCGCCAGGTTCTGCGAGAATAAGGCATGCCTGACCGAGGTTGCCCGCACCTTGACTCCATCGATTTGATCAAGGGCCCCCATCAAAGGGAATGCGCCGAGTGCGTAAAGATCGGCGCGCAATGGGTCCACCTGCGAACCTGCCAGGAGTGCGGCGTCACGCTCTGCTGCGATAGTTCGCCTAATCGTCACGCGAGTAAACACGCCCAGGCAAGCGGCCACCCTGTGATTGCGTCCGCTCAACCGGCAGAGCGCTGGCTATATTGTTATCCCGACGACGCATTTTGCGAATACTAGAAAAGGATGTCGTCACTTGTCCGAGAACCTTGTGACGCAAGCCGGGTTCTTTCACGTCCGGCTTCATCGCCTTGTTCGAAATCGCACGGACGGTGGGTGCTTGTCGCCACGACGCTTGCTTCCAGCATGGCGTTCATCGACAGCACCGTCGTAAACGTCGCACTGCCCGCGCTCCAGACGCAGCTCAACGCCTCCGTTGTGGACGTTCAATGGGTCGTTGAAGCGTACTCGCTTCTACTGGCGGCCCTCTTGTTGGTCGGCGGATCAATGGGAGATCATTATGGGCGACGACGGATCTTTCTCTGTGGCGTCGCACTTTTCGCTTCTGCGTCGGCTTGGTGCGGATTTGCTGCAGACATTCATCAACTGATCGCCGCCCGCGCGGCGCAGGGACTGGGGGCGGCGCTGCTTGTTCCGGGCAGTCTCGCGATAATTAGCAGTTCCTTTCCCGAGAGCGAACGTGGACGAGCCATCGGCACGTGGTCGGGATTCAGCGCAATCACAACGGCGATCGGGCCGGTGGTTGGCGGTTGGCTCATCGAACACGTCTCATGGCGGGCCGTCTTCTTCCTCAATATTCCGCTCGCCCTCGCCGTGATATTCATTTCGTTCTGGCGCGTTCCGGAAAGTGTCGACGAAGAAAGCGCGGGCCTGGACTGGCTCGGTGCGATTCTGGCTGCGCTCGGTTTGGGCGCGTTGGTTTACGGTTTGATTGAATCATCACGGCGCGGCTTCACCGATCCATCCGTGCGCGTTGCCCTGGTTGGAGCGATGGCCCTCCTTGTCATTTTCATCATCGTCGAAGCGCGCAGTTCCAATCCGATGCTGCCGCTCACACTTTTCCGATCGCGAACTTTTGCGGGAGCAAACCTGCTCACACTCCTTCTCTACGGCGCGCTCGGTGGGACTTTGTTCTTTGTCCCATTGAACCTCATCCAGGTTCAACATTACTCGGCGACCGCAGCGGGCGCGGCGCTCTTTCCATTTATTCTGATCATCTTTCTTCTTTCGCGCTGGGCGGGCGGTCTCGTGGAAAAATACGGCGCCAGACTCCCTCTTGTGGCCGGTCCACTTGTTGCCGCTGCCGGCTTCGCGCTTTTTGCCGTGCCCGGCGCAGGCGGCAGTTACTGGCAAAATTTCTTTCCTGCCATTGCCACTCTGGGAATGGGAATGGCGATAAGCGTTGCACCTTTGACAACGTCGGTGATGAATTCGGTTAGGCCAAATCGTGTGGGGGTCGCGTCCGGAGTCAATAATGCGATCGCCCGGGCCGCCGGACTGCTCGCCATTGCCGTTCTGGGGATCGTCATGGTCCGCGCTTTCGATCATTCACTCGATCGACAATTGTCCGGCGCGCAGCTCCCCGCATCCGAGCGGGAGCTATTGCAAGCTCAGTCTTCGAAGCTCGCAGCCATTTCATTGCCAGAAGATTTGGATGACGCAACGCGGCACACGATCGAACGAGCGATCGACGAATCGTTTGTGCATTCGTTTCGAATCGTCATGGCCATCGGCGCATCTCTCGCGCTCGCTGCCGGAATCACGAGCCTTGTTCTAATCGGTCCGGTGTCCGCGAAGGAAACGCTCGGGGAGTAGACCACCGCGAGAACGGCGACCTTTCCTGCGCACGCGAGTTGCTCCCTTGGGGCCTTGGAACCCATGTCTCTACCCCACCATCCGTTTCGCAAATGGCGCGATTATCCGATTCGAGTTAAGGGCCTCGTTGTACTTTCGGCTCCGCTTGCAGCAATGATTGTTTCGATCGGTTTGTTCTTTGTTGCCAAACACCAGAACGACGGTGCAGACGACTGGGTAAACCACAGCCTCGAAGTCAAACAGGAGGCTCAGCACATTCTTACTCTGCTGGTCGACAGTGAGACCGGTGTGCGCGGCTATTATCTCACGGGTGATCCGGCGTATCGCAAACCTCACGATTCGGCGGTCCACGAACTGCCTTTTGCCATTAAGGCGTTGGAGAAATTGACCGCCGACAATCCAAGTCAACAAACTCGAATCAAAAATTCGATCAGACCTCTAATGGAGAAGCGACTCGACTTGGAAGATCAAGCGGATGCGAACTTCTCGAACGGGGGTTTGACGGAGTCGCTACGAAATATCCTTGCCCAGGGCCAGGAGGCAATGACCCGGCTTCGAGCCGCGGTCAAGGATTTCATTGGCGCAGAGAATCACCTTCTCGCTTCCCGTCAGCAGCGCGCCACCGACTTGGACCGCCGAACTGCGCTGGTGCTAGTGTTTACCGGATTGATTGGACTCTCCGTCGGAATCGGCGCGGTCTTGTTGTTCGCCAAAGGGATCGCCACACGATTAGACCTAATTGTCGATGAGACGGAGGCGTTGCGGCAGGAACAGCCGCTCGGTCCCGCGCCGATCGGAGACGACGAGATCGGCCGTCTCGGCCGCGCTTGCCATGACGCGAGTAAGTTATTGGCGGAGCGGCGGGCGGAATTGATTAACGCCAAAACGGCGGCCGAAGCGTCGAACCGGGCGAAGAGCGACTTCCTGGCCAATATCAGCCACGAAGTGCGGACGCCTCTCAATGGAATCATCGGCCTAACCGATCTAGCGCTCGAGACGGGACTCTCCAGCACCCAACGTGACTATCTCGACATGGTGAAGCATTCCGCTGATTCCCTTCGCCTGCTCATCAACGATCTGCTCGATCTCGCAAAAATAGAGGCGGGGAAATTGCACGTTGAGAATAGTCCATTCGATCTCCACGAACTCGTTGAAAAAACCTGCGGCCCGCTCCGGGCCCGGGCCGAGGTAAAAAAGCTCACCCTGCATTATTCAATCTCGACTGGCATGTCGCGGTTTGTCCGCGGCGATTCGTTGCGTCTACGCCAAGTCCTGATCAACCTCGTCGATAACGCAATCAAATTTACCGCCGAAGGCAGCGTCAGCATCAACGTTCAGCCTTCGCCGTGTAACTCCGACGCGGTGGGAGTTCAGTTTTCAATCGTCGATACTGGAATCGGAATTGCCAGGGAAAAACAGGAAATGATCTTCGAGTCTTTCTCGCAAGCTGATAGCTCCACGTCGCGGCAGTACGGCGGCACTGGTCTTGGATTGGCGATCTGTTCGGAGTTGGTGGCGCTGATGGGCGGACGAATCTGGGTCGAAAGCCACGCCCAACGAGGAAGTGCATTTCATTTTACGATCGAAGTAGAACGCGTCGACGCTTTAGTTGAAGAATCCATTCCCGCGGTTTTGCCAGAGAAATCAAGACCCTTGGTCGCTTTGCGGGTTTTAGTGGTGGATGACAATCCCGTAAACCAAACAGTTGCCGCGGGGTTTCTGACCCGACTGGGGTACCGCATCGCGACGGCAAATAACGGCCTTGAAGCGATTGAATCCGCGCAGGCAGAACGTTTTGACGCGATTTTGATGGACGTGCAAATGCCTGAGATGGATGGCTTCGCCGCCACAAGACGGCTTCGTCATTTAGAAGACAAACAGGGACATCGAACGCCGGTCATCGCCATGACCGCGCACGCCGGGCCAGAGGATCGGGCTCGGTGCCTCGCTGCCGGCATGGACGATTACATCGCCAAGCCGATCTCGAAACAACAACTCCAGGAGGTGCTGTTGCGCATAGTAACCGGAATTGTCCCCTCAAATAGATCGATCCCCGTTCCGGCCGACGGGACACGCTTTACCCAATCTTTACTGTTAGGAAGACTCGATGGCGATGCCGAATGCTTCGAACGCGTGGCCCACCTCTTTGTGAGCAATACCCCGCCAATGGTTGCGCGGTTGCGCGAGCAACTGGCCACCGGCGATGGCACAGGAGCTACGAAGACCGCGCATTTCCTTCGTGGCTCCCTGGCCAACATCGCGGCTGATCGAGCAGCAGCGATCGCGACCAAACTCGAGGAATTGGCGCAAAACAAGCTTCAACCTCGGAAAGAAGAGCTGCTCCATGACCTCGACCAAGAACTGCATTCCATTTACTCCGAACTGGGAAGCCGCGAAACCGGCGTCTGCATCGGCTGAATCGACGTCGCTTCAATCTGCCGCCTCTTCCCTTCGCAAAGTGGTCGTGGCGGAAGACGATCCCGTCTCTCTTGAAATTCTCGCGAGCATTCTAACCAAGTGGGGCTTCCACGTTATCGCCACCACCGATGGGCGGGAAGCGATGGAGGCTTTGCGCGCACAGAACGAACCGGTCCTGGCGATAATCGATTGGATGATGCCGGGTTTGGAAGGGCCCGAGGTATGCCGCCGCGCCCGCGAAGCAAATCGCCTGGTTTATATTTTAATGCTAACTGCGCGCGTCGGAAAAGATCGTATCGTTGAGGCACTGGAGGCCGGCGCCGACGACTACTTAAGCAAGCCGTTCGACAACGCAGAGTTGCAGGCCCGGCTAAATGTCGGCCTCCGCATTATCGATCTTCAAGCCTCTCTTCGCGCCCGAATTATCGATCTCGAAGGCCTGGTGAAAGAGAATCGCGATTTGAAATTGCGCATTCCCCTTTAAGGAATCACGTCGACCGAACCAGCGACCAGCCGCTCTATCACGGAGTGAGAAACACTTTGCCCGTGTAAGGATCTTTCACCGGCGTCCCCGGAGCGATACCGCTAACATCAATATACCCGCTATCCGGGGCGAATGGGCTGGTTACAAATCCTTTCTTCCCCGGCACCGGAGTTCCGTACGGAAAATCGCCTTTGCTGTTTTTCAGCGCGGAAGGCTGGCTTACCGCCCGCGTATTGGCTCGAGTGGGCGGGTTGTTCGCCGCGTCGGTCGATGTCTTGCTCGAGGCGGTTTCAGCCGTTCGTTTCTGTGTTTTGCGGCGAACCGGCTTTTTGGCGGGCTGACCAAAAGCATGTTTTAGTGAGTGGAAAAAATCTTCGAAAGGGCCCGCTGATGCGTGCTCAGAAATGCCGACTAAAGCGAAGATCGAAATGGAAATTATCCGGACCCTTAAACACCGCTTTGGCACAATCGCCGATTTAAACAGAGTTCAGTCCGAAACACCAGCCTCATCGTTGGAGAGTAGCCGCGGCCATTCGCGGCTTGATTTTTTCAGCCGCGTTGGAGTACCATCGCCGCTACCATGAACGCGATCGGTCGCAGCCTCCTCATATTCACGCTGTTTTTTCTCACTCGCACAGTGGGCGCAGTCGCCGTGGGCCAAACCGACACTTTCCAGGACGGCACCACGATGAACTGGTTGAATGGTGAAATCATCGGCACCCCTCCGGTCATCAATGTTCCGAATGGCGGCCCGGCCGGCGCTGGCGACCACTACATTCAAGTTACGTCAGATGGAAGCGGCTCCGGCGGAAAGCTCACCACATTCAATCGCGACCAGTGGCTGGGCGATTATATCGCAACCGGCGTTACCTCAATCGGAGTCGATCTCCTTAATCAGAGCGCGGTGAGCCTTTCCATCCGGATGGCCTTCAAGAATGGTCCCGGAGGGGGTGCCAGCGCTGCGGGTTATCTTACGCAAGCCATGCTTCTGCCAGTTGGTAGCGGCTGGCAGCATTTCACTCTCTCGCTCGCCCCTGCCAATCTGATCGCCGTTAACAACCCCTCGCCATGGGCGACATTTTTCATCGGCGAAGTACGCTTTATCCACGCAGTCGGCACGACCAGCTTGAGCGGAACAAATGTCGTGGGTCAGTTCGGGATCGACAATATTCATGCTGTCCCCGAGCCCACCACTACGACGCTGATAACAGTGAGCCTGCTCATGTTTGTTGCAGGTGTCTTTCGGCGAAAGCTTGTGGTTGGGCGATGATTGATACGCATTCGGCAAGAATTAGCAGACAGATGAGACTAACCTCCGCGCTGTTCCTGATCGCCCTGGCTTTGACTGTTTCGTCGTCCGATTCGCAGCCGGCTAACGGCGATCACTCCTCCTCGGAATTAAAAGACACGATCGCTCGAATGGATAAGGCAACATTCGACGCCTTTAACGCACACGATGTCGATCTTCTCATGTCGATGTTCACCAGCGACCTCGAGTTCTATCATGACACGGGCGGGTTGACGAATTTTCAGCAAACCACTGACAACTTCCGCAAGCTTTTTGCGAACACGCCCGACATCAAGAGAGATTTAATCGCTGGCACGCTCGAAGTTTATCCGATCAAAGACTACGGCGCGCTTGAAATCGGTTCGCACCGGTTCTGCCATAAGGAGAATGGGAAAGACGACTGCGGGACATTCAAGTTCGCCATGGTTTGGAAAAAAGCCGGGGACGCCTGGAAAATGACGCGCATCGTTAGTTACGGACACTAAATAGCCGCACGTGCGGGTTAGGATGCGACTCTCTCCAGAAGCGATCGCAGGTCCTGAAAGTTGACCGGTTTGGTTAAGTGATAATCAAACCCTGCCTCCATGCTGCGCCGGATATCGTCCTCCGTACCGAAGCCGCTGAGCGCGATTCCGTGCAAAGGCTGACGTTTTTTTGCCTCGCGCACCAGTTCGTAACCGCTGCTGTCGGGAAGGCCGATGTCGCTAATGAGCGCATCGAATCGTTCGTTATCGAGAATTTTTAGGGCATCGCGCGCACAATCGACGGTGGCGACTTCATGCCCGCATTTGGTGAGCAATCTCGAGAAGATTGCCAGCGTGTCCGCATGATCGTCCACGAGCAGAATACGCAGGCTTCGCGATGCCCGGGTCTCACTCCCCTTAAAATTAGTAGCGGTAGATTTGGGCGCCGCGACAGCATCCAGCGTAATCTTGAACGAAGCACCGAGATTCTTTCCCGGGCTTTGAACGGTAATTGCGCCGCCATGAAGGTCCATCAACGTTTTCGAAATCGTTAAGCCGAGTCCTAGTCCGCCAAATTGCCGGGTAATCGATCGTTCGCCCTGTTCAAAGGCTTTGAAAATATTTAGTTGCTGTTCGGTTTCGATGCCAATGCCGGTGTCCGTGATTTGGAACGCAAAATTCTCACCTTCGTTGAATGTTCGTATTGCAATCCGGCCGCCCTCATTCGTAAACTTCATTGCATTGCTGATCAAATTCCACAGGACTTGTTGGACTCGAACCGGATCAGCCCAAACGTGGTGGCGACTCGCGCTAAGGTCGATTTTAAGCTCGATCTGTTTCTCCTGAATAGCGGCTCGCACGATCTGAAGCGCATCGCGCAACAAGCGATGCGCATCCACCGTCTCGCAACGCAGCTCGATCTTGCCGCGCGCGATTCGCGTTACGTCCAGAAGATCATCGATTAAACGCGCTTCCAACTGCACGTTTCTCCAGATTGCGATAACTTCCTCACGGAACTCGGGCAGCAGGTCGTTGTGCTCAGCGAGGTAACTTGCCGCCGCCAGCGCCGGGGTCAGCGGTGTTCGCAGCTCATGACTCAACTGCGCTAGAAAATCGTCCTTCGCCTTGCTTGCCTCTTCCGCAGCTGTCTTGGCCGCCTGCAATCTTTCTTCGGCTCGTCTGCGCTCGGTAATATTCCGGAAACTCCATACCCGGCCCACGGTCCGATTGTCGATCTGCTGCAGTTTCGAATAGCGCTCGAATATTCTCCCATCTGCATATTCAATTACATCGAAGGTTTCCGGCGCCGCCGATGCGTAGATGGATTTGATGCCCGAAATAAATTCCTTCGGATCTTTGAATTGCCTGCTGAATATTTCACGCAACTGCTGCACGCTGGCCGAGGCGATTGCTTCACGGGTGACACCTAGCATCTCCACGTAGTTTTCATTGAACGCAGTGACCTTGTTTGCTCCGTCAGTCACGACAATGGCGTCAGTTGTGGATTCGAGCATGGCCCGCATCATCACGAGCAAATTGGCCAGCTCCTCCTTCTTCTTTTCCAGCGCGTCTCGCAGCTGAATCAGGTCTCCCTCGATCCGCATGGTGGGTATCGCCAAAGGAACTCCCCTTTTGAGAGCTTCTGGCTTTCTCATCGTTCCCATTCTACCCGATCAAAATCATAACACCACCAAGATCGGCTGCCAACCACCTTGCAGAGGGCGGATCGTCCCTAAATTTTCGCTTTCGATTTTGCTATTTCTGCTTTCCTGTTCGGCATGCCCGACGCGAACTCCCGCTCTGATGCCATCGCAAAGTTTCGCACACTCCATGAATCGGGTTGTTTCGTGCTTCCCAATCCATGGGATGTGGGATCGGCCATTTATCTTCAACGGCTCGGATTCAAGGCGCTGGCGACCACGTCTGCGGGCGTCGCCTTTTCCCATGGAAAATCGGATTCGACCCCGGCGCTGCCTCTCGATCTCATGCTCGCGCATTTCCGTGAAATCGTTAATGCCACATCGTTGCCGGTGAATGCGGATTTTCAGTCGGGTTATGCCGATGAGCCTGAAGATGTCTCAGAAAACGTAAGCCGATGCATCGCAACCGGTGTTGCGGGATTATCTATAGAGGACAACACCGGGCATGCCGAAGCGCCGCTTTATGAGAAAAATCTGGCGACCCAGCGCATACGTGCCGCGCGCGACGCCATCGACCGGTCCGGTTCTCCCGTGGTCCTGACCGGGCGCTGCGAAGCGTGGCTGGTCGGTCATGCCGATCCGTTAGGCACTGCCTTGGATCGTCTCGTTGCTTACGCCGAAGCTGGCGCCGACTGCCTGTATGCGCCGGGCGTAACCGAGCGCGACGAAATTGCGCAGATCGTAAAAGCAATCTCGCCAAAACCGGTCAACGTCCTGGTTTCGTCTCCAAGCAAAGAGCTGACTGTTGCGCGTCTCGCCGATCTCGGAGTGCGCCGCATCTCCGTCGGGTCGATCCTGGCACGGATTGCCTGGGGCGCATTCATGCGCTCCGCCCGCGCCATCGCAGCTACTGGTACGTTCGAATCGTTTGCCGACGCGGCGCCCTTTGCCGAGCTCAACGAACTTTTTTCGAATCGCTGAGCAAGGCTCGTTTCGGGCGAAGCCGGTCGGACCGCGGCCCTTTTCTTATGTCGTGCGCGTCAGCCCCGTCGCGATCGCACAATTAATGACGGTCGTGATCATGATCATTGTCATGATGACGATGGTGGTGTTGATGGGCATACTCTTTATGGAATTCGCCCTTCCGCACGTATTCGCCGTGAACCCAGTGTCCGTGCTCCCGATGGCCGGGCCTCCAGACAAAGAAATATCCATCGTCCCAATAGCTTGCACCGTCGTAAAACCCCTGGTCGCCAATATTAATCGAGAGATCGAGCGCGTTCGCTGTCGGCTTCGACACTACACCCACCGCCAATAGGGCGGCCAAAATCAATATAAGTTTCATTTTCATCGTTATTAATAATTCGGGTTCGGCCGGCCCGGCGGCCGCATTCTTTTCAACATCAGGGAAAGCAAGCGCCTGAGTGGGCCAGCCGGCCTTTTTTGCTTTCTACTTTTTCCCGCCCACTTCACCATTGCCGCATGAAGATCCTTACCCTCATTGTCCGCATCCTTCTCGGATTAATGTTTGTCGTATTCGGCTCGAATGCATTTCTCCACTTCCTCCCGATGCCACCCATGCCCCAGAATCTGTCCGGTGACTTCTTGAAGGTTTTCTTTGCCAGTGGCTACGTCTACGTGATCGGTGGCATGCAGGTTATTGGCGGGTTGCTTCTCCTAATCGGTTTTGTTCCCCTCGGCCTCACCATCCTCGGCGCAATCATTTTTAATATTTTGGTGTTCCACGCTCTAATGGCTCCGGAAGGATTTCCTCCAGCTATCGTCGTCACGGTGTTCGAGCTTTTCCTACTCTGGCGATATCGCGAGAACTTTGCGGGGTTAACTAAGAGAACCTAACCCCACTGCTGGGCGAGCAAAGCACGCGTCTCCTCAACGCCGGCCTGCCAGATCTTCGCCATCTCGTCGTCGCTGCGCTGATATCGGCCGCCGTAGTTGCCATCTTTTAAGTAGGCCCGCACCGCTCGCGGATCCAGCCGCCGCAGGTGGTCGACGTCGCTCATCGGCTTCTGATCGTCAGGCATGTCGATCTTGGCCAGACGGGTCCACGGAAAATTCTCCATCCACGAGGCATGCGATGCGACGGGATCGATCGCTTGCACCTGCGCCCAAACTTTTGGCGCGTTCCACCAATTGTGAAATTTGATCTGCACACCCGGATGATCGGCCATCCATTCGCCGGCGAGCCCCTGCGCGGGAATATTGCCGCCATGTCCGTTCACGATCAGGATTCGCTTAAACCCCTGCTCTGCCATCGCGTCCAGAATGTCGCGCAGGATCGACATGTAGGTTTCGACGCGCAGCGTAATCGTACCCGGGAACGCGCGAAAATATGGCGTGATTCCATAAGCCAGCACCGGGAACACCGGAACACCTAGCGGTTCTGCCGCTTCGGTCGCGAGCCGCTCCGCCAAAATACTGTCGGTGCTCAGACTCAAATAAGCGTGTTGCTCCGTACATCCGAGAGGCAATACCGCGCGATCGTCCCGCTTGAGATACTCCTCCACCATCATCCAATTCATGTCGCCGATACGCATCAGTTCCTGCTCGTCCTTAGAAATTGATTATCGCTTCGGTTCTTCCGCCACTTGAAACACAATCTTGCCTCGGGTGTGTCGTGTGGCGATCTGTTCGTGCGCTTTCGCTACCTCCGACAAAGGGAACGTTTGCGATACCACCGGGGTGATCTTCTTCGCGTCGATTAACCGGCCTAACTCTTCGAGCACGCTCGCCTTCGGACTGGCCCGGAGTGTCACGCCGCGAATCCCGCGCGCAGTTAACTCCGCCGCGTCGGGCTCGTCCACGATCGTCACGATGATTCCGCCCTTCTTCACCACGCCGTAAGACCGCTTCAGCGTCTCCCCACCTACTGCGTCCAGTACAACATCGACATCTTTGGCGACATCTTCGAATTTTGCCTTGGTATAATCGACCACTTGGTCGGCGCCCATCTGTTTTAGAAACTCCTGGTTCGCGGTCGATGCAGTCGCGATGACCTTTGCGCCACGCGCCTTGGCGATTTGGATCGCGAAATGTCCAACCCCACCCGATCCGCCATGAATCAGAACGGTCTGCCCCGCGCTCAACTTCGCGGTGTCGACCATCGCCTGCCATGCAGTCGAACCGGCCGCTGGCACCGCCGCGGCTTGGGCATACGTCACGGCTTTTGGCTTGGGCGCAACCTCGTCTTCTTTCGCCACGACAAATTCAGCGTAGCCGCCTTCGTCCGCCAAAGTAAAAAAAGCGAAAACCGGATCGCCGACTTTGAACTTCGTGATCTTCGCACCCGTTTTCTCGACCATCCCTGCAGCGTCCATTCCGAGAATCAACGGGAACTTGTTGCCAATCAATTCAGCCAGGTAGCCCTTGCAAATCGCGACATCCACAGGATTGACCGACGCCGCCAGTACGCGAACAAGAATTTCGTCGTCCTTCGGCTCCGGACGCAGAACATCTTCGAATTTCAAGGCCTCCGATCCGCCATAAGCGCGTATGACCACCGCCTTCATCATCGGTTTCTCCGGTTGCGTCGCGGCCTGACCAGGAAGGATCGCCAGCGTCGCAAGACCACTAATTACCGCCAGTGTTGGTGAGAGCCGCATCCGCCGAGCGTCTCTCCCAAACGCATTCGAAAGCGAGCGAAAAATGGAATCGAATCGGCCAGCCTAGGAAATTCCTGCTTTCCGCGTTCCTCAGAGATTGCTACTCTGGACCAATCATGAACGGCGTTTGCGTCATCGTTGCTTACCGGCCCAAACCAGGCAAAGAAAGCGAACTGCTCGAACTCGTGCGCAATCGTGTGCCGACGCTGCACAAGGAAGGTCTCGTCACCGGCCGCGTGCCCACGATCATGCGAGCGCGCGATGGCACGATCATTGAAGTTTCGGAATGGAAATCGCGGGAAGCCATCGATGCTGCGCACAAGAACCCAAATGTTCTCGCGATGTGGAACAAGTTTTTTGCAATCTGCGATTGCATTCCGCTCAAGCAATTACTGGAAGCGGAGGAAATGTTCGCCGGGTTCGAGCCGGTTTCGGAATAGTTACGTCACCCATGGAAGGCTCAATCAAGACTGCAACCGGACAAACGAACTCAAGGCCCCCGCACGTTGTCGTCCGCGGCAACGCGCGAGAATTCTTGCAGGAGGTCGAAAGCGGTAGACATCATCTGCGCGCCGACGAACCGATCGACGCCGGCGGCACCGACGCCGCCCCGGGACCGTACGATTATCTGCTCGTCGCACTGGGTGTCTGCACCTCGATGACAGTTGGCTTGTTCGCTCGCCGAAAACAATTTCCGTTGGAAAATATTGTGGTCTCGCTCTCGCACTCACGCATCCACGCGAAGGATTGTGAAGATTGCGAGACCAAGGAAGGCATGCTCGACAGGATCGACATGTCGATCGAGCTGACCGGCTCGTTAACGTCAGAGCATCGGGCCAAGCTTATGGAAATCGCTGCAAAATGCCCGGTCTACCGCACGCTCACGTCCGAGATCAACATTCGCCATCACGCCGTCTAGCAACATCTATTCGTCCGACGAATCGTCTTTTGAATCGTCCTCAGAATCCCTTTATTTCTCAATTCGCGGAAGGAATTCCTCGCGCACAATTTTGCCGTCCTTCACGGTGTAAACGCCGACCTCGGACATTTGGAAACGCTTTTTCGAATCCTTGTCCGTTACGTCGATATCGTACTGCACCACGAAACGATCGTGCGCTACGAATGGGTCGCTCACTTTGAAGCTGTGGACCTCCATTGCATCCACCCACCAATCGATTTTGCCGCGCACGCCTTCCATTCCTCGGGTCTCCGGTGAGCTGCCGTCTCGCGTCCGCGCCTCCATGCTCACGATGTCCTTGTCGTAAAGCGTCTCGAGCGCTTGGTACCAAGCTTGTTCCCGAACCAACTCCACCACCTTTTGCGCGACTTGTTCCGTGGTCATGTTTTTCCTTTTCTATAAATCGACCCACCTTCGCCGAGGCTACTCCGAATGCTTTCGCGAGCAGGCGGCGCGGCAGGCAATTACTTGCTGAAGAATTTCTCCAGTTTATTCAGCAGGCTGGTCCAGCCTTCGGTGTGACCATCGCGCGACTGTTCGCTCGGCAGTTGCTCGTGAGTCAGGCGGACCTCCGTGCCGCCATCTCGGTCTGACAGCTCCACAGTAACGACACTCGTATAATTTTCCCAGACCTCGTCGTCGTCCCATTTCCAGGTGAAGACGATTTTTTTGCCGGATTGCATCTCGCGATATTCGCCGAGTGCCGTCATCTTCTCGCCTTCTGAATTGGTCAGATCCCATCGATATTTCCCACCCACGCGAACGTCGGCGACGAAATCGTTCGTCTGAACGCTTTCCGGGCCGAACCATTGTTTCATCTGGTCGGGATCAGTCCACGCTTCATAAACGCGATCGCGCGGAGCTTTAATAAGACGAGTTACTTCAAGCGAAAGGTTTTCCTCTTTTTTGGTATTCATGTTGTAGATTCTCTTTTGCTCAGCAGTCATCTGTTCGCATCGCCCGCGAGATACTTAACGAGCTCGCCGAAGATCGCCGTCCAGCCTTCCACGAAATTGTTCCGCGCATACGCCGGAAGATCCGGGAAAGTTTCCAGGCCTTCGTGTGTGAGTTTCAGTCGCGTCTTGTCCCCCTCGTCAAACAACTCAAACGTGACCAGCGAGTTACCCTGCTCCCCCTTGTACCGCCAGGTGTAGGCTATTTTCTTTTCTGGAATCGCCTCCGTCACCTTGCAGAGATGGTGATAGTGCGTCCCTTCGTGGTCGACCGCAAACTCGAATTCGAAACCGGGCTCAGGCTTGAATTTCTTGAGATCGAAATACCAATGTCGCATCTCCTCCACATCGGTTAGCGCCTTCCAAACTCGATCGATCGGAGCATTGAAAATGCGTTCGATCGTTACAGCTTCAGTTAAATTATTCTGAGTCGTCATAATGTTGGTTCGATTACTTGGCTTTCGCGTCGGGTTCGATGACGCCGAAAACATTACCCGCAGGATCCTCGGCGTAGGCCCGCCAGCCGACTTTCGGGATCGCCATTTTCGGAACGCAGATTTTCCCGCCCCGTTGCTCAATCTTCCTGATGGATAGATCAAGCGACTCAACCGCCACTGTGTTTAGCGTGCCGGGGCTTTGACCATCGCGTGGACGGGTGAGCCCGCCATTGATCCCTGGCTCTTTGTCATCTCCCGTCGTGATGACCCAATATTCCACGGGACCACCTTCGAATTTCTGGAACTTCCATCCGAACACATCTTCGTAGAATGGCCGAACGGCTTCCGGATCGGGGGTATAAATTTCAAAATGAGTAACCCGCGGCATTTTAGTACTTCTTTCTATTTGGCTGTCGTTTTGTTTTCGCTGTTTCGATACTCATCGTGGCGACGGACCCATTCCATCCCTTCACCCTTCCCTTCCCGCCGGCTGCTTCCGACACCACGCGCGGATTATCTATTTTGTTCTTTTGTGTTTCGGGTTTCGCCTCTTGCAGTTTCATTTTTCGTTCCTCTGATTTTATTTGGCTTCTTTCGAGTTAAGAACTTGGTTGCTACGAACGCGGTCAATCCCCCGCTCGAAGTTGCCCAGGCTGCGGCCATTACGACAGTTGCTGCACACACCGGACACATCGCGCTAGGCCTTCCCTTTCTTGCCCGGGGGTTTGCTTGTCTTTTCCAAATACGCAGCCAGCCGATCGAGCGAACCCTCCCAAAATCTTCGATACTCCTCCACCCACTGCGCAGCATCCTTGAGCGGCCTGGCCTCTAAACGCATTTCGTGGACGCGCCCATAACGCCGGCGTCGAAGCAGTCCTGCTTTCTCCAGCACCCGCAAATGCTTTGAGATGGCCGGGAGCGACATCGCATGAGGCTTTGCCAGAAGCGTTACGCGTTGATCGCCGCGCGCCAGATGAGCAAGAATCCGGCGCCGGGTCGGATCGGCCAGAGCGGCGAAAGTCCGGTTCAAAGTCGCTGTGTTATATTTAACCATCTGGTTAACCATTGCGCAAAAAATCTCGGCATGCAAATAAAATTATATAAATAATCTAGGTCGTAGAACCCCATCACTGTTCTTAAAGCTGGCCATTGCTGCCGTTCTTCGATAGCAATCGCGCCAACCCATGCTGTTCAATTCACTCACGTTCGTCGTTTTTTTCGCCGTGGTAGTGACTGCTTATTGGAGCATTCGTTCCTGGACCGCGCGCAAGAACCTGCTCGTCGTCGCGAGCTATATCTTTTACGGCGCGTGGAACCCGCCCTTCGCCGCGTTGCTCTTTTCCACCACCGCCATGGATTTTTGGCTCGGATCACGCATGGCCAAGGCCGAGGGACCCCGTTCGCGCCGGATCTGGTTGGTGGCCAGCGTCTGCATGAATCTGAGCATGTTGGGATTTTTCAAATACGGAAATTTTCTCCTCGAAAACTTCCAGTGGTTGCTCGCCCGCTCCGGCGTCATTTACCAGCCGCCTCACCTCGACATTCTCCTGCCGGTCGGAATTTCTTTTTACACGTTTCACTCTCTCTCTTACACCCTCGACATTTATCGCGAAGTGCTGCAGCCAACCAAGTCACTGCGCGATTTTGTGCTGGCTGTCTCCTTTTTTCCTCAGCTCGTCGCCGGACCGATCGTGCGCGCCGGTGATTTTCTTCCGCAACTGGTCACTGCGCCCGGTCTACGGCTCGGGCAATTTATGTGGGGATTGTTGCTGATGACGCTTGGCCTCTTCGAAAAGATTGTCCTGGCCGATACGATGCTCTCCGGCTCGGCCGACCGGATTTTCAGTTACGGCGGCCCGCTGGTCGCGCTTGATTCCTGGCTGGGCGTCATGGCGTTCGCCGGTCAAATATTTTTCGATTTCGCCGGCTACTCCATCTGCGCAATTGGCGCAGCCCTGTGCCTCGGCTTTCATCTCAAAGACAATTTCCGTTTTCCGTACGCGGCCATCGGCTTTTCCGATTTCTGGCGGCGCTGGCACATTTCGCTTTCCACTTTTCTGCGCGATTACCTCTACATTCCGCTTGGCGGCAATCAGGCCGGCCCGTTCCGGGCCGCTCTGAATCTTGTGATCGTTATGTTCCTAGGCGGCTTGTGGCACGGAGCTGCCTGGACATTCGTCGTCTGGGGCCTGCTTCACGGTTCCTATCTCGTATTCGAACGCGTCGCGCGCATTTTCTTCGAAGACGCACGATGGGTTAACAATTTCGCCGTCCGGTTTTTGATCGGTCTCGTTACGTACGCGGCGGTTTGCATCGCATGGGTATTTTTTCGCGCGCCTGATTTCTCTGTCGCCGCACGAATGTTGCAAGGAATGTTCGGCGGGCACGTGCACGGCGACGCGATCCTGGCCACGCGCGAGATGTTGCAAATCGGGATCGTCACCGTCTGTATGATGCTGGTGCATTGGTCGCTGCGCGACACCAACATCGAGACGGCTGTCACGCGTTTGCCGCGCTGGGTCGTAACCGCGGTGTGGGCCCTAATGACTTGCGCAATTATTCTTACTCAAGGAAACAGCAATGCCTTCATCTACTTCCAATTCTAAAGGGAAACTTCGTCTGCCGCGTTTGTTCTTCGCTGATCCCAGCGAAATTATTCCTCGCGATTACGAGCGACCGATTCCGCAGCTGCCATGGCGCGGCATTACCGTCATCGTTGTCCTAATCGTTTGTGCCGCGATCTGCGCTTGGGAATTCTATTGCCGGTCGATGGGATACGCGCCCACCCTGAACGACAATGAGGACCTCTGGACGATGGCGCGCCGCCGGGTGCAACCTGAATCCATTGTCATCATCGGCGATTCAAGGGGCTTGTTCGATGTCGATCTTGATGAAATGCAAACCGGCTTGGGCAAGCGGCCCGTGCAACTCGCCATAGCTGGCAGCTGCGGTTATCCCGTGCTCGCCGATTTGGCAAACGACCAAAACTTTCACGGCACAATTATTTGCAGCATCGTTCCACGTTTATTCTTCGCGCCGCCGGGCACACCGCCAATGGCAATTGCGGAAAAATCGGTGCGCCGTTCTCACATGCAGACACCAGCTCAACGCGCGGGCGAACGCCTGGCGATACCTCTCGAGGAACACGTTGCCTTTCTCAAACAGGAAGATCTGACGCTCGAGCAGCTTCTTCGTCGGTTGCCCATTTCGAATCGCCCCGGCGCGCTCGTTCCTCCGCGTCTCCCGCCATATTTTCAAACGGTCGATCGTGAACGGCGCGCCCGCATGATCGAGGAATGCGCCCAGCCAGGAAAATTGCAAAGCGCGATCCAGCAGATCTGGATCCCGCTCTTCACTCCGCCCCCGCCGCCCACCTACATTCCCAAAGATGTTTTCATCGCGGAGATCAACAAGGCCATTGGAGCGCGCTTCCACGACATCACCGCGGCGGTCGAGAAGCTTCGTGCTCGCGGAGGGAAGATCGTCTTCGTCCGCTTTCCTCACACCGGCGAATTAAAGGCTCTGGAGGATCGAGATACTCCCCGCGCGCAAACGTGGGAGCCGCTGTTAAAAAGCACAGGTGCTCCAGGAATCTATTACTCGGATTTTCCCGATCTGAGCGGCTTCGATTGTCCCGAATGGTCGCACCTGTCCGCCGGCGATTCCGTTGAATTTAGCAAACGCCTCGTCCCGCACCTTCGAGAGGCACTGCAGCTTTGATCGCGGGATCCCGCGACGGCTTCGGCTCTAACATCTTATTTCCCGGTGAAGTCGACACGAATTCTAATTCTGACATCGCTCGCAATGATTGCGTTCGCCAGTAACTCGCTCCTGTGTCGCGCGGCGTTAAGACAGACCAGAATCGATCCCGCCACCTTTACATTGGTCCGGATTCTGTCCGGCGCGGCCGCCCTTTGGCTCATTATTCAGATTCGAGGAAAGTTGATGGTTGATAGAACGGCTTCGCTTTTGGTCGAGAGATATTCCGACTCCCCTGCCACGTCGAAGCCGCGCGAAGGCGGCTCCCTTCAGGAATCGGGCAGCTGGCTCTCCGCGCTTGCGCTCTTTGGCTATGCCGCCGCGTTTTCGTTCGCATATGTCGATCTTTCGGCCGGGACCGGTGCGCTGTTGCTGTTCGGCGCGGTCCAGGCCACGATGATTTTCTGGGGCTGGCGCAACGGAGAAAAGTTAGATGCGCTCCAAGTTGTCGGTCTCGTGGTGGCCATGACCGGACTTGTCGTGCTCGTTTTCCCGGGCATTTCCGCTCCTCCGATTGGCGGTTCGATTCTCATGATTGGAGCCGGTGTGGCCTGGGGAATTTACTCAGTGCGCGGCAAAGGAGAAAACAATCCGGCACGAGCCACCGCCGAAAATTTTCTGCGCGCGGTCCCTTTTGTTGCGGCCGTTAGTCTCATTATGATAACGAGGATGCGTTTCGACCCGTTGGGATTCACTTACGCGGTTATTTCCGGCGCAATCACATCGGGCCTTGGCTACGTGATCTGGTACAGCGCATTGAGCGGTTTGAAAGCCGCCTTCGCCGCTACGGTTCAACTCAGCGTGCCCGTTCTCGCCGCCACGGGCGGGATTCTGCTACTCGGCGAACCGGTCACGCTTCGCTACGTTTTCGCCTCCATCGCCGTTCTGGGCGGAATCGCGCTGGTCGCAATCGAAAAGAATTATTCAGGCAAGGCGAACGACACGGTCTCGTTGGCGGCGCGATGATTCGTCCAGAAATTTTGGCCGTCGAACGTGAGTGAGCGGCAGGCGAACGGAACTCGCGCCAGATCCTGCACATCGGGCGTTTCCTGTTTGGGATCGAGACGCGCAATGTGCCAATATTCGCCAGGCCGGCTCGGACCGTCTGGTTGTTCGTTCCCGCGCACGACATAGATCGTTCCATCCACAAATGTGTGACCGCAGATTTCGGCGCCGATGTCGATCTTGCGCAGGATGTTACCACTCCCATCGAGTTGAAGGATGCGCTGCTTGTACCATTGACTCAGGTAAAGATATTCGCCGTCATAACTCAGATATGACCCGGTGAACTCGGGGCACTCGAACATTTTCGCAAAGCCGGCACCGGGACTGTAACGATAAACATAACGATCATCGTTCGTCCCCTCCCCGATAGTAAAACAGAGGGTTCCGTTGGTTGCCACTGCCGCCCATGGAATTCCAGGGGCCTCACCCTCTTCGAGCAGCGACCAGGTCTTCGTGTCGATCTTATATATATGTCGTAAATCCCGCGACCCCATCCAAAGCGCATTCCCCTGAGATGCGAGTGCTTGCGGCGTTATTGCGGATGAAGGGAGTCGGCGTCGTTCCGTGATCGATGGCAATTCCGACATGGTCATGCCGTCAGCCTACAACTGTTCCGTCTGAATTCGAGATTGGACGTTGGGCGTTAAACGTTGGACGTTTGCTGCGGGATGAGCAAAGACAACATCCAGCTGAGCGCCGTCGAAGATCATGACGGCATTCTGACCATCCGCGGCGGCGGCGCCCGCCGGGACTGGAACGGCATTCATTATAAACAGGGCATGTCCGCCAAAAATGTCGGCACAACCAAACTATCCGCCAACATCGCCACCATCCCGCCGGGCGGCGTTGCTTACGCCCACATTCATGTCGGCTTCGAGCTGATCCTTTACATCCTCGAAGGAAAAGTGCGCCA
>JBDTZF010000026.1:0-25121 GCA_040005265.1 Verrucomicrobiota bacterium
GCGCCCGTTGCGTAGGGACTACCGGAAACCATCGTACCGAAGTTGAAACCATTATCATTGCGACTGACCAAAGTGAAATCGGAAGGGCAGCCACTCGCCGGAACGGTGCCCTTGTAAAGGCCGTTTGCTCCGTTCTTGTCGAGATTAACCTGCACCGTTGTGGCGAAGCCGCGCACACCGACCGCCGCGACAATCCGGGTCACGCCACCCCCCATATTCGTCAACTCGAGGCCAGTGATGTCCTGGCGTTGCGTGCTGAAACTGTTCGTAGTGCAGGGGCCGGTCCAGTTAGTGCCGCCGTCATAGGATAGGTAGAGCCCGGTCTTTGTTCCGGCGAGCACCTTGTTACTGTCATTTGGATCGACGCGCACTTTACCGACCGCTTGATATTGCGGGAAGGTTCCGGGCGGCAATGGAAGGCCCGCTCCGAAAACACTGGCGCCGAGCACCGTCCAGTTGGTGCCGCCATTAGTTGATTTTAGAATGCCCTGACTTCCGAACGAAAAAGAGCCGTAGTTCAAGTCGCCGGTGCCGGCGTAGATCGTGTTGTGATTGTTTGGATCGATTGCGAGCGTGTCAATGGCGGTCGTGCTGATCAGCGCGTCATCCGTTAGCACGCTCCAAGATGTGCCTCCACTGCAACAATTGGTCGTTTTCCAGACACCGCCGCCATCCGTGGCGACATAGGCGACAATGCTCCCGTTAGTGGTGGTGGTTGGATCCACAGCGATGGCATTGACGCGACCTTCAGTGGTTCCGTAATCGAAGCAGCCCGAGCACCCGGTCATGCGCCCAGGTTGCGGGCCAAGCGCAGTAAATCCCGTTGCATCGAGCGCGAGCGGACTGCGCCCGCCTGTCGATTTTGCGGAGCGCAAACCAAAAGGAACCCCGCGTGCAATAGAAGCATCGTGCTCTGCCGCCCGCCGGATCCATGCCGGATCAAACACGCCAGTTGGATAAGTCACCCGGTTGTGCCACTCGACCTCCATACGGTTCAAGTCATCGGCTCTGCCATCGGGGACTGGCATGTATCTGGGCAGTGACTCGGTGCGGGCCGCGGGATGCAACGAAATGCCGCCATACCCGAAAACACCGAGGAAAATGCCGGCCGAGCAAAACACGAGCCCCAGAACGACTCGCAGATTAAGGAAAGCGGCTTGAGAGGCGGATTTCTTCTTCATGGTTTGGTAATTAGAATCTGAGAGCAAAAATCTCTTCTGCCCGTGCAGGATGTTACGGGAAACGCGCGGTAAATGTCACGCTTTTTTGAAAAAACGCGATCACCAACGTCGAGACAGGGGAATTCGCGCTGACAAAATTAGCGGCGGACGAATCGGGCCGAAAGCGAAAGGGCGGGCAAGGTTTACCTTGCCCGCCCCCTTTAATTCGCAATGGCCGCTTAAGGCACTGCCGTGCCAATAGCGCCCTTGATTATTGAGACATCGCTCGCGTTAATCGCAGCGTTGATGTTGATGTCCGAGCGGAAGTTCCCCGCGCCCACAACCTGACCGATTCGCGACTTGGTCTGCGACGCGTCGCTGGCGTTTACCGCGCCGTTGGCATTGCTGTCGCCCAACAGTTTGCTCATCGGTATCGTCAGGTTACCCGTCGTCGCTCCGTCCGTCACACCATTGAGCGTGACAGTCATCGTCTGGGCATTGCCCACATTGGTCAGCGGTATTGTTACCACGTTACCGGCAACACTTACCGCTCCGCCATTTGCCACTCCGCCGGTACCAATGACGCCTGTGCCAGAGGTTACCTGCGCCTGGGGCGCTCCAGTAACGCTCACATTGGCCGCGAAGGTCACCACCATCGTGTAATCGTTGGTCCCGCCTCCAGAGCGGCATTCGATTCCAGCTGTGCCACTGAGCGGCAACGGAATATCGAAATTACCAGCGCCGGCGTGCATTTTACGCGAAACCGCGCCGCTCACCGTCGGAGCCGTGCAGTTGGTCGAGCAAACTCGCTGCGCAATCATCACATTGTCGATCCTCCAACCTGTATGCGATACCGAGTTGTCCGAACCCATCCGCCAGCGGAATTGCGCCGGCATACCAACTCCTGCTGCCGGCAGGCTAACCGTGGTGGTCATGAAGCCAGTGGAGACTCCGCTCCAGCAAGCACGACTTGGCAACAACGGATTGGCGAAGCCGGTGCTAATCGCCGTATGATTGTAGCCGCCCGTAACAAAACTGCCGCCGGCTGCGATAATATCGACCCAACCGCCGCCGTTGACATTGATTTCAAGAACGCCCGCATCATACGCGGTGGTCGCGTCTAGCTGTTCCAGGTCGAAGTTCTGCCTGAAGGTCAGCTGCGATCCCGCTCCATAATTGATGACCGGCGAATAAATCCGGTTATCGAGCAGGTTCGCCGGATCTTGCGTGAACGCTGCGTTTGGTGCGCTGTCCGAAGGCGGTGCGGGGGTTCCGGCGTTTGACGTGACCCACATCGGGAAGCCTCCTTGGTTTGTTCCCTGGTCAGTCGTCCAACCGGCTGGTAGGGCCGGGGCAACCACGCCATCGAAGCTCTCGTTCAACGGACCAATTAGTGCGCCGAGAGTGAATGTGTACGTCACCGTACCCAGGTTCGTGGCACCGTCCTGAAGCTGTAGCGTTGCGGTGATCGTTCCACCGCATGTGCCGCTAGCTGTGAATGTGAACGGTCTTGATGCCATTCCCGACACAGGGACAACACCGTAATTTTGCGGCCCGCTGGGATTTGTGACTCCGCCCGTTGCTTGAAGCGTCCCCACGAGATTCGTGGTGCTCGCCCCGCCAACGTTCATCACCTTCAGATTAACCGTTACAGTCTCGTTCGGGTCGATCACACCGTTGGACGGCGAGCAGCCCTCCGCTGCGATGGAAGAGCCAGAAGACTGAATCAACGGCGTTCCTGTCAGACAAACCGAGATATTAGTCGTTTGACCGTTCGTAATATTAAAGTTTCCGGTCACCGCGCCATAAGTCGGGGGTTTCGACACTGAGTAGGTATGCGCTCCGGGCGCCAGCGTGGCGTCATACAAACCTGTGGCAAGACTGCCCCCGTAAAGGTTCCCGTCGATTGAGATCAACGCACCGGCCAGAGCCGATCCGCCGTCACAAACCGTCACGGTGAAATGCGCGGTGCCCTTTGACGGTGCCGTGCACTGGGCGAACTTGAAGTTGCCGATACGTGTGCGCCAATTGAAGGTCGTTGTACCAGTGGGATAATATTCGCTCGTGTACCAGAAGGTGCAGTCATCTACCGGATCTACTTGCAGGGCGCTATAATCCCCCCAACGGTTGCCCGTGCCGGACTGGTCGCCCAGGCCGGCGAACAAGACCGCCTCTCCCTGAGAGAGAACATTCAGCGGATCACCTGCTAAGCGCCCTGCGTAACTTAACCCCGGATGGATCGTCGCCGGGGAAGCGCTTGAAACGTTGAAACCGATCGCCATATTCCCTTGGTTGTCCTGCGCTGCGCTTGCCATCCAACGCCAGGTAGTATCGGGCTGATAAGTACTCTCCTGAAACACAACCGGTGCGGCAATTGGATTGCGCATTTCGAACCAGCGCACACCCGCCACGCCGCCGGAACTTACGGTATGATTGCCAACGATAGCCTCATGCCCGTCAGGGAACTTGCGGTACGCGTTTCGAAACATCAGCCGGTCCCCTAGTGAATCCAATTGGGCAGCGCCGCTCGGCTCAGGTATACAGGCGCGAGTCGTCGGGCATATCTGAGTGAACGCTGCCGCTGCCGGGGTCGCTATTTGGGTAAAGGTCTGGTTTACCGGATTCGCGAAATCGACGTGATACAGATAGACGCGGTAGATGTTGCCGGTGAAGGGGCCTTCTATGAACGGATTTGCCGCACCCGCGGTTGGCGGAATAATCCCATCAAGGTCTGCCGGCAAAAAGTATTCCTCATTCGTCCCTTGTGGTGCGAATCCTGGCGTAATGACCGTGGCGGTCGCATCGCCGACGAGCATTTTCGACCGATCAAAGGCAAACGCCTGAACTCCGAGGAATGCCGTGCCGCCCGAATTGAACACGTTATCCGCCATGTAATAAGCGTCAGGCCAAACGGCCAACTTGGGATAATCGAAGAAGTTTGCACCAAGATGGAACCCGTAACGATAATAAGCACCGGTCGCATCACCGGTCTGGGAAACTGCGATACATTCGTCGGTAGGAGTGCCTGACCCGGCGAACTGGCTGATGACCCAGCGATCGGCAAGCCGGTCGTACAAAACCACTGGATCGCCGTCGCCATTGGATTCGCAGGTGCCGCCAAATCCGCTCCAGACTGAACTGATGCTGTTTGGCCCAAGGACGGATGTCCCAGTCGTTTTATCGAAAACTTGATACCCTTCGTTTACGATCTGCACATATTGCGTTTTGCCGACGGCGCCATTGGTGTCGGGCGGCGCGCAGTTACACACAACGCCGGGAAACGGAACACCGTCAAAATTCAGGATCGGCCCGGGAATGTAGGGCTGCACATCCTTCATAAAGAATTTGTTCTGAACCACTGGGTCGCGTCCATCGACGTGCCGATGCGGTAACATCGGATTCAAGGCTGCCTCATGCGGCGCTTTCCTTTCCGCCGGTGGCCAAACCGTAGGAGCGTCCCGAAGCGGTCGTGAAACGTCCGTGTGAAAAGCCGAAATTACTCGAGGGCCGGATTCGTTAAAGGCGGCTGCCGGTTTTTGTGCACCGGATTTTTGCTCTGAGCTGGCGAGGGCATTCGAGAAAGCCCCAAAGCCCAGTAAGGCCAGAAAGACGCCGATGCAGAGGATCACTACACCGATTAGAACGCGGACGTTAAAGAAGGCGGATTGAGAGGCGGATTTTTTCTTCATAATAAGAATAGGTTAACTGAACAGAGCTGGCGCGAAACTTTCGCGCATGGTGAGGCTACGAAACGGACGGCATAGATGTCACGTCTTTTCTTAAAAAAAATCGTTACTACGGCATGGACCCGTTTCGCGACTCCGACCGCCGATTTCGCCTCAAGTTCGCCGCAAAGTGAACTTAGGCGCCGGTATCAAGTGCTTTGATCAGCTCGTAATCTTCGATCACCGGATTCGACAACAAATCGCGGCAGAGACCATGTAACCTTTTTTCCAGGTCGACATCGTCTCCGTCAGCCTCGATCTCCATGTATTTTCCGATTCGCACACTACGCACCTCGGGCATCCCCAGGTGTCGCATCGCATCGCGCACCGCGTTTCCCTGCGGATCGAGCACAGCGACTTTCGGCATCACGACGACTTTGGCTTTCATTTCGTCACCATATTTGCGGAAAAGGAAGGAACAAGCGCAATCCCGCAGAGAGGCAACAGTTACTGAAGGCGGGGCCGAAAGCGAAAGGGCGGGCAAGGTTTACCTTGCCCGCCCCCTTTAATTCGCAATGGCCGCTTAAGGCACTGCCGTGCCAATAGCGCCCTTGATTATTGAGACATCGCTCGCGTTAATCGCAGCGTTGATGTTGATGTCCGAGCGGAAGTTCCCCGCGCCCACAACCTGACCGATTCGCGACTTGGTCTGCGACGCGTCGCTGGCGTTTACCGCGCCGTTGGCATTGCTGTCGCCCAACAGTTTGCTCATCGGTATCGTCAGGTTACCCGTCGTCGCTCCGTCCGTCACACCATTGAGCGTGACAGTCATCGTCTGGGCATTGCCCACATTGGTCAGCGGTATTGTTACCACGTTACCGGCAACACTTACCGCTCCGCCATTTGCCACTCCGCCGGTACCAATGACGCCTGTGCCAGAGGTTACCTGCGCCTGGGGCGCTCCAGTAACGCTCACATTGGCCGCGAAGGTCACCACCATCGTGTAATCGTTGGTCCCGCCTCCAGAGCGGCATTCGATTCCAGCTGTCCCACTGAGCGGCAACGGAATATCGAAATCCCCTGCGCCGGCGTGCGTTTTACGCGAAACCGCGCTGTTCACCGTCGGAGCCGTGCAGTTGGTGGAGCAGACTCGCTGCGCAATCGATACATTGTCGACCCTCCAGCCGTTATGCGAGACCGAGTTGTCCGAACCCATCCGCCACCGGAATTGCACCGGTAAGCCGACGCCTGCAGGCGGGAGGTTTATCGAAACGCTCACAAAACCGGCGGTGGCTCCGCTCCAGCATGGGCGGCTCGGCAATAGTGGATTGGCGAAACCGGTGTTTATTCCCGTGTGATCGTAGCCGCCGGTCGCAAAACTGCCGCCGGCCGTAACGATGTCCACGTAGCCGCCTCCATTGATGTTGATTTCCAACACCCCCGCATCGTACGCAGTTGTCGCGTTTTGGGATTCCAGGTCGTAGGTCTGCCTGAACATCAATTGCGAACCGCCTGAATACATGACCACCGGCGAGTAAAGCCGGTTATCGCAAAGGTTGGCTGGATCCTGTGTGAAGGCCGCATTGGGCACGCTGTCGGCCGGAGGCGTTGGCGTCCCGGAGTTTGAAGTGACCCACAAAGGCGCTCCGGCGGTATTAGTTCCCTGGTCAGCTGTCCATCCGGCCGGTAATGCTGGGACCGTCGCGCCATCGAAGTTTTCCGACAATGTGGCTGCCAATGCACCGAGCGTGAACGTGTAGGTCACCGTTCCAAGATTGGTCGCTCCGTCTTGAAGTTGGATGCTGGCCGTTATCGTTCCGCCGCACGCTCCGGTGGCTGTGAAGGTGAAGCTGCGACAAACGGAAGCTCCGCCGGCCACTACCGTGCCGTAATTCTGCGGACCGCCTGGATTAGTAACACCGCCCGACGCCTGAAGCGTCCCGACCAGGGCACTGGTGTTAGCTCCGCCAGTGTTCTGCACGCAAAAACTGACAGTCACGGTTTCACCCGGATCTATCGCCGCGTTGTTCGGAGAGCAACCCTCGGCTTGAAGCGTCGCACCCGCGGCAGCGATGGAAGGTGTGCCTGTGAGACACTGCACTACGTTCGTAGTATTGCCGTCTACGATAACAAAGTTGCCTGTCACCGTCCCGAACGTGGGCTTCGATATGCTGTAGGTATGCGATCCAGGAGGCAGCACGGCATCATATGTTCCGTTGGCGACAGTGGCTCCGTAGGTTGATCCATCGATGGAGACCACGGCATTCGCCAAATTGCCGCCGCCGCAGACTGTCACGATGAAATGCGCGGTGCCCTTCGCCGGAGCCGTGCAACTGGCGAACTTGAATGCGCCAATGCGCAATTGCCAACCGCTGGCACTGGTCGTCGGGACCCATTCATTGACGTGCCAGAAAGTACAATCGTCGGTCGGATCAACGGTCGTGCTGGTATAATCGCCCCAGCGATTTCCACCTGCAGTCTGCGAACCAGTACCGGTAACAATGTTTGCTTCACCCTGCGGCATTTGGCCGAGGGGATCACCGACTAAACGTCCGGTATAGCTTACACTGGGAAAGATAGTGGCATTGCCTGCGCTGAAACCCAAAGCCATGTTGCCTTGATTGTCCTCGGCGATGCTGCCCATCCATCGATGAATTCCGTCGGTGATACCAGGCGCATACGTGCCCTCCTGGAAAATAACCGGACTGCTGCCCGGGCTGCGCACTTCCCACCAACGAATTCCTGACACTTCGCCGCTGGGACCGGTGCCAGCGGATACTGACTGGTTGGTCACAATGGATTCGTAGCCGCCAAAGTTACGATAGGCAGCGCGAAACAAGGGCCGTTGACGATATCCAAGGTGATCGAGCTTGTTAGTTGTGCTTGGCTGCGGAATACAAGAACGAGTGCCGCCACAGAGCCCGAGTATCGAATTGTAAGAAGCAATCGGAATCGTGTTAGCTAGAGCGAAACTGGATGACGGCGGGTTGGCGAAATTCACAATGAACTTCCATAACGTCAGCGCGTCCATAGTCGCTCCGTACGGACCATTATCATCCATCGAGCCCACGTAATATTCGGGACTGCCGGGAGGCGGTAGATTGATCCCGTCCATATCGGCCGGCAACAGACCGTCCCCCACGTTGGCCCCGCTGCCAGTCGGCGGCGCAAGAAACGAAATCACCTGCGGATTTGGATTTCCGGACAACACCTGGGCACGATTGACCGCATACGCTCCGACGCCTCCGAAGGCACCGCCGGTACCACCTACGAATTCACGCGTGCTAATATAGTACGCATCCGGAAAAATCCCGTATTTCGGATAATCCGGAAAATTCGAACCGGTGGTAATTGCGTAACGATAGTACGATCCCGTCGGATCGGAGGTGGTCGAGACGGCGACGCAGTTATAAAAAGTGGGCCCGGCCGAAGTGAACTGCGAAAGCATCCAGCGATCGGCCAATTGATCGTACAGAACAACTGGATCACCTGAATTTTCGGTCTGGCAGGGACCGCCAAAACCCGACCACAATGTGTTGCTAGAGGCAGGCCCGAACAACGAGGTGCCGGTCTTGTTAAAAATTTGGAAGCTCAGGTTCATCATCACCACCACATGGTTTGGCCCGACATCGCCATTCGGGTCGGGCGGCGCAACACCGGCGGAATTCGGGGGTCCATTGAATGTAACGATCGGTGCTGGTATCCCGAGCTGACGGCCGAGAATACGCTGCACCACCGGATCCGGTTTCAAAACGCCGCGCGCCGTGTGCGGGACAATATCGCGATCTTCATTCTCGCGCAGTTTGCCAATTCCGGGCGGTATGACTTTCATGTCGCGCAGTGCCGGTGAAATATCAAAGTGCGCGATCGGCAACAATCCCCGATAGACGCCGACCGACGGGGCATCGGGTTTGATTCTAGTGCGCGGTTCCGGCTGGGCCGACGCCAGGAATACGAGACCGGCGCCGGTAAAGCAAAAAAGGACGCCGATTAGAACGCGCAGATTAAAAAAAGCTGATTGATTAGCGGATTTCTTTTTCATGGTAAGTCTTTATGGCAGCGAGAAAAAACTTCTCGCCTATGCGCGAGGTTAGGGCAGCGAGTGCATGAATGTCACGCTTTTTCTATAAAACCGCGCATATCGCGCCCCCGCCGCAACCCGCGATGGGAAAATCCATTAAGGCAGCGCGCTGCCAATATTCGCTTTCACCTGCGCCACATCCGTGGCGTTAATCGAGCCATTAACATTTACATCAGAGCGGAAATTTGTGACATCGATCAATTGACCGATGCGCGATTTAGTCTGCGACACGTCCGATGAATTCACTGAGCCATTTCCATTTGTATCGCCCACCAGCACGCTCATGGGGATGGCTATACAACCCATGTTTGTCCCATCATTCACGCTGTCGAGGCTGATCCAAATTGTTTGACCGTTGGTTACACCTGTTAGATTCACCGTCACCTGCGAGCCATTGACACTGTAACTTCCTGCGCTCCCGCTTCCGGCCGTGACTGACGCACCACTAACGGCAACGGGATTCGCAAATGTAACAATCACTTGGTGATCCCCGGTCGGACCGCCGCTTCGCGATTCAATCCCCGGCACCCCGCTAAGCGGAAGATCGACATCGAAAGTATTCACGCCACCGTGCATTTTCCGTGAAACCGCGCTCACCGGCACCGGCGCGCAAGTGAAACCGTCATTGAGACTGAGACTGTCGATTCTCCAACCGGTCGCCGACGAGGTGTTATCCGATCCCATTCGGAAACGCAGCTTGATCGTCTGACCCGCTACATTCGGCCCAAGATTCGCGACCGTCGTGATGTAACCGCCGGAATTTCCACTCCACGCCTGTCGACCGGCCAGCGGATTACTGAACCCGCTGCTGATCGTCCCCGCGTAACCGCCGCTGCTAAAGCTTCCGCCGACCGCGGCATTGGTGATATCGGTAAACGCGCCGCCATTAATATTGGGCGACGAGATTTCCAGAACGCCTCCGTCGTAGAATGCGGAGCCGGCCTCCAAATTGTAACTATTGCGGAAGGTCAGCTGGGCCGTAGCGGATGTGATACTGATCGGTGCTGAGTCCAATCGCTTATCGCTGACGGTTGCGGGATCATCGACAAAGGCATCATTTGGCGACGAATCCGGCGTAGTGGCCGACGTGACCCAAAGGGTGGTTCCGCTCGCATTCGACGCGACCCATGTGGGCGGAAGCGCTGGCGCGCTCGCTCCATCGAAGTTTTCCGTATAGAGCACGTTGGGAGTGCCGGCCATGGTGAAGTTATACGTCCTCGTTCCAAGATTGTTCGCTCCGTCCTGAAACTGAACCGCTGCGGTGACGCTGCCGCCGCACGCCGCGCTGGTATTAAACGTAAAACTGCGGCACACCGAGCCGCCACCCGGGGTCACCACACCGTAGCTCTGCGGGCCGCTTGGATTCGAAACGCCGCCGCTCGCCTGCAATGTGCCTACCAAATTTGTGGTGGCTAAACCGCCATTGTCCTGCACGCAAAAGTCCACCGTTATCATCGCGCCCGGGTTAATGACCGCTGGATTTCCGCATGTCCCGGCCACCACGGTTGATCCTGAGCTAACAATGTTCGCCGCCGGAGCAAATGTATCGGTGATCTTGGCCGTCCAAATCTCTTCACGGGCAAGGCTGCGCCGGTCCGTCCAGGAAGGGAAAAACGTATTGGAGAAAGCGCTCATGCCGTTGTAATCGCCGTACTGATTTCCACTGTCCTGGCCGCCTGCGGTTTCATCTGTCATCCCCGTCGCCACTTTCTGCGCCGGCGACCACGATCCTCCATCATCGGCGGAGGACTGGTACCAAATTTCGGTCTTTTTCCGGCCGGCATCGCTTACCGTGTCGTAATACATAATGCCGATGCCGCCGCTGGTTTCGTCGACGGCCAGCCACTGATTGTATTGGTCGTTGAGACTTGCCTGGTTGTTGATCTTCACTGGGGGAGCCCACGTCGCGCCCCCGTCGATCGAACGGGAAAACCAAACCCGCGTTTTGCAGGTGGAGTTTACATTGGATCCCGGCTCGTTATTCGGCACGGTGCAACCCGCTTCGCCCGACAAATCCGTCCAGGTTGCATACACGTTATCCTTGAGCGCCGTTTTGTACGCGCCCAGCGTTACGTAAATTAGCGCGCGCCGATTGTTAAAGGATGGCACACCGATGTCGTAGGAATCGAAGGTCGTGGCGACTTGCACGGGAGCACCAAACGAGGCGCCGCCGTTGGTCGACTTCACGACAAAAATCTTCGAGTTGACCGTGCTCGGCCACGATCCAAAAACATCTCCGGCGCCGTTCGTCTTCACGTCGCCACCGATGCAAGTGCCGCTGCTCTCCACCCCGCTTACTTGGATTGGTGACGCCAGCCAAGTGCCGCCCGCTCCTGCGGTGCGGCGATTCATAAAGGCGGGGTTGCCATTGTGCCAGATCGCATACATCTGGTTTTGAAACGGCGACGAGGCGCTGTGATCGACCCAGACCATTTGTTTGTCCACATTGGTTTGAGTTCCCGATGCCGTTCCCTCAAATGTCCAGGTCGCTCCATTATCGAGGGAATAATAATTTCGCAGCCGCAGCGAACTGCCCACAATTCCGAGAGTGGAAGACCAGGCCCGCCCGTCGGACGTCCAATCGCAAGTGGGGTCAGAATGTGAGGTATCGGTTCCCGTGCCTGGGAGCGTTGTCTGGTTCCAATTCACGCCGCCATCGACTGAATAGTAGATCGCCTGCTTGCCACTGGCGGCGATGTTGTTCGACGCCGAGATAATTTTCATCGGATCGAAATAGTTAATCCGAATGTCAGATTCGCTCCGTGCCGCACTTTGCACCCCGGAAATACGAAGATCTGCGCCGATGCTAGGAGTATCGCCATCCGGGTCCGCCGCCGCGTGCATTCCCGATTTCGATTCAATTCCCGGGCCGGCTTTTAAATCCTGGTGAGTCAACATCCACTCCAGAATCTCCTTGAGCACATGCGGATAACCCCCGGTCGGATCCGTCACGGTGTAATTTACTTCGGGATGCGCCTTGCGCCACCATACCCGTAACCAGGCTGGCAGGCCGCGCTTGTCTGTTTTCTCATCATCGCGTAGAGACGAAAAATCCTGGCTCGCGCGCACCAGCTTTTCCAACTCCGTTCCCGATTGAACTTTGTAACCGGAGTAGTCCTGGGAAAGCGCCTGTGAAAGCGACGGCCATTGCGCGGCCGACTGTTTGTCCCGTTTGCCCTGGCCAAAGCCCGCCAGCGCGAGGAAAGCGCCAGAAATGAAAAAAACCAGGCTGATTAAGAAACGACGATTAAAGAAACCCGAGAGGGAAGTGGAATTTTTTTTCAAATGAGATTCTGCTTCCAATTAGAGTTCGCCCAAAGCGCCTGCAATGCTCCCCTTATCCCCTGTCCAACGAAGCGACGAGGTTAAACAGAACCGGCGATAATGTCACGCTCTTTTTCTAAAAAGGCGCATGCGTGGCACGTGCTTTTCCGCTCACCAATGTGAGCGGACACAGCGGCAACTTACTATTTGAAACGGCTACGGCAGCCCAGTGCCGAGGGCGGATTTCACCAAACCAGTATCCGATGCGTTAATGGCGCCGTTAGCATTTATATCTGAGCGGAAGTTTGCCGACGATATTGTTTGGCCAATTCGCGATTTTGTCTGGGAGACATCCGCCGAAGTGACCGCGCCATTTGAATTCGTGTCGCCTAACAAACGGCTCATCGGAATTACTACGTTGCCGCTGCTCGAACCATCATTCACGCCAAAAAGCGTTACCTTGATTGTTTGCGCGTTCCCAATGTTGGTGAGCGGTATGGTTACGCTCGAGCCGCTAACGGTAACTGCCCCGCCATTAGACACACCTCCACTCCCGACTGTCCCTGTCCCCGAAGTGACTTGAGCCTGCGGTGCGCCGCCGACCGTGACCTCATGAGCGAAACTAATGATTATCTGATAATCGTTAGTGGCACCGCCGCTGCGACATTCGATTCCAGGTGTGCCGCTGAGCGGCAGCGGAAGGTCGAAGGTCCCTGCACCACCGTGGACCTTTCGAGAGACAGCTCCCACTGGTGAGACACCGCGGAAGGTAAGAAACTCCGGCCCTCCATTGCCCGCTGGGCGGCCTAGCCCGGATGCGAAAACGCTCTGTGCTCCTGCAGGTGTAAACTTTAAAATGTCACCGGTGGAAAATTGCGGCACCTCGGCTGCGAAAAGATTGCCCATGCTATCAAAGGCAAGGCCGCGAGGATTGCTAAGTCCCATAGCAAACGTACTTCCCATCCCGGCTGGAGTGAACTTGAGGATCGTGTCGATTCCAACGCTAGCCGATTCGGTAGAGACAAAAAGATTGCCGGACTTGTCAAAAGCCAATCCCGCGGGGCCGATCCTTGTGACAACCACGTCATCGACAAACATATCCGTGGCATCGCCAGCATTGTCTCCATGGACCAGGAATTTGATGCCCACTGTCTGCCCCGCGAATGCGGACATGTCGAAGGTAATCTGGGTCCAAACCTGGGTGTTTTCACACACATGCATGACGGTGGCAAGAATCACAGTGCCGGCTGCGTTGGTAACATAGGCGTCTTGCCAATCGAACATGATGTTATCGACGGTGCGCGGCCAGTACCAGTAAGTGAGAGTGCCACCAGTGGAGGGAACCCCCACTTGTTGGAAGAACGAACTGTCTCCCGGGGTTTCGCCCGGCCCGAAGCTGCCCAGATGGCCGGAGTAGGTACCCGTGTTAGCCTGGAGATTGGACACCACTGGCGCGGGCATGCTGCTCGAGATCGTCCATCCTGGAGAAAAGCTGCCCGTCTCGAACCCGGTGTTCTGAAGCCCCGAAGGACCAAAAGCTGCCGGACCGACGAACACCGTCCGTGCTCCTGCCGGGGTAAACTTATAAATAGTTTGATCGCTATTGTCCGATACGAAGAGATTCCCCGCGCCATCAAAGGCCAGACCAAAACTCTGGCCAGGGACGGAGCCGAACGTACTCTGTGTGCCACCGGGAGTGAATTCGAAGATCGTGCTCGCAAGGTTCGCATCGTTGAAATCGTTACCCAAGGCATAGAGATTTCCAGAGGTATCGAACCTCAGGTCCTCAAGAAAGAAGTTACCGCTTACGGTGGCGAACGTACTCTGGACACCAACTGGAGTGATTTTCACAATCGCTGACTGATAAGTGCCAGAACCTCCGTCGAACGGGTTGGTTGCCACAAAAAGATTCCCGGCGCCGTCAAAGGCTACCCCGCGAGGCCTTCCTTCTGGCGACTTGAAAATGCTCTGTCCGCCAGCCGACGTAAATTCGAGGATCGAACCGCCGGTATTCCCGGTATTTACCTGCCCGTTGAGCGAGGCAAACAGGTCGGATGTTCCCAGGAAGTTTCCAGCGTTAAGAATCACGCGGCCATAGTCCCCGCTCCAGATGCCGCTACCGCCACCATCGCCGACATAGGCACTCACGCCGACGGCGCGCCCCTTGTAAGCAAGCAATGGAATGCTGTCATTCCACGCTGCCACCTGTGTTGCGCCACCCGCCACCGAAACGTTGCTTCGGTCGGATGCATTCAAGCTGCTGACTCCTTGCATCAATGGATGACCTGCTGTGAACGTGCCAAGTGTTGCAGCGGTGAAGTTGTTGGCTGCTGGAAAGTTGAACGGCGTGTACCCCCCGCTCACCCAAGTCCCCTGAATCGATGATGTTGCGACGCTCGACCAGTCGAAGGTGAATGCCACCACCACGCCGCCGGCGTTCATGTACGAAACAAGATTGTTGCCCAGGGTCGTGGAATCCGCCCAGCTAAAGTTGCTGAATGGAACCACGGTATCGTAAGCCTGCAATTGGGCCACCGTCGGCGTGGCGGTGCCTCCGTCGAAAACATCCACAGTTGTTGTGGGATCCGCGGCGAGAATGTTGTTGCGCAATGTGTCCGGGTTTACTCCACCGTCGGCATTCACGATAAGAATGCGATGGCCCGGTGAACTGAGCCAGGCGTGCGCATTGAGAATCACGCGGGCAAAATCTCCACTCCAACCGCTAGAAAAATCGCCGACATAACCACTCACCGCGACCGCTCGTCCTTTGTAGGCAATCAATGGCGTGGCGTCGTTCCACGCCGCGACCTGCGTCGCGCCACTCGCCAGCGCCATAGTCATTCGAAAATTGGAATTCAAGCTGCTCACACCTTGCATCAGTGGATGACCCGCCGTGAATGCGCCAAGCGTCCCAGGACTGAAGTTGTTGCTACCAGGATTGTTGAACGGTGAATAGCCAGCGCTCAACCAAGTGCCCTGGATTGATTGATTACCGCCAAACCAATCAAAGTTAAATGCCACGACCACTCCGCCAGCGTTCATGTAGGAGACCAGATTATTGCCCAGCGTTACCGCGTCCGAGTACACGCAGTTACTGAACGGGACCACAATATCGTAGCCTTGGAGCTGGACGAGCGTCGGTGTGCCAGTCTGAGCATTGAAGAAATCCACCGTCATCGTCGGATCCAGCGCCAGCAGGTTGTTTCGCAACAATGCCGGATTGGTTCCGCAATCGGCTTGCACTAACAGGATCTTTCGCCCGGGCGGCGGGGCGGTAGTCATTTCTACCGTATTTGTGTCGGCCGTGCCATTGCTGCCGGCCACGACTAGAAGACGATTGCTGATCGCAGTGCCCCCGGTGAAAGAGTGCGCCACGTTTGTGTTGGGTCCCGTAGTCCAAGTGAGGGTGGAAGTATCGAAAATGTAAGTAGTGGTGAACGACGCTGCGGGCGCGTGTGATGAATCAAGCGGGGAAGGAGCGCCCTTGCCATCTCCAGCCACAAAGGGATTGCCGCCTCCAATCACGTAAATCTGCGAACCGATCGCCGCCCCCGCAGCTTCATAAACCGCTACCGGCACCCCAGGCATCGGCGCCCAAGCATCGTTGTTGATGTCGTAGCGGTAATGCAGCGTGGAGCCTGAACCGCCGGCGTAGGAACCCGCCAGATAGATGAACTGGCCCACAATACTCGTAGCGCTGCCGCCCATTGCCGCGGGAATGTTCGCCCTGGTTGTATTCCAAGTATTCGCCACCGGATCGTATTCCCAAGTCTGGTTCGCCTCCACCGAGCCGGAAGTGAATCCGCCGATTACGTAGATTTTTCCAGTGGGTGCGTCGTAGGCGACGTTTGGAAAGAAACGAGCCGCCGGCATCGGAGCGCCGGTCGTCCAACTGTTAGTGCCCGCATTATAAATATATGTCGTATTAAACGTGGTTGCGCCGTTGAAGCCGCCGAAGACGTAAAATGAATTGGTGTTAGCGGCAAAAGCTCCGCGAGTGGCAAAAAGAGCGGTCGGCATAGCTGGCAGAGCAGTCCAGCTGTTCGAATTCGGATCGTAGCGATTGAATGTGTTCGAAGGTCCACCACTAATGCGACCACCTGCTACGTAGGCGTACGTGCCATCGCTTCCGACCACGGAACTCTCAACTAAAGCAGGATAATTGGCGACGATGGCCCAGGGCTGGAGCACGTCTATTTGCTCATTGGAGTGTTGATCTTGCGTTGCCCGGTCGCCACGCGGCGGCGCAGCCGAGAACACGCCAAACCCGCTAAGCGCCAGGGAGGCGCCGATTGAACAAGAAGCAAGACCGATCAAAATGCGTAGACCAAAGAAGGCGACTTGGGAGGAGGATTTTCTTTTCATAAGAAGTTTCGGCTTGGTAGTAACGAGCAAACATTCGTTGCTTCCCTGCAAGTCTACTGAGATGGCCGTGCAATTGTCACGCCTTTCCCCCCTAATGGGTGGCGCTTGGACGGCGTTTTTGGAGTTCGCGTGCATTCGTGGTTAAATCCGGTTCAAGAAACGAAACAAGTATCGTTCATGCCTTCGCTCGAAAAATTGCAAACCAACGCGACAATTTCATGGCTACGGCTGGGCCTGCTCTATGGCAGCCCAGTGCCGATGTTGGATTTGATAATCGCGGTGTCGCTGGCGTTGATGACTCCGTTGAAATTTACATCCGAACGGAAGTTCACCGGATCAAGCGGTTGCCCGATTCGCGATTTGATTTGAGCGACATCGGACGCGTTAACATGCCCGTCGCCGTTCCCGTCGCCCACCAGCACATCCATCGTGGCCTGAACGTTACTCGCATTTGTTCCATCATTCACGTTCCCAAGTGTTACGACGATGGTCTGTTCATTCGCGACCCCGCTGAGATTCACAGTCACTTGATTGCCGGCGACCGTAAAGGCACCCACACTCCCTGTGCCTGATGTGACACTCGCCGATTGAACTGAAACGCTGTTGATGAAAGTGAATACGATCGTGTAGTCGTTCGCGACGCCGGGCCTGCGACACTCGACGCCATGCGGCCCCGTCTGCGGTAGATCGATATCATACGTTCCAGCGCCGCCATGCGTTTTGCGGGAAACGCTGCTCAGCAACCGCATGACCACCGATTCTATGAAGCCTTTGTGTGCCGCGATTTCGGTTGCATAAAAGCCACTCGGGTCAGGCGCGGCGGCCCAGATGCCGTGATCACCCTGCACGAAAAGACCGATTGTATCGAACAGCGCTGCATCGAATGGATTCGTTCCGCTTGAGGAAGCACTGAACGGCCCATCCACTGCGAGGTTAATTCCCGCAAGTTCCCACATGCTGTTGTTCCCATTGAACACGAAGACCGCGCCACCGGAATCGCCTACGGACAGGTGTGCCTCGTTTGGTCCTGCATTTCCATCAAAAGGCGCAAACAGCAGCTTCCCGTAATTTGGATCGGTCACGACCGAGCCGACTATGTTCGTGCCCCAGCGCTGCACTCCATCGGAAATTCCCCATAGCCAACCTCCTACGTGCATGTCGCTGCCTACCCGCACGAGGCCGTCGCGCTGGGTCCCGCGTCCGAAGACTACAAGATTAAGGTTCGTTTCGGTGCCCGCCGCGCCGCTATAAATCGATGCATGCATCGGAAAAGTTCCGGCAACCTGCCAAATCTGAAGATCGCCCGCTGGATCGCCGAAAACCGCGGTCGTCGCGTACGTAGCGGCGTTAAACATAAAGTTATCGCCAACGTTGCCTCCGATGTGTTTGGCGGTAATAAAATAATTCGACGCGATAACTGTTCCAAGAAAGGCCCCGAACTGTCCTTCGTATTGCCAGCCACTGCCTGCGAGAACGCCGGTCGGAGCGCTGGTGTTCGCACCTGAATCGCCCGTTCCGTAAAGAATGACCGCGTGCGTCGACGCCATGGAAAGCAAGAGCCAGCTTAGGCTGACACAGCTCAACCGGAACTTAACAGCAAGATGGAGATCAGTCAGTGACACGGCGCCAGGAAAATACCTTCCGATGTCTATTCGGCAATCGGGATGAATCGTGTCTTGACGACGTATTGCGCGTCAAACGTCAGTGCTATTTCGGCGAATTGACGCATCGCAGCGCCGACGTGATAGCATTTTATCGATGACCAATTCCAACGTTGACCGCGTAAAGTACGGCCCATGGCTGGTGGGGCTCGGCGCCGCTCTTTGGGGGACTGAAAGCGCATGGCGGATTCCCCTCAACGAGTTGTTCGATGCCGAAGTGATCGTTTTCTGGGAGCACGTCCTGATATTGGGCATGTTCCTGCCGATTCTGTTACCGAGTCTCGGCGTACTGCGCAAGATCGACATCCGCACCTGGGGATTTCTTATCTTTTCCGGTTTCGCCGGCTCCGCGGTCGGCACAATCTTCTTCACCCTCGCTCTCAAAAACGGCAATCCAACCGTGGTGAATGTGATCCTGAACATTCAGCCGGTTATCTCGACCCTCGGCGCGGTTTTGATCTTTCGCGACAAGCTTGCACCGCGCTTTTTTCTCTTCGCCGCGATTGCGATCCTCGCCGGCATTTTCCTGTCGGTTGAATATCCTACGCTCGTCGGCCAATCATTTGAGCGCGCTGGCCTAACAACCGGAACCGGCTACGCGCTGATCTGCGCGGTCTTTTGGGCGGGCTCCACCGTTGCCGGGCGCGGCGTCATGCTCGGCATGTCGCTCAAGCTCGCCGCCAGCCTGCGCATCGTTGTCGGGTTAGTCTGCATGACTGGGATACTGATTGGTTATGGCAAACTAAACGGGGCATCGCTCTGGCCGCCAGCCGCCCAGGCCCAGCCCTTCAAGGCGATCGTTGCGCTCCTTCTCCTTGCATCGATTTCCGGTGGCATCCCTCTTCTTATATACTTCGAAGGGCTTCGGCTCACCCGCGCATCCACCGCTGGTTACTTCGAGATGCTGCAAACTTTGGCCGCGGTCTGCATCACGTGGGGATTTTTCCACGCCGCGTTGCGGCCGCATCAGGTAGTCGCCGCGATGGTGCTCATCGCCGCCGTTACAATGGTGCAGCGCGTTCAGTCAAAACTCGATGCCACGGCGGTTGCATCGGCTCAATAAAGAGAAACGCCCGACTTCCGCTCACCTGTCCGGAACAATCGTCGCTTTCTTGTCCTTCTCGTCGATCGCGATACCGAAGCTCCGGTTACTCTCAGACAATCCATCTGCTTCCTTCCGGTCGTAGACTAACGACCACGTGCCATTGGCAGCATCGTAATTCGTCTTTGGGCGATGGTATGCATTCAAATCGTAGCCGTTGTTGCGCGCTTTTGAATCAGCGAGTTCGATCGCGTCCTCTTTTGTCAGATGCGCCTCGGGAGGCAAAGCATCACCGGACGACGAGGCCCGCAAAGAAGATGGCGGCTGCATCATGGTCCGCACTGAAGTATCGACTCCGTTTTTCTCCGCTGGCGTTTCGTCCTTTGGTGGACTGGGCTTCAAAGGCGCGTCCGGCTTCGACCGCTTCGTGTTTTCCTCTCTCTTAGATACTTGCTTCTCTGGAACTGCCTCTTTGTATCCCACCAATCCCGGCGCGGGCGCTTCGGTAGGCGGACGTTGAACGTCCTCCAGGGATCCGTCCATCGGGGGGTTGGGCGTTGAGTGCGAGTCCATCTCGGATCGCTGCACGACTTCTGGTTTCTTAGCGATCTGCCCCTCTGCCGGCGTTTCGGTCACCGGACGTTCGGTCTTCGCCGGGGTCGATCCTTCCGTTGGCGGGCTGAAAGCATTGTTGGCGAAGGCGTTTGGAATTGAATTCTGTGCTTTTTCTTTGTCATTGTTCGCGCCGGCCGATGGTGCGGGCTCTCTTTTCGCAGGGTCCGGTTCGGCTGGCGGTTTCTCTGTGACTGGGCGTTCAGCAGCCGTTACAGCGGTCTCGTCCTTTGGCGGAGTGGCGTTCGGGGCCGGGGAGTTTTCTTTTTCGGCTACTTTCGCGACCTTTTTCCGCGCCGCTTCCAACCGTTGTGCAATCGCAGGAGCTGATGGGGCCCGGCCTCTTGCCCAACGGCTCGTTCGCTGGCCATCGATGAAAATGGCGTAGGCTGTTTTCCCTTTCGAGTGGACATTCACCGGCCCGTCAAACTTGCCGTGAATCATGTTGCCGTAATATCGGGCGTAAACGTCGGAGTTCGCCGTGTACCAAGTCAATGTGCCGAAACCGGTGGCATATCCTTCGTTGTCCCGGTCGCCGTTCCAGGCAGAGGTCTCACCTGCTTTGGGAGCGTTGTTCCAAACAGTCGTCTTGTCATCGCGGGTGCGTTGATACGATCCCTCGGCCATCGCCTCGACGGCGAACAACATCGTCGCACAACAAAAATAGAGGATTCGCGGATTCACGGCAAAATTCTGGAAGCCGCAAAGTTAATCCAAGGGCACGGTCGAGCAAGAGCGATGTCGTTGCAGTGATCTCGGGGCCGATTAATCGGACGGCTTAACAAACTCCGTTCGAACCGAAGATCGACATCGGACAGAATTGACAACAAACTGGCCTGGCGATGCCGAAACCCGTCTCAGTTCGCTCCGGGCAGATTGAATTTCTAAAGGTCAATGCGGAGGGTTTCGATTGGCGCGATGCCTATCAATGGCTGCTCGCGCTGACCTGGCCCCATTTTATCGGCTTTATCACGCTTACTTACCTTGTGCTGAATTTGTTCTTCGGCCTGTTTTACATGTTCGGAAAAGACAGCATCGCCGGCATGACCCCCGGTTCTTTTCTCGAATCGTTTTTCTTCAGCGTGCAAACGCTCGCAACCGTGGGCTACGGCCATCTCTATCCGCAAACTCTCTACGGCCACATCGTCACCACGATCGAGATCATGACCGGAATGTTTCTTCTCGCCGTGATGACCGGCCTCATCTTCGTGCGGTTTTCGCGACCGACCGCGCGCATTCTTTTCAGCCGGTCGGCCGTAATCGCGCCGTTGAATGGGCAGCTCACGCTCATGGTTCGCATCGGCAATTTGCGCCAGCATAGCATGGTGGAAGCCGAGTTCCGGATCATGTTCAATCGGGACGAACCACTGGTGGAGGGCGGCGATTTCCGATATTTCTACAATCTCAAACTTCATTTCGACCGGCTGAGTACTTTTCCAGCCGCGCTCACCTTGCGACACCGTATTGACGAAAACAGCCCTCTTTACGGCGCGACACCTGAATCGCTTGAGGCCAGCCGCGCTCTGATTCTTGTGTCCGTCGTGGGAATCGACCCAGTCATTCCCGCATCCGTGCAAACGCAAAAAGATTATGGCGCAAGCGATGTGCGTTTCGGCGAACGCTTCGTCGAAATTTACACGCAGACAGGCGACGGAAAACTCACAGTCGATTATGGCCGCCTTCACGACACCGAGCGTGTCACGTAACAATCTTGAATCTGCCGGCGGGTTTGCCGCATCCTAAAAAAGATGACCAGCCAATCTGAAGTCCGCCCAAGAATTTCCACCGTCACATGGATCGGGTTGTTCATTTCGCTGTTCGGCATGTTGATCGCCCGGCAAGCCGTTTCCCATTTCTGGCCCACCCTCACTTTCACGGCGGCGCTTTGGAAAGAATCGCTCATTTGGTTGTGCGCAATCGCGGTGTTGTGGATTGTCCGCCGGGGTGAAGGGTTGCCTCTCACTTCGATCGGCATCGGTACATCGACATGGTGGAAATCTCTTCTCTGGGGACTCGCCCTGGCCGTCGTTTGCGCTGTGATTGGCGGCGTGCTCGCTACGCTTACTGGTTATGGCCACGGCCAGGCCTCGGACGCGTTTGCCAAACTTCCGCTCTGGCTGATCACGCTCATCGTCGTACGGGCCGGTGGCGTGGAAGAATTATTTTACCGCGGTTATGCAATCGAACGGCTGCAAGCGCTCGGTATTCATCGCTATGTCGGCGCCGCGATTTCCCTTCTTATCTTCGCCTTTGCCCATTGGACCGGCGGCTGGGCAAACATTTTAATTGCTCTCGCGCTGGGAAGCGTCCTGGCCGTTTCGTACCTTTGGCGACGAGATCTGGTCGCAAACATGATCGGCCATTTCCTGGTCGATTTTGTCGCCAACATATTGCCGCAGCTGTTTTCGTGATCTTCAGGTCGCGGTCGCTCCGCCGGGTGCCAGATCCTGCAGTCCCTCGAAGTTCAGTTTTCTCCGCAACTCGCGCCGGAGCAGCAAGAGATTGACGATCGCCTGCACAATCTGCGATGCGACCGACAAATACCAGACGTGCTTGATCTCGAATCCCGGTGTGCGCGCGACCAGGAGTGCCGGAACAATAAAGACAAACAGTCGCGTCATGGAACTGAAAAGCGGCGGCCAGGTATTGCCCAGTCCCTGAAAAATGCTGCTGCTGGTAAAGACAATTCCCGAAGCCACGAAATTGAAGGCCACAATTCTCATGTAATCACTGCCGAAATCGATCACGTGCGGATCCGTGGAAAAGACGCCAATCATCGGCTTGGGCAAAAAATGCGCGACCAAAGCCAGAACAAGCATCATGAGCGATGCAATCGTAATCGCCGAATAAACCGTTTGCCGGACCCGATCGGCCCGGCGCCCGCCAAAGTTTTGCCCGACCACTGGCGAAACGGAAAAAGCCAGGGCCACCACCGGCAGAAACAGCGCCTGCATCACTCGCGAACCCACGCCGAATCCCGCCTGAGCCGCCGGCCCGAACCCGCGAATGATTCCGTAAATAATTATTATATAGACAAAGAGCAGCACAAACTCCGCGCCGGCCGGCACGCCAATGTGCAGTAAGCCGCCCCAAATCTTGGTTTGCGGCCGAAAAAGCGAAAGGCGAAACCGCAGATAATGAAATTTCTTTTGGAAGTAGATCACCATCAGCACATCGGCGATCAGGATGGAAATAAAACTGGCCAGCGCCGCGCCGGTTACGCCGAGCGCGGGCCATGGCCCGATCCCGAAAATTAGCAAAGGCGCAAGGACGATATTGAGCATCACGCTCAGGACTTGCAGGCCAACCGTCGGCTTTATGATTCCGGTCGCTCGCAACGCCGAACCGAGCGCCACCAGAGGAAATTGCAGCAACATCGCCGGCAAAAACCAGATCATATAGCGTTTGGCCAGTCCCGCCGTGATCGCATCCGCGCTGAGCGAATTGCAATAAAGGTTCATCAAAGAAAACCCAACCGCGCCGACGCCAATCGCTCCGAGGATCGACATCACAAAAGATTGATTGAACACCAGCTCGGCCCGTTTCTGATCTTTTTGACCAGCCGCATGCGAAATCAGCGTTGTCGTTCCCACTCCCAGCATTTGGGTCAACGCCAGGATAATCATCGTCAGGTTCCCGGCCACGCCGACCGCTGCGATCGCTTCCTTCCCCAATCGGCCTACCCAATAAAGATCCGCCAGCAAATAGAGCGTCTGCACCGCCATGCTCACGGCCATGAATCCAGACATATGCAGCAAGTGTTTGGTGACAGAGCCTTGCGTCAGATCCTTCATAAAATCTGTTTAGCTTAAATCGACAGCCGTGCCTTATAAAAATCTCTCCTCTTCCTCTCGCCCGTTTGTCTTTACAATCCCGCACCACGGATTCACGATCGGAAACCAACAACGAAAGAAATAACCATGGGACTACTCGATTCGATACTTGGCGCGATGAATAAACAAACGGAAGCGACCGGCGGCGCCAATCCGCTCATCGGAGTCCTGGGCGGCCTCTTGGAGCAGAGCGGCGGACTACAAGGCCTGATGAACAAATTTTCGCAGTCCGGTCATGGGAACACATTCGGATCGTGGGTCGGTATGAACGAAAACCAGCCGATTTCGGGTGATGAAATCCAAAAGGTGCTCGGGTCTGAGCAAATCAGCAGCCTCGCCGCAAAGCTTGGCATCGATCCGAACCAAGCCGCACATCTTTTGGCTGAATATCTTCCGAAGGTGGTTGATAAGATGACGCCGGAGGGAAAAGTCGATCCGAATGCCGACCACCAACAGGCGTTGGCCAATCTGATTCCGGCGCTCTTGCAAAGCTTCGGCGGCAAACCGAATCCCTGATTTCCGAATTTCGAAGTTCGGCGCGCTTCACCTAATGGCATTCGGCCCGCGCCATCAAAGGTAATATTTTCCCGACTATCCTTCGCTATCGGAGCCCCAGCGATTGCAGCGTCTCTCCGGATAACTTGCCAGTCGGTGCCAGGCCTTTGTCGCTCTGATACCGCATAATAGCACGCTGTGTTTCCGCGCCGAACACGCCATCGATTTCACCCCGGTAATAGCCTTGTTTCGCCAGACGTTCCTGGACGGCGCCAATAGGGGCGTCGCGGCCATCTTTGGAAGAATTGTACCCTTCCTCGTCGGAATAGTTCGAGGGAGCACTTTCGTAAACGCCGCCCTCATAGGCATACGGATCGCCATAATAATAATCTGAGGCGTAGTAATTCGACGCGTAGTACGGATAGGGATACCAAGGGTCGAATCCGAAATCATAGATGAACCAGTAACCGTTCACGAAATGGCAACGGTGGCCATGCCACCAATGGTCGCTGTGACGGTCCCAATTACGCTGCCAATCCGCGGAGCGCCGCGCAACGACACGATTGTTCACACCAGTGAGGCCGCGATGGCCGTTCCTGATCGAACCGGCGTTATTTCCTCGATCGCTTCGCAATGCTCTAAGATTGCCAGAGCGCCCGTTTTCGAATCGCGCGAGACCGTTACCACGGTTGAACGTTCCAGGGGTGATCCGGCGCTGATTGAATACCGCGACGTTGCTGGAACGAACCGCGTAGGGCCCGAGCCCGCTACGCGTGGAGCGAGTCCCAAAGGATGAAAAGCGCTGCGACGGCGCAATCATGCGAGCGCCGCTATATCGATAGCCTCCGGATCTGGCTCCTGAGAAACCGGAACGGGCGGCAGGAGCGGGCGCACTTGCCGTGGCGGCGGCCGAATCCGATCCACCGTGTCCTTTATGGTCGCC
>JBDTZF010000027.1:0-24611 GCA_040005265.1 Verrucomicrobiota bacterium
CCCATCCTTTCGAGCGATGAAGCCGTCGAGGCTCGCCGCCATGTGGATCGTTACGCGAGAATCAGTGATTGCCATCGTTTCGCCTTGACCTCGAGTGCGATGCTTGAGTCCACCTAACGATACGGATCTGAGCCACCGCTATCATTGGACAACAACACGGTCGGGGCCCGCTCTCTCCATCAACAATATACTATCAACCATAAACTGACTTTTTGAACGGCCCCCGGTGGCCTCCAGTATTTGGTTAGGCCCGCAACCCATCGTCGAATGTTTTTCATTAGCAACATACGCGCTCTAGCGTTCGCGCCAGTTCCGATACTGTCGCGGTGCTGGTTCTGGATGGAATCGAGCTCGTCGCTCGGCAATTCTGTCAGCCAGCCACTCGACCCACTCGTTGAATTTGGGATTATTAGTCGCTTCCCTGTACTCCTCGCTCCATTCCTTTGCGCGGGACCAGATAACCATCGCCACGCCACCAATCAGATCGTCCACTGCCTTTAAAGTAATGATGCGGCAAAAAATCATATAGCCTACGGGCTCCAACCGAATGCTTAACTCAAAGAGTGCCCGCTCCATCGCTTCTCCTTCCTGGCGGATGTCTGCAGCGGTGGCATTTTCCGGCAAAGTAGAAACGAGCTTGAGTGCCTCCGTCCAAGTTGAGTTTTGCGTTGTCTGGATTATGACCACCGCCGCTTGATCGCGGCGCGCGTTGTTCGCGGCGCGAACTTGCAAGGCAGTGAACACCAAAGCGCACACGATCGCTGCGGTTGAAACCAGATTGAGAACAGATGCGAAATCAAGATGCGTCATTGCGCCTTAGCTCAATTGATACGCCGGGATCAGGCCGATTGTCTAATGAGAAAGGGCTGTTCTGTGCAAACTTACACCCTTAACGAGCTGCGGAACGCCCTGCCGCTGTAGTAGGACTCCGCGCCGTTGTACCCGACGAAGACGCGCCCGTAGCGTTTATCACAGTAGAGCGCACCACCGAGCTTTCTGATCTCAGCAGGCGTTTTTATCCAGCTCGATCTCTTCGTATCGAATTCTCCCAGCTTCTGCAGTTCAAAATATTCTTGTTCGGTCAGAAGCTCGACGCCCATGGCCGTCGCCATGCCAACGGCGCTGTCCTTCGGCTTGTGTTCCTTCCTCGCCTCCAGCGCCTCATCGTCGTAGCAGAGACTTGTGCGGCCACTGGGAGTTTGCGCTGAACAGTCGAAGAAGATGTATTCGCCTGTCTTCGTGTCCTGACCCACAACGTCAGGTTCACCGCCCGTTTCTTCCATCTTATCGAGTGACCACAGCTTTTCGGGCTGGGACTCCAGCCTTGCTTTCACCTTGCTCCACTCAAGACCTTTGTGGCGCTTCATATTCTTACCAAAACGGGCTTCCAGGGTCCTGAACAACTCCTCCCGTTGGTCCGGGGATAACTCCTTGGCTTTAACCTTTTTCATTTCTTCTTTTCCCATAACAAAGTCACGCGCGGCTCACCATCTAACGAGACGAGCTGAGCGACGACCACCGAAAGCGCGCGTCGCTCGAAGTGAAGAGGTTTTAATCATGGAAAATGTGGAGCCACGCCGGGCGGCCGTTCGCTCCCAGCGGTTTGTTAGGTCCGTTCACGTGGCAGGGGAGAAAAAGTAAACCAACAGAGGTACGCCGACGAGAATAAACCACCCGCCCGCCCAGACCAGGAACGCGGGAGTCGGAGCCGTGATGGCTTGAAGACGCATGGTGCCAGTGAACTCGCCGAGAGCCTCGGGAAACCAGATGCACGCCATCGGAAGCAAGAGCCCTGTGGCGACCCAGAGAACGGTTGCGCCTCTACCGTGAAGGTATGCACCAGCAAGATAGCCGAGACATACCACCATCGACAATGATCTGTTGACGAGCGTCGCCATGGGCCTAACGAGCATTCGGCCCAATTTTTGGGTCTAATCCGCTTGAGTTCGCCTGACTGGATCTCAAGATCGGGATCATCCCTTGAGGCTATCTGCCGCGGTTGGCGCCGGCAAACCGAAATGACTCGACCAGGTAGGCGACGCGACCCGGGCCAAACAATAACAGTATCGTCGCCGCCGCGAACTGGGTCCGCGAACGTTACCAAATCACCCGAATTCAAACCCTCAGCACCGAACTTATTTCTTCGTCTTCTTCGCCTTGGGTTCCTTTGGCTCCTTGGGCTCTTTCGACTCTTTCGACTCTTTCGTCTCTTTGGGTTCTTTCGGCTCCTTGGCTACCTTGGGTTCCTTCTTGGATTCGCCGGGGCGATATTCTTCCTGCTCGGCGGCGGCGAATGCTTTCTCCAGGCCGACCATGTCTTCGCCCGGACGAAGAACGTCGAACGTCTCGGCTTCCTTGCGCAATTGTTCTTCGGTGTAGTTCGCGGCCTTGATCGATAACCCAATCCGGCGCTCGACTTTGTCCACCTTAATGACGCGGGCTTCGACTTCCTGGCCGACTTTGAGGACGTCTTTTACTTTCGCGACGTGTCCCTCGCTCAACTGCGAGATGTGCACGAGGCCGTCGATATCGTCGGCCAACTGCACGAACGCGCCGAAGCTGGCCAGCTTGGTCACCTTCCCTGTTACCAGGTCACCGATCTTGTATTTCTGGTCGATGTTCTTCCACGGATCGTCGCCCAGTTGCTTAATACCGAGGCTGATCCGCTGGTTCGTCTTGTCGATGTCGATGACTTCGGCTTCTATTTCATCGCTCTTCTTAAACATCTCGCTCGGATGATTGATCTTGCGGGTCCAACTCAAATCCGAGACGTGGATCATGCCGTCGATTCCTTCATCGAGCTCCACAAACGCGCCGTAAGCGGTCATGTTGCGGATCTTGCCTTTCACCTTGCTACCAATGGTGAACTTCTTCTCGATTTCGTCCCACGGATTCGGCTCGAGTTGGCGCAAGCCCAGCGAAATTTTCTGTTCGTCCTTGTTTACGCCGAGCACAACGGCTTCGACTTCCTGGCCAGTGGTCAGAATATCTGACGGGCGCAGGATTCGTTTTGTCCAGGAAAGTTCGGAAACGTGGATGAGACCCTCGACGCCTTCCTCCAACTCCACGAACGCTCCGTAAGGAACGATGTTCGTGATCTTGCCTTTAACTTTCTGACCCGCCGGGAACCGCTCTTCGATCTGGTCCCACGGATTTTTCTGGGTCTGCTTCAAGCCTAACGAGACACGCTCTTTTTCCTTGTTGATATCGAGCACCTGCACTTCGAGCTGCTGACCGACTTTGAGCAACTCGCTCGGATGCCCGAGCCGGCCCCAGGTCATGTCCGTGATATGGAGTAACCCATCCATGCCATCGAGATCGATGAATGCGCCGAAATCGGTGAGATTCTTTACCGTGCCGGTGACCCGGTCACCGACGTTCACGCCTTCCATGAATTTCTGGCGTTTCTCGCTCCGCTCCTGCTCGATCAGCTCGCGCCGGCTCAGGACGACATTGCGACGGTCGTCATTAAGTTTGACGATCTTGAAATCGTAGGTGTTGCCCACGAACTGCTGCAAATCTTTTGGCGGAACAATGTCGATCTGCGACGCGGGCAAGAACGCTTCCACGCCGATGTTCACCATCAGGCCGCCTTTAACGACCGATTTCACTTTGCCTTTGATCAGGCCGTCGGCCGCGAAAACGGCCGCGATCTTGTTCCAATTCTGCCGGTAAGCGGCCTTCTCCTTGGAGAGAACGACCATTCCTTCGTCGTTTTCCAGGCGCTCCAGCAACACTTCCACTTCGTCGCCCACCTCAAGATGCTCAACATCGTCAAATTCATCGATCGAGATGATGCCTTCTGATTTGTAGCCGATGTCCACCAACACTTCGCGTGAGCGAACTTCGAGAATACGGCCTTTAACGATACTTCCCTCGCGGAAGTCCGGCATCGGCCTCGACATCAATTCCTGCATTTGGCTCATAGATTAAGAGATCTCCTTAGGGCGTATAACGCTGTAGCCTCCGGCCGCAGCCGGATCGCATTCTTGTTCGGCGGCCAGAGGCCACCGCACCAGCGGAAAACGGAGCGCAATATTAGGCGTTCTCGCGGCCCAGGTCAAACTCTCATCGGAAGGGCGAAACTCTGTCGAACCGCCTATATTTCAGCCCCTCCGGCGATCGGGGCTTCTCTTGAGCGATTCTTGTTTCTCCCTAGTCTAAACCCATGTCTATCTTACGGTTCTCGATCCTCGCGGTATTCATCGTGGCTGCTTCCCTGCGGGCGGAGTCACCAGCCGAGCAAAAGGTTCTCGATGCGGTCAAAGCGCCCGATCTTACGGTTGTGCATTTCTGGGCGACGTGGTGCTCGAATTGCCAGTTTGAATTGAAGAGCGGCGGCTGGGCCAAAATGGTGAAGGACAATCCCAAGGTGAAATTCTACTTCGTTTCAGTCTGGAACGGCGGCGAAGAAGGGCGCGGCATGTTGAAAAAATTCGGGATCGGCGATCAAGCGAACGTCACAATTCTGGCCGACCCCGGCCCCCGACGCGGCGATGACAAAATCAAACAATTCGCCGGCATGCCGCTGTCCTGGATTCCAACGACCTGGATTTATAAAGGCGGCGACTTGCGCTACGCGCTCAACTACGGCGAGTTGCGTTTCCCGGTGCTCCAGCAGTTTCTCGAGGACAGCCAGTCCGAGTGGTCCCACAAGGGCGAACCGAAGCTCGAAGAATGACGACCGCGGCCCTTTCCCCGAGCAGCCAGAAGTTTCGTCTCGCCGGCGGAGGGCAGCCGCTGATTCTTTTGCCGGTTCATGTGAACGGCAGCGGCCCGTTCGACTTCATTCTCGATACCGGCGCCGGCACTTCGCTGGTTTCGTCTGAACTGGCCAAAGAGCTTCAATTAAAAACACTCGGTTCGAAGGAGGGCCAGAGCGCGGGTGGCAAAGTTTCCGTCTCACTCGCGCAGATCAGCTCTCTGGCTGTCGGCAATACAAAGCTGGAGAACGTCGACGTTGGAATTGTCGATCTTGCGCATATCGGCAAAGCGATTGGAGCAAAGATCGATGGCGATCTCGGTTACAATTTCCTGAAATATTTCCGGGTCACAATCGATTACATCCGGTGCGAAATTCGCCTGGAAGATCCCAAGCGCGTCGAAAGTTTTGCGCGGACGTCGACGCAAGTGCCGATGCGTCTGGCGAGCCCGGCCAAGCCGCTGCTCCTGGTCGACGTTTATGCCAATGGCCGCGGCCCGTTTCAATTCGCCATCGATACTGGGACATCGACCAGCGCGATCACACCGGAGCTGGCTAAAACGCTTAAAGTGAAAGGCACGCCTATTGGTCAGGGCGCAACCGCAGGCGCGCATGTGGATGTGACTGCCGGTTCCTTGCGCAGTTTCCAGGTCGGTGGCGCCAAGATCGACAATTTCGATGTCGTGATTGCCGATTTTTTCGCTAACCTGAGTCAGGTCATCGGTGCGAAGCTCGATGGCATCGTCGGTTACAATTTCCTGCGCAACTATAAAGTCGTGATCGATTATCCGAATGAAACTCTCAGCTTGATCTAGTATGATCGAAACCCCGACTGTTTCTGCGAGTTCAACGACGAAGGCGCCCGCGATTCTCTCGCTGATCGGCGACACGCCGTTGGTGGAGATCACCCGGATCGATACCGGGCCTTGTCAGCTTTTTCTTAAACTCGAAAATCAAAATCCGACCGGCTCAATTAAGGATCGCATCGCTCTGTCGATGATCGAAGCCGCCGAGCAAGAAGGAAAGTTGCTTCCCGACGGGACCGTGATCGAAGCAACGGCTGGAAATACCGGCCTTGGTCTTGCACTCGTCGCCGGCGCCAAGGGCTACCACGTCCTGCTGGTGATCCCCGATAAAATGTCGCAGGAAAAAATTTCACATATCCGCGCGCTCGGCGCGGAGGTGCGGATCACGCGATCCGATGTTACTCGCGGCCATCCCGAATATTATCAGGACGTGGCCGCGCGTCTGGCCGACGAGATTCCCGGCGCGTTTTACGTCAATCAATTCGGCAACCCGGCCAACCCGCTCGCCCACGAGCGCACCACCGGTCCCGAAATTTGGGAACAAATGCGTCACGATGTCGATGCGATCGTGGTGGGCGTGGGCTCCGGCGGCACGCTCACAGGCCTTGGCCGGTTCTTTAACCGGGTCAAGCCCCGTCGCGGCATCGAGATGGTATTAGCCGATCCGACCGGCTCCATTCTCTATGAATACGTAAAGATAGGGAAACTGGTGGAGGCGGGAAGCTGGGCCGTTGAAGGGATCGGAGAAGACTTCATCCCGGACATCGCCGACATGTCACTGGTCACCGAGGCATTTGAGATCGATGACGAAGAAAGTTTCGCGGTCGTGCGCGAGTTATTGCAGCGCGAGGGAATTTTCGGCGGGTCATCCACAGGCACGCTGGTGGCCGCGGCTCTTCGCTATTGCCGGCAACAGAAAAAGCCGAAGCGCGTGGTGAGCTTCGTTCCCGATACCGGCAACAAGTATCTCTCGAAAATGTATAACGATTTTTGGATGACCGAGCACGGGTTCATTCACCGGCAATTGCACGGTGACCTGAGCGATCTCATCTCCCATCGTTACGAGGCCGGCGAAGTCATTACCGTCGGGCCGGAAGATTCTTTGCTCACTGCCTTCAAGCGGATGCGCGATTCGGATATTTCACAACTGCCGGTAGTCGACGACGCCGGGCGCGCCCTCGGCCTTATCGATGAATCCGATCTGCTGGTGAAAGTCCATCGCGACTCCACGCATTTCAACGATCCCATTAAAACCGCAATGACCGATAAGCTGGAGACGCTTCCGCCGACCGCGAAGATCAATGATTTGCTCGACGTTTTCGATCGCGGCCGCGTCGCCATTGTCATGCAGGACAACAAATTTCTCGGCCTGATTACCCGCACAGATTTACTATCGTATCTTCGGTTGAGCATGCCGAAATCCGCTGTACCGCCTGAACGCGAACATGTGTAGTTGACCGGAGTTGGCTGCGGTGTTGTTAGTGGCAGACTTCTAGCTCCCCCGTGGACGATCCGGGACCCTCGCCGTGCCTGCCGTCCATTTCTCTCTAATCCTGCGTCTCTCACATGGTTGACCTGCCGCCTCAAAAGACCATTTCGTATCGTGAGAACAGGAGCGGCCTGTCTGATCCCGTACCGGTCGCCGGTATGATCTGGCGGGTCTTGTCTCTTCATTACCTCGTCCTACTCGTGGTGGCGGTAGTCGAAACGCGGGTGATATGGGCTCCCACTTTGTTATCGGGTCATTCCGCATGGCATGACCTGACTCGCATGGTGGAATTCGACGCGGCCGTCCGGGCAGGTAATTATTTTCCAGCTTGGTCGCCCGATTTCTACTTCGGCTACGGCTCCCCGCTTTTTCAGTTTTACTCGCCGCTATTCTACTACCTCTGCGAGATTCCGGTGCTCCTGGGATTTGACATTCCCACAGCATTCAAGATCACACAGTTGCTGGTGTTGCTGGGATCGGGGTTGACGATGTACCACCTGGCCGCGGGGCACGTCTCTCGATGGGCAGCCTGTTTCGGAGCGGTGCTCTACATGATCGCGCCTTATCGGCTAGTCGATCTTTTCGTCCGACATGCTTCAGCAGAGCACACGGCATTTCTTTGGCTTCCGCTGCTCACGTGGGGAACCGAGCGGTTTGTCACGCAGCGGTCGCGGTCTGGCCTGGCCGCCGGGATATTGGCGTCGGCTGGACTGGTGCTCACCCACAACGTCATGGCACTTATCGGTTTGCCGTTTTGTGTCGCGGCCGGTTGGTGGTTGGGCAAACGTTCGCTGGATTGGAGAGTGTTCCTCCGGGCCGGATGTCCGGCGTTTTTCGGGATCGCGCTAACCGCATTTTTCTGGTGGCCGGCGCTGAGCGGCCGCGCTTTCACTCATGCTGAAGACAGTCTAACGGGCGGCTATTACGATTATCGCCAACATTTCGTGGGGGTGGGAAAATTTGTCGATCTGTCGTGGGGATTTGGCCAAAGCGCCGCGAAACACGGAGAGGCGATGCCATTGCAAGTCGGACTCCCGAATCTCATTTGCGCGCTCGGCGCGCTTTCCTTGCTATTCACTCGCGGGCGCACACGCTGGGGAGTCGTCGGCGTCGCGATCACAGTGATCGCGCTTTGCCTTTGCCTTTCGATTAGCCAACCAGTCTGGGCGGCTCTGCCACTTCTGAAATATGTGCAATTCCCGTGGCGTTTTCTCGGTGTCGCTGTGTTCGGCACATCGATTTGTGGCGCGGCCGTGATGGATCGGTTGCGAGCAATTTATCCGCGCTTGGAATTACCGATTTTCCTGGCTGGGTTGATCACGGTGATGTGCGCTTACTTTCCCTATTATAGTACAGCGCGATTCATGGCGGCAGGGAGGGATCAGGGAATGTTGATCCAGGCCACGCCCGACCAAGTGGAGGCGATGGCGGTAACGGGTGCACTGCTCCCACTAGGTAGAATCGTAATGCCGGCAACGATTCGGACCGCCGACGAGCGGGGCACGAGCCAGGACGATTTCCTGCCGGCCGACGTGCAGGAAAAGCCAACCGCACCGGCTTCGCAATTCATCAGGTTATCTGCCGGCGAAGTCCGGCACTGGGAGAGACCGGCCTATAACCGCTACCGGGCGACGGTCGTATTACCGGAAGCGGGGAGAGTGGAACTCGCGCAGTTCTGGTTTCCAGGGTGGACCGCGTCGGTGGACGGAAAGAGGACTGCCACGAGGCGAAGCGGCGCGATCGCAACGGTTTGTTGCAACGTCCCCGCCGGTGAGCACGTCGTTGAATTTCAATATACCGCTCTGCCACAGCATCGGGCAGGGATGATGGTTTCGCTGCTTTCACTGGTGAGCGCGGCGACGCTACTGATCCGCTTCCAGACAATTCCGCAGTTCCGGAAGGAGCACGCGCCATGAAGCACTGGAGCGATCGAACCAAAGGATGCGTCCTCTTCGGACTCGCCCTCTTGATTTACGGGTTCGGCGTCAGCCGAGGATTTGTCTTCGACGATCTAATGTACATTTCTGAAAACCCGCTTTTGCGCCGAGCCGACGCCTTTCGCATTTATTGGTTCACTTCGGAAGCCTTCAATTATTATCCGCTCTTTTGGTCGTTGCTACGCCTTCAGTGGCTCCTCTGGGGGGACCACCCCCTGGGTTATCATCTCGTCAGTCTTCTCGTGCACTGCGTGAACGCCGTGCTCGTCTGGCGTATCGGCCGCGCCTGGGGATTGCCCGGTGCCTGGTGGGTTGCGGCGCTTTTCGCGGTTCATCCGGTCAACGTGCAAACGATCGCCTGGGCGGCGGAGCAAAAAAATACCTGGTCGTTTCTTTTTCTCGCACTGGCTGTGCTCGCCTTCATTCGCCACGCGGAAAACAAAGACTGGCTGACTTACACTTTTTCGCTGCTTTGCTTTCTCGCCGCCCTCGCCTGCAAGACATCAACTGTCGCTCTGCCCGTTTTCCTCGCGCTCTGCTACTGCATCCCGTGGCAGAAGGAGTCGCGAACATGGCTGATCCGCCTGTTTCCATTCTTCATCGCCAGCCTCGCTGCGGGGCTAACCACAATGTGGTTCGAGCATCATCGCGCTGGAGGGCTGTCCCTGATGAGCACGCTTTCTCTCTGGCAACGAATGGAGGCTGCCGGCGCCGCATTCTGGTTTTATTTGTTAAAGGCGATTGGGCCGATCCATTTGACTCCCTTTTATCAAGGCTGGGTCGACACTACGGCCGCGACGCATACACTGGTTCCCGGCGCGCTGCTCGTTCTCCTTCTTAGCATCTGCGCGATGACCTGGCGGCGAATCGGAGCGCCTGTGGCACTTGGGATTACCTACTACGCGCTGATGATGTTTCCGCTGCTCGGCATTTTCGACACCAACTACTTCATCTACTCCCGGATCGCCGACCATTGGCAGTACCACGCTCTGCCGGGGGTGCTGGTCGCGGTCGTCGCTGTTGCCGACAAACTGGGGAAGCATTGGCCACGTCTGACGGCGAACGCTAATGCTCTGGGCGTGGCCGCGGTGCTGGCCGTGGCATGGCTCGCTTCGGCACACTTCGCGCACTTCGAAGATGCTCGCACTCTCTGGACGTATGCGGTGATGCGAAACCCGGATGCTTGGATTGGCTGGTACAATCTTGGCACCGAAGACGCGCACGAGAATAGCCATGTCGAAGCGGTCGCGGCCTACCGGGAATCGATTCGGATCAAATCGGATTACCAACCCGCCCACTTCAATCTCGGGCAGTCTCTTGCCGCGCTCGGACAACTCGAAGCCGCGGATCGCGCATTCCTCGACGCCGATGCGATTCTCCCCAACGACCCGGATGAACAAGTGAACCGCGCTGTTGTACAGTTGCGACTCGGTCGCGAGGAAGAGGCCGTCAAAGGATTCACGCGCGCGCTCGAGTTAGAGCCCGGAAAGATTTCGGCGGAGGTCAATCTGATCACGATCCATCTCCGGCACGGGCGCATCGACGAGGCGAGCGCCCATCTGCACGCCAGTGTCGTATCGAGTGAAGCGAACAGCCGGCGGATTGCCGACGCGATTACCGCGAGTTCGCGTCACGACGGCACATCGACGGCGGCCTTGAAGCGTTTTGCGGCTCGGGCCTGCGAGTTGAGTGGGCGGCAACGCGATCTACTCATGGCTTGGGAAGCGCTTCCCGACCCGGCCGTAGAATCAGGAAAATTGAGCATTCTATCGCCTGCCGGCGAACCCACCGTACCTAAGCCGTGAAATCCGCGCAATTTGTGATTAAGGTAGGAACGCATGAAGAGACAACACGAGTTTGCCACGCGTGCTATTCACGCCGGCCAGGAACCCGATCCGACCACCGGCGCGATCATGACGCCGATTTACGCCACTTCGACCTACGTCCAGGAAAGCCCGGGCAAACATAAGGGGTATGATTACGCGCGCTCCATCAATCCCACCCGGCTTGCGTATGAAAAATGCATCGCCGATTTGGAAAGCGGGACCCGCGGGTTCGCTTTTGCCTCCGGGCTCGCGGCGATGTCCACCGCGCTCGAATTAATCGACAGCGGTTCGCACGTCGTCGCCAGCGACGATCTTTACGGCGGAAGCTTTCGCCTTTTTCAAAAAGTGCGGAAACGCTCGGCCAATCTCGACTTTACCCATGTCGATCTTACTGACCCGGCAGCTTTCGAGGGTGCGATCAAGAAGAACACCCGCATGGTTTGGATCGAGACTCCAAGCAATCCATTGCTCAAGGTGATCGACCTCGAAGCTATCGCGAAGATTGCGCGGGAACACAAAATACTTTCCGTTTGCGACAACACTTTCGCAACGCCCTGGATTCAGCGGCCGCTCGAAAACGGTTTCGATATCGTGGTCCATTCCGCCACCAAATATTTGAACGGACATTCCGATTTGGTTAACGGCGTCATCGTTGTCGGTGAAAACAAGGAGCTCGGCGATCAGGTTGGATTTTTGCAAAATTCAGTGGGTGCTATCGCGGGTCCATTTGAAAGTTTTCTGGTCATGCGCAGCCTGAAAACGCTGGCCTTACGCATGGAACGGCATTGTTCAAACGGGCTCGAGATTGCCCGATGGCTGGAGGAACAACCGCAGGTGAAATCGGTCAGCTATCCCGGACTGAAATCGCATCCGCAGCACGATCTCGCCCGCACCCAGATGCGCGGATTCGGCGGAATGGTCACGATCGTGCTTAAAACCGATCTGGCCGGAACCAGGCGCTTTCTCGAGAACACGCATCTGTTTGCCCTGGCCGAAAGTTTGGGCGGAGTCGAAAGCCTCATCAATCATCCTGCGCTGATGACGCACGCTTCGGTGCCGAAAGAGCAGCGTGAAGAGCTCGGCGTCACCGATTCGCTGGTCAGGCTATCGGTTGGCGTGGAAGATCTGCGCGACTTGATTGATGACCTGCAATTCGCATTCGAAGCGATTTAGTACTCAATGGGCAACACGTTCGGCCAACTGTTTCGCGTCACGACATTTGGTGAGTCGCACGGCGGAGGCATCGGTGTGGTGATCGATGGTTGCCCGCCCAGGATCGACATCAGCGAAGCGGAGATCCAGCGCGAGCTCGACCGGCGGCGGCCGGGACAAAGTAAGATCACGACTCAGCGAAAAGAGGACGATCGTTGCGAAATTCTGTCCGGCGTGTTTGAAGGAAAAACACTCGGGACGCCTCTTGCGATCCTCGTTCGCAACCGCGATGCGCGACCCGAAGATTATTCGCGGCTGAGGGCATCCTATCGTCCATCGCACGCCGATTACACGTATGAGGCGAAGTATGGAATTCGAAACTGGCAGGGCGGTGGACGGGCTTCGGCCCGGGAAACTGTTGGCCGAGTCGCCGCCGGCGCGGTGGCGCGCAAAATCCTCAGCGTATTTTATCCGAAGATCGACATACTCGCGTACGTGACACAAATCCATGACATCGAAGTAAAGATCGAGCGATCGAAAGTAAAAATGAAGAATGTCGAAGCAAATGTCGTGCGATGCCCGGACACGGCCGCTGCGAAAGCCATGACCAAACTGATCGAGCAGGCTCGCGATGAAGGCGATTCGTTAGGTGGAATAATCGAATGCGTGGTCCGGAATACACCGCCTGGCTTGGGCGAGCCGGTCTTCGACAAACTGGAGGCCGACCTGGCCAAAGCGATGCTGAGTCTCCCCGCCACCAAAGGCTTTGAAATCGGTGCGGGATTTTCCGCGACGAAAATGCGCGGCTCCCAACACAACGACCCGTTCGAAATGCGCGGCGGCAAAATCCGGACGTCGACAAATCATTCCGGCGGTATTCAGGGCGGAATCAGCAACGGCGAAGAAATTTATTTTCGTGTCGGTTTCAAGCCGACGGCAACGATCAAACGGGAGCAGAAAACTGTTACCACTGCAGGGAGGGGCACGAAACTGTCGGCAAGCGGGCGGCACGACCCCTGCGTGTTGCCGCGAGCGGTGCCGATGGTTGAAGCGATGGCCGCGCTCGTTCTTTGCGATCACGCGTTGCGGCAGCACGCGATTAATCTTAAAACAATCAAATGAGCCCGGAATTGCCAGCATCAGATGGGTCGATGCTTTGGCAGTTGCTATTCGTCTCGTTCGCCGTCGTCTTGATTCTCTTCGAATTCATCCGCGGCTGGCGATTCGGGTTGATGCGGCAACTTGTCCGCCTTTTAGCGGTCGTTGCCGCTTATGCAGCGGCGATCTTCGGCGGCAAGCTCCTTCTGCCGGTCGCCCGCCCCTTCTTGCGCATGCCGGATTCGGTCACCGTCATGCTGGCAGGCGCAGTCCTGGCCTTACTGATCTATTCGGTAGTGATGAGTTTGGGCATCATCTTTTTTAAGCGAACCGATCAACAGGAATCGCAGCCACGCCGCTTTTTCTACGGAGCGAGCGGGGCGTTAGTGGGGATGGTTTTTGGCGCCTTTCTGGTCTGGCTGGTCGTGGTGGGAGTTCGCTCGTTAGGCTCGATTGCCGATGGCCAGGTGCATGCGCAAGCGGAAGCACAACCAGTCGACGAGCCGCTCCAGGGAGTGCACACCGTTCTCTCGTCGACTCCGGGTGTTTCGGAAGAAAAAGAGGAACACATCCCTCTGATGACCTTGCTCGCGCGATTAAAGAACTCAATCGAGCTCGGGCCTGTGGGTGATGTCGTTAAGAGAACGGACCCGGTCCCGCACCAAACCTACGAAACATTGGGTAAAATTGGCCAGTTGCTGGCAAAGCCGGAAACTGCCGATCGATTTCTCGCCTTTCCCGGCGCGCGGGAGTTGAGCGAGAATCCAAAAATCACGGCATTGCGCAACGATCCTGAGATCGCGGAACTCATCGCTCACGGCCGCCTTTTCGATCTTCTCCAAAACGAAAAAATCCTTGATGCGGCGAACGATGCGGACCTCGTCGGGGAGATAAAGAAATTCGATCTCCGCCGGGCGCTCGATTACGCGTTGAGCAAGTAATTGCAGATTGCAGATCTCAAATCGTAGATTATCGGGATGACGCCCGATGAATTAAAGACACGCACAAACACGCAACCGGAATCTAACCGCTTCTTGATGGAAGCGAACGAGCTGGTTGCGATCTTTGTTGCATCGCGGAAGTCTGCTGCTTCCAATTCGAAATCTTCAATTTGAAATCTGAAATGGCATATATCACCACCATTGGCCTGGAGGTTCATGTCCAGCTCAAGACGCGCTCGAAAATGTTTTGCGCGTGCCCGGTCGAGTTCGGCGCCGAGCCGAACACCCATACGTGTCCGATCTGCCTCGGTTTGCCCGGCGCGTTGCCGGCAATGAACCACGAAGCCCTGCGCGTGACCGTGCTCACTGGACTCATGCTCGGCTGCGATATCACACCAATCTCCACGTTCGATCGTAAGAATTATTTCTATCCTGACATGCCGAAGAATTATCAGATCTCTCAATACGATCTCCCGTTCTGCACGAACGGCAGTGTGCCGTTACACGATCTCGCTTATCCCAAGGATGCGCAGAAAAATATCGCGACACCCGACAAGGAAGTGCCTCTGGTGCGCATTCATCTCGAGGAAGATGTGGCGAAAAATTTTCACTTCGAAAACAACACCGGCATCGATTTCAACCGTGCCGGCACGCCATTGATGGAAATCGTTACCCAACCGGAGATCAACTCGCCCGAGGAAGCATTCGCGTTTCTGACTTCGCTCAAACAAATTCTGATCTACGGCTCGGTCAGCGATGCCGACATGGAAAAAGGACAACTGCGTTGCGACTGTAACGTATCGGTGCGCGCTGAAAATCAGGCCGAGCTCGGGACCAAGATTGAGATCAAGAACATGAACTCGATCAGCGGTGTGCGGCACGCTCTCGCCTATGAAATACAACGACAGGTCGCAGTGCTGGACCGCAGGGAAAAATTCCAACAGGAAACGCGCGGTTGGGACGATGTTGCGGGCGAGACATTCCTTATGCGCAAAAAGGAATTCGCGCACGACTATCGTTACTTTCCCGATCCTGATCTTGTCCCGGTCAAGACCGAAGCGCTTCTGGCCGATGTGCGGCCGCGTGTTCCAGAATTGCCGAAAGCCAGGCGGGCCCGGTTCGTCGAGCAATATCAGGTGAGCCCATACGATGCGGGTGTTCTAACTGACGATCTCGATCTTGCCCGCTATTTTGAGACGGCGGCTCACGGCGTCAAAAAGCCGAAGAATGTCGCAAACTGGATCCTGAACGACTTGCAAAGTGCGCTTGGCGCGGCCGGCAAGACAATTGGCGATTGTCCAGTCCCGCCCGAAGGGCTCGACGAACTGGTTAACCTTATCGACAGCGGAAAGATCAGCGGCAAACAGGCCAAAGAAGTCTTCACGGAAATGTTCGCGAGTGGAAAAACGGCAACAGCAATTGTGAAAGAGAAAGGAATCGAGCAACTGAGCGATACGGCTGCAATCGAAATATTATGCGATGAAGTCATTGCATCGAATCCAAAACCGGCTGCCGATTTCAGAGCGGGTAATGCCGCGTCGCTCAATTTTCTCAAAGGCCAGGTGATAAAATTGTCGAAAGGGAAAGCCAACCCGCAAATCGTTGGGGAGATTTTGCAGCGAAAGTTGAAGTAACTCGACAGGCGAGATGCCCGCCTGCCCCACAGGCTCGCCACAGCGAGTCCGTCCGGTGGCGGACAAGGTGCCTGGACTACGATGAAAATCCTTATCGCACCCGACAAATTCAAAGGCTCGTTAAACGCGCGTGAAGTTGCGGAGAATATCGCGATTGGACTTCGTGAGGTTTTGCCGGACGCGACGATCGCCATCGTCCCGATGGCCGACGGCGGCGAAGGGACCGCGGAAGTAATTTGCGACGCACTCGATGGGTCGTGGTTGACCTGCAACGCGCACGATCCCCTGGGCCGCGAGATTAATGCGGGCTACGCGTTCATTGAGAAAGGAAAGCTTGCCGTGATGGAAATGAGCGAAGCCGCTGGAATGAAGCGACTCGTCGGAAAAGACCGTGATGCTTCCCGGGCGACTACATTTGGCGTGGGCGAAATGATCCTCGACGCGGGTCGGAGAGGAGCGGCCAAGATTGTTATCGGCCTGGGAGGGAGCGCGACGAACGATGGCGGATTCGGAATGGCCAGGGCGCTCGGCTTTCGTTTTTTCCAAACGAAGCGGACGCGCGAATTAAGAAGTACTCCAGCCAATTTGGAAAGCGTGGAGGAGATCGAGAGACCAAGGCATCTGTTACTACCGGAAATCATCGCGGCGGCGGATGTCCAAAATCCGTTGCTCGGTGAAAAGGGAGCGACACGCATGTTTGGTCCGCAGAAGGGCGTTACCCCGGACAAGATCGACATGTTCGAAAGAGCGCTGACTAAACTCGCGGACGTGATCGCGCATGATCTGGAGATCGATGCTCGCAATGAAACGGGCGCCGGTGCTGCCGGTGGTCTCGGGTTTGGACTGATCAGTTTTTGCGGCGCCAGAATTCAACCGGGCTTTGATGTAGTCGCAGGCGTTGTCGGACTCGAACCCAAAATGGAAGATGCCGATCTTGTGATCACGGGCGAGGGCAGCTTGGATCGACAAACACTCGAGGGGAAAACGCCGGCCGGCGTGGCGCGACTCGCACGCAAGCTTGGGAAGCGCGTTATTGCGATTGTTGGTCGCGCTGAGGAAGACCGGCAGGTCCGCACACTCTTCGATCAAGTTTATGAACTCGGAGGCGGTATACCGCAGGCTGGGGAATTATTGCGCGAGAGGGCGCGAAAGCTGGCTGGAACGTTATAGGGCAATCCCGCCGCGGCGGCCAGGCAGGATGACAGAATATCGGAACTGAACGATGCTAGGCGCCCGATGCAGGACCTCCCTCCACACTCGGTAACTCCGTTTGTTTTTTCCGATCCGGCTGGTAAACGCTGGCCACGGTTGCGGCTCATTCTGCTTATCGTCGGTGTGCTGATTTTTCTGAGCACGGTGCTCTTTGTTCAAACTCTGTTTGTCGCGCCGCACATGAATCTGCCGTTTTCCCTGCGGCAATTAAAAGGACAACTAAAGCATCTGCAAAAGCAGAATCCGATCGGCCAGATTTCGCCCGCTCTGTCGCTCTGGCAGAAATTTGGGGCGGCCAGGCAGGCGGCAAAAAAGCTTGGCGCCCCTGCGCCCGCGCCACCGTTGCGGCCCCGCAAAAAATCGCCGCCTAACGAAGTTCACCTGGCTTTCTACACAAACGGCGACCCTTACAGTTATGCGTCCCTCGAAAAGCACGCATCGCAAATTACCCACGTTTGCCCGGAATGGATATCGGTGACCAACGGCGTTGGCGATTTGCAGATCGACGCCGACCCGCGCCTGCCAAAATTCTGCGCCAACAAGGGAATCGCCCTGATGCCGTTGCTAACCAATTTGGTAGGCGATACCTGGCAACCCGAAGCGATCGAGAACCTGGCACACGGTTCGCCGGAGAGGCAGGAGCAATTCATTCACCATGTAATCGAGGTTTTGCGTAACGCCAAAGCGGCGGGGGTAGTGGTGGATTTTGAGCAGATCGACCCCGCTTACAAAAACGATATTACCGCGTTCTTCGATAGATTCTCCGATGCCTTGCACGAAGATGGCAAGGAACTTTGGCTTTGTGTTTTTCCGGGTGAGGAACTCGATTACATCGACTTTGAGAATCTCTCAGAAAACGTCGATCGGTTCGTCGCGATGTTGTTTGACGAGACATCCGATGTGGATCCTCCGGGACCGCTGGCATCGCGGGCCTGGTTTGAAGGCTGGCTGCACGTGCTGCTGGAAGATGCAGATACCAAGCAGTGGATCATCGCGCTGGGAAATTACGGTTACGATTGGACAATCGGGGGCAAGAAGGCGGAGTTGATCAGTTTTCCCGAGGCGATGAGCCGGGCGCACAATGCGGAAGTGGAAAACGCGGATGTCACGGCGCCGGGATACAATCCATATTTTTATTTTGAAGATGGCGACAAGGAGCACGGCGTCTGGTTTCTCGATGTAATAACGTTCCTAAACGAGCTGCGCGAGGTGCGCGATCAAAAAGCAGGCGGATTGGCCCTCTATCGCCTTGGCACCGAAGACGACGCGATTTGGGATGCGTTCGGGATTTCTCACGATTTCAAGATCGACAACCAAACACGTCACGCGCTGGAGGTCCTAGAGGGCACCGACACCATCACCGACGTGGGTGAAGGCGAAATTGTTACCGTGGACGAAAGCCGCTCCGACGGCCTGCGACAAGTAGCGGTTGATTCGGAGGGTTATCTCACCGCAACGTATAAAAAATTTCCACAATTTCCGACGCTTTATCATCAGGGGACGGGCGGAGAACATCAGGTCGCGCTCACATTCGACGACGGTCCCGATCCGCGGTGGACGCCGAAGGTTCTGGATATTTTGAAGGCGGCGAACGTGAAAGCCGCGTTTTTTCTCGTCGGGGCTAATGCGGAACGCTACCCCGCCCTTGTTCGCCGGATCGCCAATGAGGGACACGAAATCGGAAATCATACTTATTATCATCCCAATCTTGCGGAATGCGGCACGGAACACATCCGGCTGGAACTAAACGCAACGCAACTGCTGATCGAGACGATCACTGGTCGGGCCACGACGTTATTCCGGCCGCCCTACTCGGCCGACACGAGTCCGTCGCAATTGAGCGAACTCGTGCCCCTGCAGATTGCCGAGGAGCTTAATTACATCGTGGTTCTCGAAAACATCGATCCACAGGATTGGGCCAAGCCCGGCGCTGAGGTGATCGTTCAACGCATAAAACAGCAACGCCGCGACGGTAGCATCATTTTGCTGCATGACGCCGGTGGTGACCGTTCCCAAACAGTGGAAGCATTACCGCGAATCCTGGATTGGCTGCACACGCGGGGCGACACCGTCGTTCCGTTAAGCACGTTGCTCGGCACAACTCGCGACGCACTAATGCCGCCACTGGCAGAAGGTGGTCAACCATATGCCCGGTTCGTAAGCACCTTCGGGTTCCGGATTTTCCATGGAATCGAAGAATTTCTGTGGGCGTTCATGATCGTGGCAACCGCGTTGGTAGTCCTGCGAACCCTGATCGTGGTCTGGCTGGCCTATCGATTTCGCAGAAAACCAAGAAATCATTTTACCGAGCCGGCGAGCATAATCATTGCCGCCTACAATGAAGGCAAAGTAATCGCCAACACTCTATTTACATTGTTGAACACCGACTACGCCGGTGAGCTCGAGGTTGTCGTAGTGGATGACGGCTCGGGCGATGAGACTTCCGCCGAAGTGGAGCGCGTCGCCGCTATCGATCCTCGAGTACGCTTGCTGCAACAGGAAAACCGGGGCAAGGCCCACTCCTTGCAACGCGCGCTAGCGGCCGCGCGTCATCCGATTGTCGTATTCATCGACGCGGATACTCAATGCCAGCGCGATACGATAACGCGTTTGCTGGAACCTTTCGCAGACACGCAAGTCGGCGCGGTTTCAGGTCATGCCAAAGTTGGAAACCTGAGAACATTTATCGCGCGCTGTCAGGCGCTGGAATATACCTGCGGATTCAATCTCGACCGGCGAGCCTACGATCGATGGAACTGCATCACGGTGGTGCCCGGTGCGATCAGCGCCATTCGCAAGACGGCCATCGAAGCCGCCGGGGGCTTGAGCTTGGAGACGCTGGCCGAGGACACGGATCTGACGCTCGCGTTGCATAAACATCGGCAACGGATCGTTTATGTTCCGGGAGCGATCGCCTGGACGGAAGCGCCGGAGACGGTTCGCACACTTGCCCGGCAACGTTTCCGCTGGGCTTACGGCACGCTGCAATCGTTATGGAAACATCGCGACATGATTTTCAACTGGAACTATCGTGCGCTGGGCTGGTTCAGCTTGCCCAGCGTTTGGTTTTTTCAAATTATTCTCGTCGCATTGACGCCGATGGTGGATTTGTTCCTGCTCGCGTCGCTTCCGTTCGGCGCATGGCGCGCCGTGTTGCCGTTTGTAATCACGTTTCTGGCCATGGACGTGATCCTGGCCACACTCGCCTGCATTTTGGAGCGCGAGCCAATCATTCGGGCCTGGCGAATTTTGCCGATGCGCCTGATCTATCGCCCAATGCTCAGCTATTGCGTTTGGAAAGCGATCCTGCGCGCAACCAAGGGTGCCTGGGTGAGTTGGGGAAAACTGGAACGCACAGCCAGTGTACCGGTGCGGGCATAACGTGAATCATGGAATGGGATTTTCGCCACCTAAGCATTCGGATTCCGTTTGTGATTTTTTTGATCTTTATTGGCGGATTCATTTCGTGCAAGAGAGCGCCTAACCCAGCGAAGGTCGATCCCAACGGCCCGGTTGAAATCGTAATTCCCATTCACGGCGCATACACCGGCGCGTTCATGGATTTCGGCGACGAAGAGGACAACGTCAGCCTCGAGACCATCGAGAATTTCGAGCAGATGGTGGGCAAACATCAGGCCGTCATCGCGTCGTCGAGTTATTGGGGGGAGCAAAGTTTTCCGACCGACAATCTAAACGTCATTTGGCGGCATGGCTCACTGCCGCTGGTGTTTTGGTCGCCATGGGACAAACCGTATATGCAAGATCGCGGACCCGATCGTTTCGGCCTGCTCGATATCGTCGCCGGCAAGTGGGACGATTACATTGATAAGTGGGCCGATTCAGCACGTGAATTCGGCCATCCCATGATCGTCGCGTTCGGCGTAGAGATGAACGGCTCCTGGTTCCCATGGTCCGGCACTTTTTATGGGGGCGGTGAATGGGATGCGGAAAGTCATAATTGGAAAGGGCCGGAGAATTTCCGCAAGGCCTTTCGCCATGTCGTGGACCGGGCTCGCGCCCGTGGGGCGTCCAACATTCAATGGATGTTTCACACTAACAATTATTCGTATCCGCTAGAGACCTGGAATTTTGCGCCATCTTATTATCCCGGATCGAACTATGTCGATTGGTTAGGCTTGAGCGTTTATGGACAACAATTCAAGGACGAACCGAATCCCGATATTCCATCGCTGGTCGACTGGCCCTATCGCGAAATGTGCGGACTTGATCCGAACAAACCCGTAATGATCGCGGAATGGGCCGTCGGTGAATTTCCGCATTCGTCGGATGAGGGCGGCAGCAGCAAGGACGAATGGATTCAGGAAGGCCTTGAGCTTTTTCGAGGACACTATCCGCGAATCAAAGCGGCGGTCTATTGGCATGAGCGCTGGCAGAACGAGGACGGATCGTACAGTAACCTGCGCGTGAATTCCTCAGTCGAAGCACTGAAGGCATATCAACAAGGAGTCGCCCACCCGGATTGGCTGGGGAACTTGATCTTGCGTGCGCTGCCGAAATCGAAACAAAAATAATTTCTTTCCGCACCCAAACTTGACTGCTTAAAGCAGTCAAGTTTCAGCGACAAACCATTTGGCGTTGCATTACTTGCTCTCGGCTGGCGCTTTCTTCTGAAGATCGACAACTAATTTCCAACCGTTGTCCGAAGCGAGACGCCAGATACAGAAATAGATACCGCGTTCCGTAGCGCCGTCGTGATCGCTGGTGTATTCGCCGTAATCGTAAGCAAGATCGTTTGTCTTGCTCATTCCACCGCCGCTGCGGGAGCGCGATGTTTTCCAATTCTCCGTTCCGAGCATCTTCTGGGCAGCCGTTTTCCCGACTAGCGGAATCGCGCCCCGGCGATAAATGCGAATGTCGTCGCTCGCGCAGGCCAGGATCGCAGGGCCTTCGCCTTTCGTTAACGATTCACCAAGTTCACCGCGAGCTTTTTCCAAATCAGCGGCTGCCGACTCAGGATGAGAAAGCGTGGCCGTTGGAACGTAGCCCATGCCTTCGTTTTTCGATTCCGGCGGCTTCGGGTGACTGACCCCAACATCGAAGACGACCTTCCACACGCCTTCAGAGTCTTTGCGCCAGATCGATACGAAATGTCCGAACCCCTCCGGCTGCTCGTCACCGCGCGCCTTGCGAAATTCCGCCGGGCCGGTGGTATAACCGAGATCGCCGCTTCGAGCGACTGAGGCGAAGGACGGCCCCCAACTGATGACCGGATCTTCCTTCGATTCCTGCCAGAACTTTTTGCCATTAACGATGCCGGGCGCAAAAATCACTGCGTCGGCGGCGAAATTGACCAGCGAGGCCGCGCGAAACCCCTTCTCCGCGCCCAGCCTGGCGTAACCCTTCTCCGCCTCGACGAGGGATCTTATCGATTCCTGGAGATCTACCTGTCCTGCCCGTGCGGACGCCAGGCTAAGTAGCCCCACGAGGCAAAAAAACCTGGCATAAGTAAACAAAATCATTAGTTGGCGGCGTCTATGTATTGAAACACCGTGAATAGGTCATGGACAATGTGGCAATCAATGAAAATTGGAAAGATTGTTTTTCTAGATTTGCGCCCGGCTTATTGCTGTTCGCCCGCCAGTGGGTGCGCTCGCAAGCCGATGCGGAAGACATTGTCCAGGATGCCTTCGTCAAATTCTGGAGGCGTAATCACAGGATCGACAATCGCGCCCTCCTCTACGCCACTGTGCGCTCCGTCGCCCTCGATTTCATCCGGAGCGACAGCCGCCGTGCCCGGCGAGAAATGGTCGCTTTTTCGGAAACGGAGGAAGCAGTCGACCCGCAATTTGAGTTGGGAGATGAAACACAACGGGCACTGGCTATGGCCCTGGACGATTTGCCGCGCGATCAACGCGAGGTGCTGGTCATGAAAATCTGGAACGATCTTACTTTTGCTGAAATTGGGACCGCTCTGGGGATTTCGCAAAACACTGCCGCGTCGCGTTACCGCTACGCGCTGGCCGGATTAAAGAAAAGCCTACAACCGCAATGAACGATTTCGCTGAACTTGAAGACGAATTGAAGAAGCTGCGCCCCTTGCAGCCGTCGGCTAGTCTTTCGGAGCGGCTCGAGCAAGCGTTATCGGAACCCTTCGCCGAAGAGAAAATCATTCGGCCCGAGAAGTTTCGCTTAAACTGGGTCTCGATCGGTTTCGGTCTGGCGGCGGCAGCGGTATTTCTTTTGTTTGCCCGCGTGAGCATGGAACGAAAACAGGAACAAGGCGAAAAGACCGCACAGGTCTCGCCCGTGCCAAAAAATAAACCTGCGCTCAGAGGAGTCGCAGGATCGGCATCGTCTAACAGATTTATTCCCGCTGATGCGACGCAGGTGGTTTATAACAAGCGCGACGAAGGCTTGCACTTTTCCGGCGGGTCCGAGCAACCGCTCCGGCGCCTGCGCTATCAAACACATCAAACATTGCGGTGGAATAATCCAGCCACCGGCGCATCGCTCCGCGTCTCGTATCCAAGCGAGGAAGTCCTCCTCATTCCAATTTCGGGCCAGTAAATCAACGAAGAGAAGAACATGAATACAAAATCCATCGCAACCATCACCGTAATCGCTCTCCTGCCGATCGCAGGAATTGCGCAAACTCCACCTACCCCACCGGCGCCGCCGGCTCCGCCCGCCCCACGGGCTTTGATGCCGGATCGGCACGAACACGATCACGACAGAGGGCCGAAAATTCCCGTAACCTTTCTCGGGGTTGAAACATCATCCGTTCCCGGCGTGGTCAGCGAGCAATTAGGTCTGGCTAAAGGCTTCGGCCTGGTCGTCGACTACGTAGTCAAAGACGGCCCCGCCGCCGCCGCCGGCATTCAACAGAATGACATCTTGAAAATGTTGAACGATCAAATCCTGATGGAGCCGAGCCAGCTTCGAAAGCTTCTTCAGAGTTTTTCCGAGGGCACAAAAGTAACCCTAACGGTTTTGCGCAAGGGCCAGGAGCAAAAAATCACCGTCACACTTGCCAAAAAGGAGGTCCCGCAGCGTAACGCCTGGTTTCCCGGATTTAACCATGATCGGAATTGGAATTTCGAGGGCATGGGAGACTTCGGCGATCTCGGCGAGAAGATGCAGAACCTGAAGGAACAGTTGAAAGATCAATTGGGCGACACGAACGGCGTAATTCACGACGCGGTCATGAGCGCTCAGGAGGAAGTCAAGCGGGCCCGCGATGAATCACGCGAGGAGGCCCGACGCGCCCGGGATGAAGCCCGCCAGGCCGCGCGAGAAATTCGCGTCATGAACCGCGACAACGGCGCGCTCAAGTCCACCAGGATCGACCTCGGCAAAGCGCAGATTGTTTTCTCAGATGAAAAAGGCGAGATCAAACTGGAGACGGTCGACGGCAAGAAAGTGTTCACAGCGAAGGATCCGCAGGGCAAATTGCTGTTCAGCGGACCGGTCGAGACGAAGGAAGAGCTCGACAAATTACCGGCCGATGTTCGTGAGCGTTTCGACAAACTGCAGAAAAGCGATTTGCCGAGCGTCGCGCCGAGAGACGCTGACGACGACGAGGATACGGACGACGCAAGTAACGATGGCGATGAAGGCGACGAATCGGCCGAGCCGTCGTTTAATCAAGTATCCTCGAGACCCCGTGGAAACACGATGTCGATGCTGGTTACTCTTTAAGTTTGGGTCTGCAGAGGCAGAGGGACTCCGCCGGGCGCCTTAACCTGGCCCGGCTCCGGTAGCTCGGCGGAGTTTCCCGCCCATCTAGCTGGCAATCTCCGTTAGGCCGATCCGGAGTCTTGGCGGAAACGGCTGTCCCAATCAAGCTCACCGGT
>JBDTZF010000001.1:0-65000 GCA_040005265.1 Verrucomicrobiota bacterium
AGAGACTTGCCAGAGCGCGCGGTCTGCAGAAGATTTCGCACGCATCCACACTCAAGGCTCGGGTGGTGAAATGGCAGACACGTACGTTTGAGGGGCGTATGCCGCAAGGCATGGGGGTTCAAGTCCCCCCCCGAGCACTACTCCGTGCTAAGCTTTAATTGGAATACCAGATCGTTATTCAAAATTAGTCATGAACTCAAGGTCGGCGCGGAAGCGCTTCGCTTCCAAGCAGGATGAAATCGAAGGCTGATATCGTTGCCAACTGGCTGCCCCGCTACACCGGCACGCCGGCCAAGGATTTTTCGAAGTATGTGTTACTGGTCAATTTTACCAACTACGTAACTCTTTTTGCGAAGTGGCACGGCGTCAAAGTCCGCGGCATCGATCGGCCGATGCCGAACGCTACCGCTAACGGAATTACCATTCTCAATTTCGGAATGGGCAGCGCCGGGGCCGCAACAGTGATGGATTTGCTGAGCGCGGTCCGGCCCAGAGCCGTGCTATTGCTCGGCAAATGCGGCGGGTTAAAACGCAAAAACAAGCTCGGCGATCTCATTCTGCCGATCGCGGCGATCCGGGGCGACGGAACTTCGAACGATTATTTCCCGCCCGAGGTCCCGGCGCTTCCGGCCTTTTCATTACAAAAAGCCATTTCCACAACGATCCGAAATCACGATAGGGATTACTGGACAGGCACGGTTTACACGACAAACCGCCGGGTATGGGAACATGACGAAGCGTTTAAAAAGTATCTTGCCCGCATCCGTTGCATGGGGATCGACATGGAAACCGCCACGGTTTTTATCACCGGCTTTCACAATGAGATTCCGTCCGGCGCCCTCTTGCTAGTGTCGGATCAGCCGATGGTGCCGGAAGGCGTGAAGACCGCGGCCAGCGACGAAGTAGTGACCAAAAAGTTTATGGATATCCACCTGCGGATTGGCATTGATTCGCTCAGGGAATTGATCAATCAGGGCCAAACTGTAAAGCACCTTCGGTTTTAGGAGCGGGAGGGGCTTTCGGTCAGGCTTGCTTCCAGCCGTTGCCGTTGCCGTTGCCGTCAGGCGTAAGCGCCAGTTCAGGGATCCGATCGACTTCTTCGCCCGCCGGCTCATCTTCCGCTTCCGCGAGCGCCCCTTCATGATGCTCCTTGGCAATCAGCATGTAGAGCGAAGGAACGATGAAGAGTGTAAAGATCGTGCCGATAGTCATGCCGCCGACGAGTACCAGACCGATGGAATTTCGAGCCGCAGCGCCCGCGCCACTCACCAGCGTAAGTGGAAAGTGACCGGCAACGGTGGCCGCGGTAGTCATCATGATCGGGCGCAAACGAATGCGCGACGCTTGCGCAATCGCCGCCAGTTTATCCAATCCTTGTCGTTGCAGCTCGTTTGCAAATTGAACGATGAGAATACCGTTCTTTGAAACGAGACCGACGAGGGTGACCAGACCAACCTGCGAATAGATGTTTAGCGTGGTCGTCCAGCCATCCGTAAAGAATTTCCCGTTCGGCATTTTCAAGAAAGTGAAAAGGAGCGCGCCGAACATAGCCAGCGGCACCGAGCCGAGCAGAATGATAAAAGGATCGCGAAAGCTGTTAAACTGCGCCGCGAGCACCAGAAAGATTAATACGACCGCCAGCATGAAAGCCGACAGAAACTTATTTCCTTCAGTGCGCAGCTGGCGCGAGTCACCGGTGTAATCGAGGATGTAACCTTTCGGCAAAATCTTGTGGGCTTCGTCTTCCAGAAACTTGAGCGCAGTGTCGAGCGGCACACCGGATACGCCGCTGATCTGGACCGCATTGAGTTGCTGCATGCGATTGAGCGAACGGGCGACCGTTTTGTGTTTAATGGTCGCGATCGTGCTCAGCGATATGAGCTGTTTGTTCGGCCCGGTGACATAAATGTTTTCCAACTGCTCCGGATTCAACCGATCGATGCGCTTGATCTGTGGAATGACCTTATAGCTGCGGCCGGCAATGTTGAAACGATTTACGAAATTGCCCCCAATGCTGGCAGATAGATCGGCCCCAACTTGTTGCATGTCGAGGCCCAGCGCGGAAACCTTGTCGCGATCGAACACGATTTCAGCCTGAGGCTGGTCTATCTTCGTATCGATCTGCGGTGGAAAATAAAACATGTGGCTCTGCATCGCCTTTGTCTGAATTTCTTTGGCAAATTCCAGGATGCGTTCCGGATCCGCTGTCGAAGCGATGACGAAACTCACTGGAAAACTGTCTCCGCCCGGGAGCGCGGAGGGCATCACCGGAAACATTTGAATTCCGGGAATTCCACCGAGTTTTTGCTGCACCATCGGCAGGTAGGCCGCGGTCGGCGTCTTGCGAACACCCCACGGCTTCAACACCATCCCTCCAAAACCGCTGTCGGGATTGGTGATTTGAAACGTGAAGCGTGTATCGGGAATGCTCAGGAAAATCTTCCCCGCGGCGTCGGCATAACGAATCGTATCGTCGATGGTGGCATTGGCCGGAGCGGTCATGATTCCGAATATGACGCCCTGGTCCTCGGTCGGTGCCGGCTCGCTCGGCGACATCTTATAAAAGAGCACGGCCAGAAGCGACAATCCGATCCACACAGCATAAACGGCGGGCCGCGCGGCGAGCGTCCGGTCGAGATGGCTGCCATACCAATCGCGGAACCGGTCAAACGTCCGATTCACCACACCGCTGAATCCTTTGTCAGAGTGACCGCTTCGCAGCAGGCTGGCCGACATCATCGGCGAGAGCGTAAGAGCAACGATACCGGAAATGAAAACCGCGCCCGCCAGGGTAAGTGCGAACTCGCGGAAGAGCGCGCCGGTTAAACCGCCTTGCAACGCAATCGGGGTGTAAACGGCCGCAAGCGTGATCGTCATGGCAATGATCGGCCCGATCAGCTCACGCGCGCCCACCAGCGCGGCATTCAAGCGCGTCATGCCTTCGCGCAAATGTCGCTCGACATTTTCCACGACAACAATTGCGTCGTCCACGACCAATCCGACCGAGAGCACGATCGCCAGCAACGTGAGCAGATTCAGCGTGAATCCGAAAAGCTGCATGAGAAACAGAGCGCCGATCAGCGAAATCGGGATCGCCACCACTGGTACGATCACGGAGCGGAAAGATCCGAGGAACAAAAAGATAACGAGCATGACGATCAGCAGGGTATCGATCAGCGTTTTCACGACTTCGTGAATGGCGTCGTTGATATACGCGGTGGCGTCGTAGGCAATCTGCCCGGTCATGCCTGAGGGCAATTCCTTTTGGATTTGTTCCATCTCCACTCGGACGCGCTTGATCACGTCGATCGAGTTCGCGTTTGGCAGAACCCAGATACCCATGAACACGGCCTGTTGACCCGAGAATCGGACTTCGGTGTTATAATCTTCGGCCCCGAGCATCACGTCTGCGATGTCGCTTAGCCTGACGAGCGTGCCCTTATCCTGCCGGACGACCAGCTGTTTAAAATCTTGCGCAGTGTGCAGGTCGGTGTTTGCCGTCAGGTTCACCTGAAGGAGTGAGCCCTTCGTGCTGCCGACAGCCGCCAGGTAGTTATTTCGCGACAAAGCGCTGCGCACATCTGCCGGGCTGATGTTGAGCGCCGCCATCCGGTCCGGCTTCATCCAGATGCGCATGGCGAAGGTCCGCCCGCCAAGAATATCGGCCTTTTGCACTCCACCGAGCGCGGTAAGACGCGGTTGAACCAGGCGCACCAGATAATCGGTAACTTCGTTAGGCTGGAGAATGGTCGAGGTGAAACTCAGGTAGGCGGAGGCGAATCGGGAATCCGCCGCCTCGATGTTGATCACGGGAATCTCGGACTCGGGCGGCAAGTCGCGCCGGATCGCGTCCACTTTGGAACTGATGTCGGACAACGCCTTATTGGCGTCGTAATTCAATTTCAACCGCGCCGTGATCGTTGAAATGCTCTGTGAGCTTTGGGATTGAATGTAATCGATGCCGTCGGCCGCAGCGATCGCGCGTTCCAGCGGCGTCGTGATGAACCCGCGCACCAACTCGGCATCCGCCCCTACGTAAACCGTTTTCACGGTGATCGCCGCGATGTCGCTGCGCGGGTACTGCCGCACGTTCAGCGTCTTCATCGCCTGCAAACCGGCAATGAGAATCACGAAGCTGACCACCAGTGACAGCACCGGTCGGCGAATGAAAAGGTCGGTAAAAGATTTCATGCGGAAATTTCGAAAGCCAAAATCCAAAATCCAAAACAAGTTCCAATATCGAACTTCAAATTCACGAAAAACGCGGCCCTACTGCTTCTGGTTTGGAATCTATTCATTCGAGACTTCGAATTTCGACATTCGGATTTCGATATTTTGCTATGAATCTATAGGCGTCGGGTTCAGTTGCGGATTCGGAGCCAAATCATTGTTAACGGTCACCGCTTGTCCGTTGCGCAGTTTGAAAACACCGGTGCCGACGATCGTTTCACCCGCTTTCAGTCCGGTTGTAATCGAAACAAAATCGCCGCGTGCTTCGCCCACGCGCACAAACTGCTGTCGGATCGATTGGCCTTCTTTGCCGGTCTTCTCGTCCTTTTTCTTCTCTATCACAAAAACCGAATCGCCATACGGCGCATAAGAGACGGCTGTCCCCGGCACAACGAGCGTTTTGGCTTTTTGTGGCAACTCGACTTCAACTTTCGCGAACATTCCCGGCAGCAATATGTGATCGGGGTTTTCCAGCGTCGCTTGCAACGAAACGTTGCGGGTTACTGCGTCCACTGCCGAATTAATCGCGGTTAGTTTGCCCGCGAACTCACGCCCGGATAACGCATCGGTGCGCACACGCACCTCCAACCCCTGGGCAAGTTGAGGCAGTCGCTGCTGCGGCAAGGAAAAATCGACGTAAACCCGGTCGAGCGCCTGCAAAGAGACGACTTGCTGGCCTGGATTGATCGTTTGTCCGACGTTGACCTGGCGAATTCCAAGCTGTCCGTCGAATGGCGCGCGCACCTCTTTCTTCCCGGTCATGGCGCGCATGTTATCCACTGTGCCTTCCTTTTGTTTGAACTTCGATTCGGCGGCGTCGAGCTCCGCTTTTGAAATCACCTTCCGGACAGCGAGATCGCGCGTCCGCTCCAAGTCCTTGCGGGCTAACTCAAGATCCGCCCTGGCCGTGTTCAATTGCGCGTCCTCTGAAGACGTATCGAGTTTAACGAGAACGTCTCCTTTTTTCGCCATCCCGCCGTTTTGAAACAAGACCTCGCTCACCGTCCCGCCAAGCTCGGCTGAAACTACCGCGCCCTGCGACGCGCTCACCGATCCCACAGCCGAGAACGTAGGAGCCCAACCTTCTTCTTTTACCACCGTGCTGGTCACTGTCTCCGGTGGCGGCACCATTTTTTTGCCCGCCGAAATCATCGTAAAGATTTGGAGGCCTTTTATTCCGGCCAGCAGCAGAAATAGCGCGACAACGCCGCCGATCGCCAGCCAGAGAGCTTTCCGTTTTGATTTCATGATCCCCTTCAATGTCTCAGGTTTCGCCACGTCATGCATATGCCGGTTCGCTTTCGATTTTAAACAACATCCTCCACAGCCTGCGCGTGACTTCCAATTGCCGGGCGCGCCTTTCCGCCGCCGTCATTTCCGGCGGCTGTAAAACGTCGCGCATCAACATACCGCGTGCGACCGCAAAAATTAGTTCCGCCTGTTCGTGCGGCGCCAAACCATGCGCGCCTTTTTCGCCTTCCGGCGAGCGGCCGATCAAATCGGTCACGCCATCCATCGCTGTTTGCAAAACATCCCGCACTAAATCGGCCACGTGCGGATTACGCGACGCCTCCGCATAAAGATCGACAACGAACGCCGACTGCACCTTTGGCGAATTCTCGCAGCAATGCGCGGTAAAAAGAATTTCCAGCGACTCGAGCAACGTGGGCGCCTGGCGGGCACGCTCCAGCACGCCGCTAATTTCTTTCTTATGCCCGTCGGCCATGGCCGAAATCACCGCTTCCTTGTTTGCGAAATAGCGATAAATGAGCCCGACACTGATGCCGGCCTCTGCGCTGATATCGTGCATGCTGGCCTGATGAAAACCGCGCTTTGCGAAACAAATTATCGCCGCTTCCAGAATCTGCGTCCGCCGGTCCAAGGTGGATTCAATCGAGAGTTGCGACATGGGTTTCCACAATGAATGAACGTTCATTCATTGTCAAATTTGCCTATGTAGCGGCGGTCTATCCCCGTCGCAAACTCGAAGGGCATGTGCAACGGTCATAGACCGCGGCTACACCCGAGTTTCAGGGCTTCCTAATGACGCCTGCTATCAACTGATGCCGCGGAATGTGCGGAACCGCGTATGTTTGGGACGTGACTTCATTAATCGGACGCGGGTTGAGCTGTTGAGTAAATTGCAGAATTGAAATGATCGCGCTCAAGCCGAGAAGCGCGTACACCGTTGTTTCCGCCAGGCTCCGGCCTTTTTCTTCCGAGCGGATCAGGAGCGCGTAGCTGGTTTGATGTTCGTTGTTCATAATGTTTAACCCTGTTTCAATAATGAAGACGCCGCCAAGTTCTCGTTTTGTCTAATTGCCGGCGATCGCTCATTATTGCCTTTGAACCTTGGACGCGACGACCGGATGAATTGGATTCAAAATAAAACCACTTTGTCGTGCGCCTTTCCGCCAAACGGCCGCTATCTCATTGGCGTTTCCGGCGGCCGCGATTCGGTGGCACTGCTCTACTACCTTGTCGATCTTGGCTTCAAAAAATTAGTGGTCTGCCATTTGAATCATCAATTGCGCGGACGATCGAGCGATGCTGATGCGCGCTTTGTCGAAAAACTTGCGGACAAATACGATCTCGACGTTGAGCGCGGTTCCACAAACGTGGGTGCGCTGGCCAAAAAGAAAAAGATGTCGATCGAAACCGCTGGCCGCGAAGCGCGCTACTCGTTCTTCGCCAAAGTAGCGAAGCGGCGGCGATGTCGCACAATCTTCCTCGCCCATCACGCAGACGACCTTGTCGAAACATTTCTGATTAATTTGTTCCGCGGCGCGGGAACGACTGGCCTCGCGGCAATGCGCGAAGTTTCAACCCGCCTTGTGAACGATGTCGAACTTACAATTGTGCGGCCACTGCTCTCGATCCGGCGCGACGATATTGACAAATATGTGCGCAAACATCGAATCAAGTTCCGCGACGACGCCTCGAACAAGAATCTTGAACCAACGCGAAATAGAATTCGACGCCAGGTCATTCCTTATGTGGAGAGGACACTCGGTCGCAACATTCGCCAAAATATTTGGCGAACCGCGACAATCGTTGCTGAAGAGGAAAGCTTTTTCGAAACGCTGCTTCCCAAAAAACTGTCGCACCCGGTCGCTCTGGCCTTAAAACCTCTGCGCAAAATGCCTTTGGCTATGCAGCGGCGCATGCTTCAGAAATGGTTGCGGGATGGAAAGGTTACCGATGTCGGATTCGATTTGATCGAACGTGTGCGCGCGCTTGCCGATGTTGCCAACAGCGTGGCGAAAACGAATCTGCCGCAAGATCGACATGTACGTCGCCGGGCCGGGAGCCTTTTCATCGAGTGATGTCTTTGGTTACACGAACATTTGCGAGATCCTTCGCTTTCGCTCAGGATGACAGTTAAATGAGTTCTGAAATCCGCGTCCGCTTCGCTCCTTCACCCACTGGCTATCTGCACATCGGCGGGGCGCGGACGGCACTTTTTAACTGGCTTTTCGCGCGGCATCACGGCGGTAAATTTGTTCTTCGCATCGAAGACACTGACCGTACGCGCAACACCGAGGAAGCAACGGCCGCGATTTACGAGGGCCTGGAGTGGCTCGGCCTGCACTGGGATGAGGGTCCGCGCGCCGGCGGAGATTTCGGACCGTACTTGCAGAGTGAACGCACGCCCCTTTACGAGCGTTATCTAAAAAAACTTCAGGATGCTGGTCATATTTTCGAAGACCAGGGTGCCATGCGGTTTCGCTCGCCGCGCGAGCATGTCGTTGTCGATGATCTTGTCTGCGGGAAAATCGATTTCGATCTCAGCAATCCAGACACGCATCCCGACATGACCATTCGTCGACCAGACGGTTCGTGGATTTTTCATTTCGTGAATGTGATCGACGACCTCGAAATGAAAATTTCGCACGTAATCCGCGGCGAGGATCATCTTTCGAACACGCCCAAACACATCGAGATTTTCCGCGCGCTCGGCGTCGAGCCCCCGAACTACGCACACATCCCGCTCATTTTGAACCGGGACGGCACGAAGATGAGCAAGCGGGACGAGGGCGCCAGGGTCGAGTACTATATTAAGAAGGGCTACCTCCCCGCGGCCGTCCGCAATTATCTCTGCCTCCTGGGCTGGTCGCCAAAGGACAACCGGGAGAAGCTAGACATCGACGAGATCGTCCGGCTCTTCGACCTCAAGAACGTCGGGCGCAGCTCAGCGACGTTCGATTCGGACAAACTGCACTGGTTGAACGGCGAATACGCGCGCGAGCTAAACGATACATCGTTTTACGATCTGGCCCTGGCGCGGCTCAAGTCGAGCGAGGTCAAGATCGACAATTATCCGGAAAGCTACGTGCGCGCAGCCATCCAAACGTGCAAAGGCAAAATCAATGTCTTCGACGAGTTGCCGACGTACTGCGGGTTCTATTTCACCGATGAACTCGAATACAATCCGGAAGGCGTCGCCAAGAACTTCACCGTCGAAAACAAACCGCGGCTCAAAGCGATTCGCGATGCGTTAAGCGCGCTCGAAAAATTCCACGCTACCGAAATTGAAACGACGTTCAAAGCTACCGCAGCAAGTCTTGGCATCAAAGTCGGCCCACTGGTTCATCCAACGCGGCTCGCCACCACCGGCAGCAACGCCGGACCGAGCCTCTATCATCTGCTCGAAGTTCTCGGAAAAGAAAAAGTGCTTGCTCGAATCGATCGCGCACTGTCGACGTTCTGATGGAGGGACGACCTCCATGTCGTCCCTAATTTGGACGGGACGGAGCCCGTCCCTCCAATTTCGCTATGACTTCTTGGCTTCTTTCGCCCAAGTGTCTCTCAACGTGATCGTGCGGTTCCACACTTGTTTTCCAGACGCGGAATCGGGATCGAGGGCAAAATATCCGAGCCGTTCGAATTGATAGCGCTCTTCGGGACGCGCGTCTGAAAGCGCTGGCTCACATTTCGCCCTCACCACCTCGAGTGAGTTCGAATTGATAAACGATTTGAAATCGCCGTCCGCATCCGGTTCGGGAACAGTGAACAGCCGGTCATACAATCGAACTTCCGCCTCCACGGCATGCGATGCGCAGACCCAATGGATCGTGCCTTTGACCTTGCGATTCGAAGTCGCCCCGCCCGATTTGCTCTCAAGATCGACACTGCACCGCAACTCAACCACATCGCCGGCATTGCCCTTCACGACCTCATCGCACTTGATGATGTATGCGTATTTGAGTCGCACTTCGCCGCCCGGTCGCATTCGAAAATATTTCGGCGGCGGCATTTCCATGAAATCGTCGCGGTCGATAAAAAGCTCGCGGCTGAATGGGACTTTGCGCGTTCCGGCATTCGGGTCCTCGGGATTATTAACCGCAGCGAGCTCCTCAGTTTTACCTTCCGGATAATTCGTGAGAACAACCTTGATTGGCCGGAGCACAGCGAGCCGGCGCGGCGCAGTGCGATTGAATTCATCGCGCATGGTGTGTTCAAGCACTGCCATATCGGTCACGCTCGGGTATTTTGTAATGCCGATGTTGTAAGCGAATGTGCGCAACGAGCTCGCGGTCACGCCGCGCCGGCGCAATCCCGCGATGGTGAGCATACGCGGGTCGTCCCAGCCGCTGACCAGTTTTTCGTTCACCAATTGGATCAGCTTTCGCTTGCTCATGATCGTGTAAGTCAAATTGAGCCGGGCGAATTCGTATTGATGCGGACGCGGCTCCGCCAGGCCAAGCGCATCGAGAATCCAATCGTAAAGCGGCCGATGCACCTCGAACTCGAGCGTGCAGACTGAATGCGTAATCCCCTCGATATAATCGCTGAGCGTGTGCGCCCAATCGTACATTGGGTAAATGCACCACTTATCCCCGGTGTGATGATGCGACGCGTGCCGGATGCGATACAGCACGGGATCGCGCAACCAGACGTTCGGCGCGTTCATATCGATCTTCGCCCGCAATGTGTGGGTGTTATCGGCGAACTCGCCCGCTTTCATTCGCGCCAACAAATCGAGATTCTCTTCCATCGGCCGGTCGCGAAACGGACTTTCCTTGCCCATGCGCCGGTATTCGTCCGTTTGCTCGGGCGTCATGTCATCGACATACGCCTTCCCCTTCTTCACAAGATCGACAGCGTATTCGTAAAACCTTTCGAAGTAATCCGAAGCGTAGAGCGGCGCGCCGCCAATATTTTTATCAGCCCAGCCGTCGATCAGCCAGCGCACATCCGCCATAATCGAATCGACATACTCCGTTTCCTCCTTGGTCGGGTTAGTGTCATCCATTCGGATGTTGCAGATGCCGCCAAACTCGTGGGCGATCCCAAAATTCAGGCAAATCGATTTCGCGTGACCGATGTGCAGATAACCGTTCGGCTCCGGTGGAAACCGGGTCTGGATTTGTTTGTATTTTCCGGTCCGAACATCTTCCGCAACGACGTCGCGAATGAAATCGGATGGAGTTGGAATATCGGCAGGCGCTGTCATGATCTCGTGCGAAACTAGCAGACAAACCGGTGAAAGAAATCTACACCCTGGCTGATCTCAAGAGCTGGAAAAAAAACGCGGGTAATGTTGACCCGCCCATTCGGCTCGGCGTAATCGGCGATCCGGTGGCGCATTCGCTGTCGCCCCAAATCCAAAACGCCGCGCTGAAACAGTGCAGGATCGACATGCAATATGCTCGCTTCCAAATTTCGCAGGCCGAGTTGCGCGAGGCGCTGGATCTAATTCGCGACCTCGACTTCGCCGGCGTGAATCTGACCGTTCCACACAAGATCGCCGCGCTCGCTTTTCTCGATGACGCCGATGAAAACGCGAGACGCACCGGCGCCGCAAATGCAATCAAGATTGACAATGGAAAGTTGCTGGGCTTCAACACCGACGGGCGCGGATTCGCCCGGGCCATTCGTGAGGAGTTCGTAGTCGATCTTCGCGACCTTCGCGTGTTGGTCCTTGGTGCAGGCGGCGCCGCCCGCGCCATTACCTTGCAATGCGCGAAAGAACATTGCGAACGTCTTGTCATCGCCAATCGCACCTTTGACAAAGCAAAAGCGCTGACCGGCGAACTGCATGATTTTTTCATCGGACCGAGAGTGCTTGGCCCGGTGCCGCGGCTGCAGGCAATCCCTTGGGAGGAGAGCGCGTTCCGATTCCAAATAGGCAATATCGATCTCGTCGTGAATGCAACGCCACTCGGCCTGAATCGCAGCGATCCCTCGCCCATCCCAGGGCGGTTACTTGAACCGCATCTAATGGTCTACGACGCGGTTTACTCGCAGCTACGCACGCCGCTCGTCTCCGCCGCAATGGAAGCGGGCGCTCGCGCGGCGAATGGTGTGTCGATGTTGGTGCATCAGGGTGCACTAGCCTTCGAGATTTGGTTCGGCCGCGAAGCGCCAATCGATGCAATGCGCGATGCGTTGTTGTAGGGCTTCTGTGTCAGACGCCCATTTAATAAGTCCGGGGGTTTCACAGAAACGCCCTACAATCGCTACAGATTCTCCTTCGCCATCTCTTTCCCGCGATTGGTTGCCGCTTCGATTGCGGCAATCAAACTTTTTGCCGTTCCAAGTCTTTCCATTTCGGCGAGTCCGGCCGCAGTTGTTCCGCCCGGCGTGACTACCATTCGTCGCAACTCTTCCGGGGAAAGCCCGCTTTCACCCGCGAGTTCTGCTGCGCCAAGAGCGGTCTGCGTGGCAAGCTTCAGCGCCACGTCGGCGGGCAGTCCCATCTTCTTTCCGCCCTCGGCCAGTGCTTCAATCACAGAGTAAACGAAAGCGGGCGCACTTCCACAAAGCGCGGTCGCGATATCGATTTGTTCGTCAGTGACGTCGGCAACGACGCCGAGCGACCCAAAGATTCTTTTTGCAAGATCGACATCTTCATTTGTCGAACGTGTTCCCCGCGCCAGCGCAGTCGCAGCCTGACAGATCGCTGAGGGCGTGTTGGTCAACGCGCGCATGAATCGCGCGCCTGCAATCTTCTCCATGCTCGGCAGGCGAACACCAGCCGCGAGCGAAATCACCAGTTTGTTTTCGATGTTACTCGAAAGATCCCGAATCACCGACAACACAACCCCCGGCTTCACGCCGATGAAAATAACCGCCGCTCTCTCTGCCGTCTCCCTGTTCTCCGTGGTCAAAATAATCCCCGCCTCCTTTGCGACCGCCGCGCGTGTCTGTTCGCTCGGTTCGCTGGCAATGATTTCGCCCGGCGGGCAGAATTTTGCACGGATCAATCCGCGAATGACCGAGCCGGCCAATTTGCCCGCGCCGATAAAACCAAGCCGATATTCACTCATGCCTGTGATTCTGAGCGAAGCGAAGAACCTCACACAAGCTGATTGATCGTTTTAGGCAACCTGCAGGCGTGAATCGCAATTGTGAGGCCCCTCGCCGTCTTCGCGGCTCGGGATGACCCGCGCACGAGAGGGATTGAGAATACCGCCGTTTCCTCGATATTACCTCATGGTAGCCGCAGGTGTAAACTTCGCTTCAGGCGGCCCGGGAACTTTGAGACGACCCGGTGTCGACCTTGCCGAAGAACTGTTTGAGCTCAAGCGTGAGCGGAACGCCATAATCCTGGCCCACAATTATCAAGTGCCGGAATTACAGGACGTCGCCGATTTTGTAGGAGACTCGCTCGGCCTCAGTTATCAGGCGCAGAAAACGGATGCGGACGTGATCCTGTTCTGCGGCGTCCATTTCATGGCTGAGACGGCGAAAATCATTAATCCTGCTAAGCGGGTGATTCTTCCCGATCTGGACGCCGGATGTTCGCTTTCGGAATCGTGTCCGCCGGACAAACTCGCCGCGTTCCTAAGAGAGCACGCTGACAAGAATTACTACGTCATCGCTTACATTAATTGCAGCGCAGGCGTAAAAGCGCAGTCCGATGTCATTTGCACCAGCGGTAACGCCGACAAGATCGTCCGCTCAGCGCCGGCCGACCGGAACATTCTATTTGTGCCGGACCAGAACCTCGGCGCGTGGGTGATGGAGCGCACCGGACGCAAAATGGATTTGTGGCAGGGCAATTGTTATGTGCACGTCGAATTTACCGCACGCAGCATCGGAAAGATTCGAGAGGAATATCCAGACGCACCGGTTGTGGCGCATCCGGAATGCACCTACGCCGTGCGCATGCTGGCCGACGAAGTTTGTTCAACCGAGAAAATGGTGACGTTCTGCAAAGAATCGCCTGCACGCGAGATCATTGTGGTGACCGAGGCGGGAATGTTGCACCGGCTAAAGAAGGAGATTCCAGGCAAGACTTTTATTCCGGGCCCGACGGAAAACTGTTTCTGCGGCGAATGCCGGTTCATGAAAATGAACACGCTGGAAAAAGCGCATGCCGCGCTGTTAAACATGGAACCGGAGATTATTCTGCCCGAGCCGCTGCGCCAGCGAGCCGAGGCCCCCATTTTGCGAATGCTCGATCTGAGCAGGTAAAACGTTGGTCGGAGTTTTAACTTGTCACTGATCACTCCGCACTCTTCACTTTTGCCCGATGCGAAGACAAAAGATTCTCCTGATGCTGGTGATCTTGTTGCTCGGCGCGCTGTTTTCTAGAGAACCGCGCCTGCAACGCACGGAGGAGATTTTCCTTCACTGGCTCATCAGGAATTCGACTACCCAAAACAAACCTGTCCCACTAACCATTGTCGAACTCGGCGGCAAAACAGCCGCTCGCCAGGAGGACGCACTAGATGCCACAGAAAAATTCCTGCGCGGTTCCGGCCGCACCAATTCACCGCTCGAGTTTGCTCTACTGATTCAAGCTTTAATGGAATTCAAACCGACGGTCGTTGCGTTGACGCCTGTTTTGCAATGGCCTGAGAGTTCGAAGGACGAACAACAGGTTCTGGTCGATCAAGCGATGCGCATGCCGAAACTGCTCCTCGCCTCTGAGCTGACTGCCACACCCGATCCGGATGCGCCGGTAATCGAAATGCCGGTTTTTTCGAATGCGACCAGCAAACACGGCGACTTAATGGCATTTTCAGGAATCGCGCGCCAACCCGCGGAAGATATGCGTCTGATCTCAACGGCGGGCGCGCTATCTCCATCGCGGGAAATCGGGAGCGATCTTCACGCACCGTTGCTTTTCCAATACCGCGGCGACGTGATCCCCTCGTTCGCACTTCAAGCCGCGATGCTTTGGCTCCGCCTGACACCGGGTGAAATGAAGGTTGATATCGGCAACTCAATTTCTTTGCCAGATGGGAAGAAAATTCCACTTCGCCGCGACGGAACGGTGCTCATCAATCCCAATGCCGCGAGAGGCGCCCGCCGCATTAGCTTGAACGCATTGCTCCTCGCCGCCCAACAGCACGAGAGAAAACTGCCCACCGCGATACGACTGGACGATCTTTCCAACCAAATAGTCCTGGTGCAAACGACGAATAACCCGTGGGAAACGCCGGATGTTTTAGCCGCGACGATTGCTTCGATCCAGACGAACTCATTCGTGCACAGGGTAAGTTGGATCTTCGACTGCATAGTGCTCGTGATCGTAGTGGCACTCAGCGGTTGGCTTCAGAGATTTTCCCGAATCGATCTCTTGCTTGGAGCAATCGCATTTTCCGCAGCCTATGCCATGATCGCACTCACGCTGTTTTCGCGCTGGAATATTTGGCTGCCCGGGTTTCTTCCACTCGGCGCGGTTTGGGCTGTTGTCGTGTTTTCGTTGCTCCTGCAAAAGCCAAAAAATTCCGCGCGTACGGTGGCCGTAGCTCCGTCACCACCGGTGCCGTGAGTACATCGAGCGAAGCGGTCGAAGCGCACATTGATCGCCTTCACGCGAACGGCGTTGTCGATCTTCACTTCGACTTGCCGATGGACTTGTACGAAAAGCGCGAGCACAAGGACGTGCTAGAAACCGAGTTTCTACCAGACTTTGTGGCCGGAGACATGGGTGCAATCGGCGTTGCAATTTATATTGAAGATCGTTACCTGCCGGACGCCGCTCTCGAAGTCGCACTCGGCCAAATCGAGCGGTTGGGTGTCGAGACAGAGGCTTGCCAGCGTTTTGCGATCTGCAAAAGCTATCGTGAGATCATTGCCGCCCGCGCCGCGGGCAAGGTCGCGTTGTTGATCACAATGGAAGGCGCCGAGCCACTCGGAAACGATCTCGATCTTCTGCGCAGGTTCTATGAGCTCGGACTGCGCGCAATCGGCCTGACTCACGCGCGACGCAATGCAGCCGCGACCGGTGGCGTTTTCGCGGCGAGCGGCTCGACCCCGGAAGGATTGACTCCGTTCGGACGCGATCTCGTGCGTGAATCCGAGGCGCTCGGAGTGATTGTCGATCTTGCCCACATCAACCCGGCTGGCTTCCACGAGATTGTCGATCTTGCAACCAAGCCCCTCATTGTCTCGCACACTAATGCGCGAAGATTTTACGATATCGAACGCAACATCAGTGACGATCAAATCAAAATGATCGGTGAACGGCGCGGCGTAATTGGAATCAATTCAGTTCTGGTTAGCCCACAGGAGCAACTGAGCACGCTTGATCACTACATCGAGCACATCGAGCACGTAACCGATCTCATCGGCATCGACTGCGTCGGCATCGGATTTGATTTCTTTGAATTTATTTATCAAAAGTGGTCGCCCTCCTCCAGACGCGAGCTCGCCGAAAAACTCACCGAGCCGCATTTCATTCCCAATCTCAAGAACCATTCCCATGCTCGCAATCTGACTCGCCGGTTGATCGAGCGCGGTTTCACCGACGAACACATCGAAAAAATTCTTTTCCGAAATTGGATGCGCATTTTCGAGCAATTGCTGAAAGGCATGGAGTAGGTCGCGCATCCATCCATCCTGTCATCCTGAGCGTAGTAGCGAAGGATCTCTGGCTCTCTCGGCCGAAAGACCCTTAAATATTTGGAGATGTCTCGGTTTCGCCCAACATAACAGAGGCCATCCGCAATTGTTGGATGATTCGGTGGAGTTCGCGTGCGAACCGGATTCGCGCTAAACAGGGATGATTGGAAACTACGGCGGCCATTCTTTTGAGGAAACGAAAGTTCAGCGACACCAGCCTGATCGTATCTTGGTGTACTGAATCGCTCGGATGTATTCAAACTATGGCAAAAGGAGCCCGCCGCGCCAAAAGCCCGTTTGCCGGAAAACTGGATCTGTTTTTCGAAACGGAAATCCAGATCGCGCGAAGCCGAAAATCAACCCTGCACACCCTTACGGAAGTCGTAATGAGAAATCCGTTTCAGGGAATTCGTCAAAATTACTTGCGCACCCAGACGGCCGCTTACTTTGTCGAGTTGATCGAGATCTGCACCGAGCGCGACCATCACGAGCCGGAATTGTTCGGACTCCTTCGCCGTGCGTTTGGTTATCTCGACGCCAACGATCCGAATCCGCGAGCAATGTCGCATTTTGAGACGGAGCTCGCGCGCATCGCCGGCGTTCACGATGCCAAAACACTCAAGGCTGACCCAGCCTTTGCACTCGGCAATTTGTTCGGGAGATTGCCCCTGTCACGCACGCCTCTCTTGAAATCGCTGGAGCAAAACAAAACACGGTCCCATAAATGACATCCAGTCCACGCATATTCCGATTTGGCCGCGTTGCATTTCTTTGGGCCGCTGTTCTCCAAAGTGCTGCCGCGAATGACACTTACAAATTTGATCAGACGAATTCCTCAATCGGTTTTCGCGTGCATCAATTTCTGGGCGCGACCAGCGGCAAATTCACGCAATTCACAGGAAGCATCGACCTTGATCGGGCACATCCGCAACGTTCGTCGGTTTCGGCCAGGATCCAGGTGAGTAGCATCGACACGCGTATCAAGAAACGCGACGATCATTTGCGAAGCGAGGAATTTTTCAACGTTGCCAAGTACCCGGAAATTACATTCAAGAGTCGCAGCGCGAAACAGACAGGTCCGCAGAGCGGCGACATCGTCGGCGATTTCACCATGCATGGCGCCACCCGGCAAATCACACTGCATGTAAAGCTCGCCACTCCGTTCAGTCAGGAAGGTTCCCCCCAGCGAACGCGCTGGGAGGTCAATACAGAGCCGATTAAGCGGCGTGATTTTGATCTTTTGTTTGGCAAAACCGCCGAAACGGTTTCGGGCATCAGTCAGGACGTCGCGATCAAGATCGAAATCGAAGCGATGCGTGCGCCGTGATATGACTCCCATAGTGCTAACCTGGGTTGGTTTTGGTTGCTGGGGCGTCTGTTTTTGGTGGATGCATCGAATCTCCTTCCGACAGGATTCGATGCTAAAAGAGTTGCACGAAATGACCGCCCGCATCGAACAGCTCAGCAAGGCCGAGCACGATATGATTCGAGATGTGCACCCAAAAGTTCAGAAGATCGAAGAACACGTAGAAAACGTTGCGGACGCTGTGGAAACAGCGGCAAAGCAAAACAAGCTATAACGGCGGTTTTATGACCGCCGGTTTTCCAGATATCGCGCCGCTCGGAGATTCCGCGCTGATTGTCCGAGTGCGCGACAAGTTTGAAGACGCGCCTGACGAAACGTTAAACGACGTCCTGAGGATTCTTCACCAAATCAAAGATGCGGACATTCCCGGCGTAATCGAACTCGCGCCCGCTTACACGAGTGTTGCGGTTTTCTTCGATCCGATCCGGGTCATCCGCGCCGGCGCCAAGCCAGAGCAAATTATCGATTGGTTGGGCGAGCGCATTGCAGTTGCGGTCGGCAAACGCGGCAAACGCAAGCAAAAGGATCAAACCGCGTGCGTGACAGAAATCCCTGTTTGCTACGATCCCAACTTCGCCCTGGACCTCGATCATGTCGCTGAGCACGCGCACGTATCCGCAGCGGAAGTGATTGAGCTTTATAGTGCGCCTGAATACCGCGTTAGCTGCATTGGCTTTACCCCCGGCTTTCCCTTTCTCTCAGGCTTGGATAAAAAAATAGCCACACCGCGCCGGGACACACCGCGAAAGGAAATTCCCGCCGGATCGGTCGGGATTGGCGGCGCACAAACCGGCGTTTATCCGCTCCGTTCACCGGGCGGCTGGAACATCATCGGCCGCACGCCACTGGCACTGTTTGATCCGGCGAAAAGTCCGCCGGCGCTATTGCAGGCGGGGGATCGGGTGCGGTTTCGAAGCATTACCCGCGAAGAATTCGACGCAATATGAAAGCGACCATTGTTCGCGCGGGTTTCCTAACCACCGTCCAGGATCTGGGGCGGACCGGTTATCGTGCATTTGGCGTTTCGTTAGGCGGCGCACTCGACTCCGTCGCTCTGCGGGTCGCCAATTTGGTCGCCGGTAACGATAATTCGGCGGCCGGACTTGAAATCACTCTTGGCGGTTTGGAATTGCGCTTCGCCGATGAACGGATCGTCGCCTGGTGCGGCGGCAGGTTTGATGTGCGGATTGGATCAGCATCGGTCCCGGCCGGTCATGCGGCGCTGGTGCGCGCGGACGAAACACTGACCGTCGGTCACGCTGAAACCGGATGTCGATGCTGGTTGGCGATTTCCGGCGGGATTGAGGTTCCGCCCACTCTCGAAAGCCGCTCCACTGATCTTCGGGCAGGGTTCGGTGGATTCGATGGTCGGGCCTTGCGTGACGGGGATGAAATCCAGTTTGGTCAGGGGCCGCAATCGGCGCCAGCGGCTAGAGCAAGGATTTCCTCGTGGAGCGCGCCCGGCGATTGGTCACAAACAGCCAAGGTTGGTCCAGCGCTCCGATTCGTCCGCGGCGCGGACTGGAATCGCTTCAGCGATTCAACTCTTCAATGTTTATCGAGAGAAAAATTCTCCGTATCGCCAGATTCCGACCGAATGGGTGTTCGCCTGAATGGTCCGCCCCTTGAGCGCGAGGATGCTGTCGATCTAATTTCGGCGGCGGTAGTCCCCGGAACAATTCAAGTTCCACCAAGCGGAAACTCGATATTACTGCTCGGAGATTGCCAAACCATCGGCGGCTATCCCAAAATCGCGCATGTCATCTCTGTCGATCTTGGCCTCGCCGCACAACTTCGGGGCGGCGATGAAGTGCGCTTTTCTGAAGTGGCAATGACCGATGCATACCAACTCCTAATGGAGCGTGAGCGAGACCTGAATCGTTTTCGCCTGGGGCTCAGCCTGCACGATCGATGATGTTACAGGTCGATCTTAACGCAGACTTGGGCGAAGGCTCGGGACACGATTCCGAATTGTTCGAGTTAATCACCTCGGCGAACATCGCCACCGGTTTTCACGCGGGCGACTCCGACAGTATGCACGCCGCAATTTCGGCGGCTAAAGGTCGCGGCGTCGCCGTCGGGGCGCACCCGAGTCTGTTCGATCGCGAAAATTTTGGGCGCAAAGAATTGCCCGTGACTGCCGAAGAGATCTTCGACGGAGTTGCTTTCCAACTTGGCATTTTTCAAGCGATCGCGTCGGCAGTGGGGATCCAACCAAATCACGCCAAACCGCACGGAGCGCTTTACAACATGGCGGTGCGCGATGAAAAGCTGGCCGACGCGATCGCGCGGGCCACAAAATCTGTCGATCCAAAATTAATACTGTTTGCGCCCGCTGATAGCATCCTCGCGCGTGCCGGACAATCGCACGGTCTTCGCATCGGCTGCGAAGTTTTTGCCGATCGAAATTACCAGGCTGACGGCTCGCTGGTATCCCGCTCACGTCCGGACGCATTGCTACACAATCCGGAAGAAGCTGCGGCGCGCGTGTTGCGAATGTTGCGCGAAGGCAAGGTTCGCAGTGTCGATAGCGTCGATGTCGATGTACGCGCCGAAACAATTTGCGTGCACGGAGATAACCCGGCCGCAGTGGACTTCGCGCGGGTTTTGCGCTCGCGTCTGGAAATAGAGGGCGTCACAATTCGCGCGCCCAGTTTTCCAGATGAACGATAAAGAACAGCAGAGCGGGTTGGCCCGATCGATGGGCCCGATCGACGCGACGATGATCGTCATGGGCTCGATGATCGGCTCGGGTATTTTTATTACGTCGGCGGAATCGTCGCGGCTAAGCGGTGCACCGGGGTGGCTATTGTTGGCGTGGGCAGTTGCCGGTTTGATGACGATCACAGGCGCTCTCTGTTGCGCCGAATTAGCGACGATGATGCCCCGCGCTGGCGGCGTTTACGTTTTTCTAAGAAATGCTTATGGCCCTTCCCTCGGATTCTTATATGGCTGGACTTTGTTCCTGGTCATTCAAACGGGGACCATCGCCGCCGTCGCGATCGCATTCGCAAAGTTCTTTGGGGTCTTTGTTTCCGCCGTTTCACCGGAGAATTATCTGGTTGCGCCGATTCAGTTCAGCGGCGGCTATGCGGTCAGTCTTTCGAGCGAACAATTGACCGCGATCGTGCTGGTCGGGCTGCTTACGTGGACAAACACGCGCGGCCTCAAGTTAGGAACTCTCGTGCAGAACGTTTTCACGATTGCCAAAACGGCCGCGCTCGTCGGCGTTGTCGTGATTGGACTCAGTTTCGGTTGGAAATTGGGCTGCGCCGCACGCTCAGCAGCCTGGTGGGATTCGTGGGCCAATGGTTGGAGTCCGCAAATTGCGCAGCCTGGGTTCACATTCGTTGGGGGTTTCGCGCTTTTCCTCCTCTTTGGAAAAGCGATGGTGGGCCCACTGTTTGCGCAAACCGCGTGGACCAACGTGACTTTTCTCGGCAGCGAAGTCCGCGATCCGGGACGCAATCTTGTTCGCGCGCTTCTTTTCGGCTGCGGCGTTGTCGTAGTGTTGTATCTGCTGGCGAACATTTCCTATCTCGCCGTTTTGTCGTTTCCAGAGATCCAACACGCGCCGCAAAATCGTGTGGCTGTTGCGGCGATGAAAGCGGTGTTCGGCAACGCCGGCGCGATGGGCATGGCGGCCGCGATAATGGTCTCGACCTTCGGTTGCAACAACGGGCTCATCCTTTCCGGCGCCCGCGTCTACTTCGCGATGGCGCGCGACGGATTGTTTTTCCAAAAGGTCGGGACGACAAACCGCCATCATGTCCCGGCGGCGGCATTGGTGGCGCAGGGAATTTGGACGGCATTCCTCACGCTGCCTCGAACGGTGACAGCAAATCCGTCGACGCACGAGGTCACATACGGAAACGTTTATAATCAACTGCTGGAATACATTGTGTCAGCCGATCTGGTCTTTTATATTTTGATGATTGTTGCGCTCATCATCCTGCGCAAAAAAACACCCGAGGCGCAGCGTCCGTATCGCACTTGGGGCTACCCGATTGTTCCGGTCATGTCGATCCTGCTCGCCGGCTTGTTGACTCTCGATCTTGCCTGGGTCGCGCCCGAGACTTCCGGTTTCGGAATCTTGATCGTGTTGACGGGCGTGCCGGCTTACCTGCTCTGGCGGACGAGGGCGCGAATTGTAAAAAACTGACTACGTCGCTACTGACGTCGCCCCTTGGCTTCAACGCGCCGGAATTGTCCGCTGTTGCGCGCAGATAGATTCATCAACATCTGGCGTTCATCGGCTTTTTCTTTCCCGTTGAGATAATAAATCACATGGACCTTGGCCCGTTTCGGTAGAGTCTTTTGGCCGGCTTCGGCCACCTTGAAAATGTCTTCCGGAGGGATGGGACTTAATCCGCCGCCCTGTTGCGCAGCCGTCGCATTGCCATCAGTCAGCATGTAAATCGTTTCCGGCTTCAGCCTGAATGCTTCTTCAAGCGCGTAGTCGTGCCGCGTTCCCCCCGGTCGCCCGCCGGTCGCCGGCGCGCTTCTGTAATCGATTACTTTTTGGATGTGATCGATTGCTGCCTGTTTATTTTCATCAGTCGCCGGAACTAGCTCCGGTTTCCACGAATGTGCGCCGCCGGACCAGCGAACGATGTCAAAGCGTACCGCCGGTGTCAGGCCCTCGATTAACTTAATCGCTTCGTCCCGCACCGTTTGAAAACTTTGTTCTTTACCATGTTTGACCAGACCTTTCCGAAATTCCGCGTCACCGGTTCGTTCGAACATGGAACCGGAGACGTCAATCATTATGACCACGTTGCTGCTCACATCGCGGATCCCGAAAAAATTGATCGCCGCGCCATTTCCGGTGCCGCCGGCGGAACCCGTTGCTCCGGGACCCGTGAATCCAGGATTTTGTCCTGCCGCGGCCATGACTGTTGCCTGCGAAGCCGGATCTACGGGAAGACTGGGCAAGGGGGGCAGCTGGATTTTTGCCTGACCGGTCGTCAGAACACGCTTGGGCACGGCCGGCGGAGCGTTGGTGCTCTGTAATTTTTGCTGGACCTGAACGCGATGCTCGAGCGCGCGTTCGGCCGGGTTCGGGGATTTTGGTCCTGCTGCGAAAGTGAGCTTGCGCCCGGCCGCATATCTTGAGACGACCCAGAACGTCGCGCCTGCTCCAAATAAGAGATGCACACCGATGCTGATTAAAAGCACACGCCGGCTCATGCTCATCAGCGATTTAGCCGAACGAGTCGGCAGCGCTTCTAATTCGACAGCCACGCGTCAATTTAATCGCGTGATTCAGTTTTGCGCGAGCGTCGAATTGCCGGGAAGAATCTCCGAGTCATCGACGACCAGTAATAGAACCGGAACGCCTTTTCGAAACGAAGTCTTTGTATGTCTGCAAAATCCAAAAAACAACAAATGGCCGCAGGGGCGGCGCTCGCTGCCAAACGCGGAAAGCGCTCCAGGGCGCTTCGCGAGGAATGTACAAGTCGATGACTCAAAAAGAGCTGCGCGATTTCGCCAAAACCAAGCGCAAAAAATTGCCGACTACAAACAGCGCGTCGCAAAAAGAAGTGACGCGGGCTCCTGACGGCACCAAGGTAGGATCTCTATGAAAGACGATCAGAAAAAAATCACCCGCGAACGCATGGTTGAACTACTCAACGAAGATCTCGCCCGAGAGTACCAAGCCATTATCGCCTACGTAATTTACAGCCAGACGATGAAAGGCGCGGAATACAATCATATCGCGCAGGAACTGGAAAAACACGCCGGAGAAGAATTGCAGCACGCTATCAAGGTGGCCAAGCAGATCGACTATTTTAATGGCACACCTACGAACAAGGCCAGGGAAGTAAAGATGTCCGAAAAGCCGAAGGATATGCTCAAGTTCGATCTGGAGAACGAAAGGCAAACGCTTATCAATTACCGGCAACGGGTCCGGCAGGCCGATGGAATGGGCGAATACGCGCTTGGCGAAGTCTTGCGCGAAATCATCGCTCAGGAACAGGAACACCTCCAGGACCTTGCCGACGCCCTTGGCATCGACACACCCAGAATCGAGTAACCGCGCAGAATAACGCCGGTCTGCTCCGATTTTCTCTCCAATAGAAATCTGCGTAGTCTGCGGCTGTCATGCATCGTTTCTACGTCTCGCCCGCAGAATGGGACCAGGGTAACCTTGTCTTGCGCGGGACCGAAGCGCACCACGCCCGCGACGTGCTCCGACTGAAGGCCGGAGACAAGCTTGTTGTGTTCAACGGGCGCGGCCGCGAGATCACGGCGACCATTACACAGACGGCCAGGGACCAAGTGCTCTTGCGCAAACTCAACGAAACCGAAACACCGCCGTTGCGTTGCCGGATTGTTCTAGCGCAGGCGATTCCAAAAGGGAAAAACATGGAGCTGATCGTGCAGAAGGCGGTGGAGATCGGCGCCGCCGAAATTTTCCCGATCATTTCGGAAAGAACGATTGTCGATCTTGATCCGGCTTCCGCGGAGCAGAAGCAATCGAAATGGCAAACCATCGCCACCGAAGCTGCAAAGCAATGCGGGCAAAATTGGCTGCCACAAGTGCATACGCCGCAAAAACTAAAGGAGTTTTTCGTGCACCCACAATTATTCGACCTCCGCTTGATCGGATCGCTCCAACCCGGAGCAATGCATCTGAAAGCAATCATCGCCGATCATTCGAGCGAACACCGGCACCGGCCCGAGAGCGTGCTCATGCTAATTGGGCCGGAAGGCGATTTCACGCCGGCGGAAATTGCCCTGGCCCGTAGCCACGGTACGCTTCCGATCACGCTCGGCCCGATCGTTCTTCGGGTAGAGACAGCTGCCATCTATTGCTTGAGCGTGCTTTCCTACGAGCTGTTCTAAAAGTCGCACAATTGTCATCCTGAGCGAAGCGAAGGATCTCCGATCATTTCTTTTTGACAGTTATCAATGGCAACAATCAGAGATGTTTCCCTTCGCTCAACATGACAGGGAAGAAAAATCGCGCCATGTGGTTTACGATTTGGAGCTGTCGATGTTTGTGAAAGGAATTCTTCTCGCCTTGTCTTGTCTCCTCGTCGGATGTGGCGAGCCGAAGGACCCCGTGGTCGAGCAAACAATCGAGCAAATTTACCAGCTCGAGCCCACAGGGAGCGTCAGCATTCGCAATGACGATGGTTGCATCGATATCTACGGCGCCGATGTGCGGGAAATGCGAGTAGAAATCATCAAGCGCGCCTACAGCAAGGAACGCCTCGACAAAATCGAGGTCAATGTTTCGGCGCAGCCGTCTTCCGTTTCGATCGAAACCCGCTTTCCAAAAAAACCTCACTGGGGTTTGGCAGATCGTTCCGGCACGGTCGACTACGCTCTCGTAGTGCCGCAGACAGCGACAATCAGCCGCGCAGAAGCGTCCAATGGCGAAATCACCATCGAAGGAATGCGAGGCGCGAGTGTGCATTCCCAGCTCGAAAACGGACGGCTGTATGCCCGGAACTGTTTCTCCGATTTCCATACCGCTGTCAGCAATGGCACGTTGACCGTGATTTATGACTGGTGGGAAAAGGCCAAGTTCTCCATTAATGCCAGGGTTGCCAATGGGAACGCCACCGTTTTCATGCCTGGTTATGCATCGTTTCATCTGGTTGCCGAAGCGGCCACCGGAAAAATCGGAAACGACTTTGCCGAGCCTGCGGAGCGTGAGGCCGAAGACGTAACGAAGATCGACAGGATGATTGGCTCAGCCCCAATTCCAGAAATAACGCTTCGCGCGGACGATGGAAACATCGAAATCATCGAGCAGAATCCTTGACCTGCTCGATTGAAAATCCACACTCTAAATACCAAATGCCTTCTTTCGATATCGTCTCTGAAGTGGATACACAGGAGTTGGACAATGCGTTGAATCAGGCGCGCAAGGAACTCGCCACTCGTTTCGATTTCAAAGACGCCCAGACGGAGATCATTCAAGAAAAAGAAAAGATCGTTCTGACCGCCGACGACGCGTCGCATTTGAAGGGCCTGCGCGAAATCGTCGTTGGAAAATTGTCGAAGCGCGGAGTCGACCTTCGCAACGTTGAGCAGGTCGAGCCGGCCATTTCATCGATCGGACATGCCCGGCAGGAATTAAAGATTCAGCAGGGACTCGAAGGCGACAAGGCAAAGGAGATCATCCTGGCGATCAAGGGCCAGGGGTTCAAAGTTCAAAGTCAGCTGCAGGACCGCCAAATTCGCGTCAGCGGAAAAAAAAGGGACGACCTGCAGGCCGTCATTCAATTTGTTAAAGACCGCGATTTCGGCGTCGCGACAAATTTCAAAAACTTTAGAGACTGAAGTAGACCGAAGGGACGAACTCCGTCTCGTCCGCGTTTAGACGGCACAGAGGCCGTCCCTCCATCACCCGCCCTGCACAGGCGGCATGATCGCGATGTCGTCACCGGCCTTTAAGTGATGACTGCGATCGACAAACTCCACCCCCGAACCGATCAGGATGCTCTTGTCGTGGAGGCGTAGCGACGGCGTCTGCGTGTAAATCGACTCAAGTAGCTCGCGCACTGTCGATCCTTCAGCAACATCGACATCGCGCTCGTAGACGCCGGTTAAATCGCGAAGCTGCGCGTAAAAGTGCACCCGCACTTTCATCCGAGTGATTGCGCGACCAGATCTTTCCGTAGCACACCAATGTAAGGAAGATTGCGGTACTGCTCCATAAAATCGAGGCCGTAACCCACGACAAACTCGTCCTCAATTTCGAATCCGATATAGTCAGCGTCGACTTCGCGAGCGCGCGTCTTCTTTTTGTTAAGCAAAACGCACACGCGGATGCTTTGCGGCCCTGCCGCTTCCAGTTTCTCACGGATAGCGGCGAGGGTATGACCGCTGTCGAGAATGTCGTCGAGGATCAAAATATGACGATCTTTCACTTCAGGCAGCCCGACTTGTTTGAAAATGACTTCGCCAGTTGTCTGAGTTTTTCCGTGATAGCTCGCCACAGCGAGAAAATCCAATTTAAGCGGTAACGGAATCCGGCGAAGCAAGTCGGCCATGAACATCAAGCTGCCGGTGAGGACGGCAATCACGGTCAATTCCCGATCGCGATAGTCTTTGGAAATTTGGGCCGCCAACTGATCGAGCCGGCTGAGAATCGTCGTCTCGTGAAACAAAATGCGATCGAGATCGTCTTGCATTGATCCTCACTACTCCATTGCTAAGCGAAAAGATCAACTCGCGCCGAAAACGGAAGAGCGACACAGCAGGCTCCCGCGACGATTCTTTTCCTTGATGCTATCGTTCCAGATAGAATGCACGTGCAGCACGACAAACTCGAAGTTCGGACGAGCGGCAAGCGGACCTACGAAATCACCGCTGCTGTTCAGGATACGATCGACAAGTGCGGAGTGCGCAACGGGACAATAACGATATTCGTTCAGCACACGAGTTGCAGCTTAACAATGATGGAAAATGCGGCCCCGGCTGCCCGGCGGGATGTAGAGAAGTTTTTCGATCAAATCGTTCCCGAGCAGGGAGATTACGAACACGACGATGAAGGCCCCGACGATATGCCGGCGCACATTCGCATGGCCCTTACCCGAACGAGCGAAACGATTCCGATTGTCGACGGTAAATTGCAGCTAGGCACCTGGCAGGGAATTTTCTTGTTTGAGCATCGCCGCGCGCCGCACCGGCGAAATATTTTCCTCACAATCGTTGGCGAATGACAGGCGACGGCCCCGGGCGGCAGGGATTACTGAACGGTAAACGTAACGGTCGCGATGGCACTGTCGGTATAGCCCGTTCTGACGGCTAGCGCCTTAACCACGGTTGAACCTTGCGTCTTTATATTGAAGGAGGCTTTGTAGCGCTTCGACCTGATAGAGGGAGTGCTTCCATCCTTGGTGAAATAGATTTTTGTACTCGATGTCGTATCACTGATTCCGACTGTGACCTTTTTCGAAAAAGTTCCGCCGTTAGGCGAAATTGTGGGGATAGCGACAATGGGAGGCGTGGGGCTCGGCGTCGGTGTGGGTACTGGCGTGGGCGTGGGCGTAGGGGTCGGCGTTGGACTTGGAGTGGGAGTCGGAGTCGGCGAATTAAAGAGGCCGAAAACGCCGACACCCTCTTTGGTTCCCACGTAAACCTTGCCGTTGGCGATGGTGGGCACGACGAATTTGTTACCCGTGCCAAAGCGGTCCCGGCCACTGGCTGCTTGCTCGCTGTTGTAAAGTTCGATTGCGATGTTCGTCGCATCATACGCACGCAAAACGGCTGGCACGGATGCATTTGTATGTTCAGCCCAGACGATTCCATTCGCGGCGCCATTGGCCGAAATGCTCGGCGTTGTGCCGGGGTACGAAAAAACCACCGCGCTTTGGGATACCGGCGTCGTTTCCAGTCGAGCACTCGTAAAACGAAAGGCCTTCAACCGATCGCCGTTGGCGCCGACATATAACATACCTTTATAATATGCCGGGGTGGACCACAGCCCGTGGGCAAAGGCTCCGGTTAAGTCCTGGTATACGTTTGCATTCGAAACCGAATCAAATTTTCCCATGTTATCGCGGTCGACAACATAGAGATGAGCATCTTTGCCACCTCCGACTGCGAGACGGCGGGTCGTACCATTGACATCGATCATATCCGGCAGGTTCACGAGCCCCCCCGAACCGAGATCGAGATCCTGCTGCGATTCCGTGACTGAGTTGAACATTGTCCAGTAATCCACCACCTGAAGTGAATTGTTAGCGGTCGAAATTTTCACGAAAGAATTTCCGAAATCGGCGCGATTGGGGAACCCGTTTATGTCCAGGTTTGTCTCAAATGTGCCGTCGCCGGTGAGGGCAAAGATGTTGCCGCTGGCATCGACGGCTGGTGCCGCGCCGGCACCCCAAATCGCGCCGTGGGTCCCATTCGGCGTGAGATTAAGGACACAAACAGGCGCGAGGGTGTTCTGATCGTAGCCAATGATCCAGCTCGTGTACGGCCGAACATCGCAATGCGAAGCCCAGCTTGTGTAAACAACTCGGTTGTTCAGGACCAATCCCGCGCGTTCCTTGTATTGTCCCGGATCAAAAGTGACATTGCCACCAAAGCTGTTATCGCCGCTCCCGGGATAAGTCGCCGCCACGTCAACTGGCCCGCCGAGCAACTCCGCTCCCGTCGCTAGATCGAGAGCATGAAGCCGCTGAAAGTAATTCGCGCCGTTCTTGCTTATTCCGACAACATAGATCGTTCCATGCGGCCCGGCATGACGATCGATCACCGGCGTGCCGGTGATGCCTATTTCCGGCGTGATTTGCGAAGGGCAACTGCGGTTGTCGGAAAGTGTTTCGCCCGTTTTCAATAGCGAAACCTGCCAAAGCACCGTGCCAATGTCCGCATCGCACGCGTAAACGGTGTCGTGCTCCGTCGCGATGTAGACAACGTCATGCGTGCTGTTGCCGGGGATCGTGAGACTCGAAACATAAAGCGGCTGGGCGTACACCTGGCCATCCGTCGGAATAACGAAGAGCTTGCCGAACTGGACAGAATTGACGTTGGCCGGCGTGAGAATTGTCTCGTTCAGGTTTTGTCCGGTGCGCGCGTCATCGTTGTGCCAGGTGAGCACGTCCGCGGCGAACAGGGGCGATCCCACTACACCCGCCGCCAGAGCTAAAACAAATTCTTGCAGAACAAACCTGGGCGATCTCCGGCGAAACACAGATCCTGTATATCAAATCGCAGTCTATCAGACAAGAGCACCGATCGAGCGTTATGCATAAATCGCGTCCACCAGACGCAGCGATTTTTCGTTGGGCAAAACCGATTGTTCCATCTGATTCATTACGTAAGCGAAGCCGATACCGTTTTCCGGATCGGCAAAGGCGTGACTGCCCCCGGCTCCGGGATGGCCAAATGCCGTTGCCGATCTTCCAAACACGCGCCGCTTCGCTTCTACTGAATCCTTCATGAAGCCCGCTGAAAATGCGGTCGATATTTGAAACGTTCGATCGATTCCATCGGCCAGCGTCGTCTTCATCCAAGCGATTGTTTTTTCCGAGAAAAATTGCCGATCTTCACCGCCATTAAGCGCATTCGCCATGGTGAGCATGCGCCCGCCGTTTGCCAGCATGGCATAAAATTTCGCCAGCGAGTTTGCGCCGCCGATCCCGCCGAAGGAGACCATGGGCTGCGCGCGTATCGCCGGATCGTTCATCGAACTCACGGCCTGCGATCCAGACGGTGAAGTAAAAACTTGGCGCGCAAACGTGCCGCGCGTCGCAACATCGACATAAAATTGTTTCGGCTCCGGTGCCTTGCCAACCTTCGCTGCATAAATGGTGGCAACCCGTGAATTTTCGTTTCCTGGCAGACCGATCCAAAGATCCAAGTTGAGCGGCTCGGCAAATTTTTCGCGCCAATATTCCGGCAATGTTTTCTCGGCGATGCGACGCACCAATTGGTCGAGCAAAAAGCCAAATGTGCGCGCATGATAACCGTGAGCGGTTCCAGGTTCCCAATTCGGCGCCTGCCTTTCAATCGCGTCGATGACGGCGTCGTAATCGTGCACATCAACCTGTCGATCCAACGCGGCGAGCCCGGCAGAATGCGAGAGCAATTGTTCCAGCGTGATCCTTTCCTTGTTTGCCTGCCCAAACTCCGGCCAGAACTCGACTACCCGCTGTTCGATGTCGATGTTGTGCTCTTGCAGGACATGCAGGGCACACGCGCTACCGAGCCCTTTTGTGGCCGACCAGACCAGCACCAGCGTGTCAGCCATCCACTCTTCTTCGCGACGCACGTCGCGAAACCCGCCTTGAAGATCGACGATCAGTTTTCCGTTCTGCCAAACCGAAGCCGCCGCACCCAACTCGCCGAATTTCTCGAAGTTTTCCCGGAAGAGCGGTTCCAAACGTCCGCGGAGTGCGTCTCGACCCAATTCCATCACTGAAAGATGGAGGGAGGACCTTCGTGTCGTCCACACTTTCTTCGCAGACCGATGTGATCCGCGCCGTCTTAGTAAATCAGTTCCTGAACAGCCTGGAGATCGGGATCCATTCTTGCGAGATCGCGAAAAGAAGCGTCCATTTCGAAACTGGTTTGCAGATGAACCTGAGCGTCTTGGACGTTACCCAATAGCGCGTCATAACAACCCATGTTGTAATAGAAGATTGGTTCCCTTAACAGCGCGGCAGGTCCTTTGAGGAGGACTTTCTTTGCCTCCGCCGTCTTGCCCAGTTCGTGCAGACAGAAACCGGCGTGGAGGAATCCGGTGCTGCAATCGGGGGCAATGCGACAAAGTCTCCGGCTGATCCGCAGTGCTTGGAGCCATCTCCTGTTGCGCATCAGATTATGTAACCGCAACTGCAGCACTTCCGGCCGGTCTTGGAAGAAGTCGTCGATCGCGTTCAGCTCGGCAATGGACTCCCGCGTCATGTCCAACTCGGCGTAGCCCGCAGCCGCTACAAGATGCCGTTCGAAATTCACACCGTGCTCTTAAGCAGAGACCTTGCCACGGGCGTGTCTACAGTAGCAGCTCTTCCAGTTCACCCAGCCGTTTTTCGAACAACCGCAATGTGCTCTCGATCGGCGCAGGCGCGCTCATATCCACGCCGGCCGTTTTCAATGTTTCCAGCGGAAACTTCGAGCCTCCAGAACGAAGAAAGTTAAGGTACGCGTCTACGCTTCCCGGCTCGCCCGCAAGCACGCGCTGGGAAAGCGCGACCGCCGCCGAAATGCCGGTCGCGTATTTATAAACATAAAACGCGTGATAGAAATGCGGAATCCGCAGACATTCAAGATCGAGCTCCTGATCGATAACGAAGTTTTCCGCAAAATATGCTTCGAGGAGCTTGTGATACTCCGATTTAAACACATCAAGCGTAAGAGCACCGCCAGCTTCTTCGATTGCATGAATAATTTTCTCGAATTCGGCGAACATTGTCTGCCGAAAAAGTGTGCCCCGGAGATCGTCGATCTGCCGGTTGATGATGTAAGCGCGCATCTTCGGATCGCTCGTCTGGTTCAGCAGATGATGAGTAAGCAATTCCTCATTAAAGGTAGAGGCGACTTCGGCCAGAAAAATCGGGTAATCATAGTCCTGAAAAAGCTGGGATTTTTGCGAGAACCAGCTGTGCATGGAGTGGCCTGCCTCGTGTGCAAGCGTGTAAACATCGGAGAAAACATCCTCCTTGTAATTCATTAGAATGTAAGGCGAGGCCTCATAACTGCCGGATGAAAACGCGCCGCTGCGCTTGCCTTTCGTTTCGTAGCGGTCGCACCAACGGTTGCGCAGGCCTTCGGCCAGGACATCTACATATTCTTTGCCCAATGGGGCGAGGGAGCTCAGCACCAGTTCGATTGCTTGGTCAAAGCTGGTGCGGGTTTCGATCTCGGAGACCAGTGGGACGTAAGTGTCGTAAGAGTGGAGTACGGACAACCCAAGAGCACGTCGGCGCAATTCGAAATAACGAAACAGCGGCGTCAGATTTGCGCGGACTGCCTTAATCAAGCCGTCGTAAACGGCAACCGGCACGTCATCAGGAAAAAGTGCCGCCTCCAGCGCCGAAGGGTAATGCCGGGCACGAGCCTGAAAAATGTCAGCCTTTACTGAATAAGCCAGCGACGCGGCGAGAGTGTATTGATGGTCCTGAAACTCGGCGTAAAACTGGTCAAAAGCGCGCTTGCGTAAATCGTGATCACGTTTGACTAGAAACGAACCAAACGAACTCTGAGTCAGCGGTTTTTCGTCTCCGGCCTCGTCGGTAAGAACGCCGAATTTCATATCGACGTCGGTGAGTTGCGAGAACGTGTCGTTATATCCGCCGAGTGCGACGCTGCCGAGAGCGAGAAGGCGTTCTTCCGGCTCGGAAAGAACATGCGGCTTCATCCGGCGAATCTTATGCAACCTAGTTCGCCACTCCTTCAACCCAGGATCGGCAACAAACTTTGCAAACGTCTCGTCGTCGATGGCCTGGATCTCGGGGCCAACAAATGAAAATGCCTCGCCAATTTTGGTAAGAAGATTCTGAATTTGTCCGACGCGCTCTAAATATTCGTTGTTGGTTCCGTCTTCCGCCAGTTGAAGCGAAGCGAAGTGATAAAACCGCTCGATCTTCTGCTCGAGCGATTTCTCGAATTCCAGGCAATCGAGCAGATCCTTGGCAGACGCACCGAGCTTCCCCTTCCATTCCCCAATACGCGGATAGGCGGCCTGCACCCAGGCAAAATCCTCGTGCCATTTCCCGACGTCGGCAAAAAGAGGCGCCAGGTCCCATTTATCCGACTCGGCGATGTCGGCACGACTTGGTGTTCTTGCTTCGTCCATTGCTAGATCGGTTTATCGCACAAAGACCACAATGGACGCAAATATCACAATCAGATTTACCGTCGCTCCGTTTGTGATTCTCGGATGAGATTCTTCATCGTCCGATGACGTGCGATTAGGCGAAGAGCTTTTTCCAGCAGTTGTTTTCCGGGTAACATTTTGTGCCAGGGCGAGGCGCCCGACGGATGCGGCAACGGAATCAAGTCGAAGGCATGCCCGGCGCGATACGCAGTAAACTTGCGGCCGATCACCTCTTCCAGCTTCCCGCATTCGACGAACTGCGTGATAGCCAGTCGTCCGACTGGAATAATGAGGCTCGGCCTTAGAATTGTGATTTCTTCATTCATCCATGAGGAACAATTGAGAATCTCGTCAGGCGACGGAACGCGATCGGTTCCGCCGGTATTTTTCCCCGGAAAACACCGGCAGACTGCCGCGAAATAGATGGTCGATCTCACCGCGACTTCGTTCATTCCGCAAAATTGTTCAAACCAGCGAAAAAGCGTTTTCCCTGCGGTGTGAGCAAATGGTCGTTCCAGGACCGGTTCCCGCGGACCTGGAGCCTGGCCAACCAGAATGACATCGCTACGGATCGCGCCGCCGGACACCGGCGTCGATTTCATGCGGGGACAGCTCCGGCATTTCAGCAAATCTGCGACATGCCGTTTCAGCCGCGATTGTTTGAGCGGCACCGCCATCAGCGCCGGAAGATCGACAATAGCACGCTGAATAACACGCTAAGAATGATGCAGGTAACGACCGGGAAATAAAATGCGGAATGTCCGCGCTCGATACGGATGTCGCCGGGCAATCGTCCCAGCCATTTTGGCGCGAAGCCGGTCCAAAGCACGAGACCGAGCAAGGTCGTGATCGCGCCGATGACAATGATGAATTTTCCAATCTCGCGCATTTATAGACATAAGGTTGCGCGAATTGAATGGAGGCACAAGGTTGGGGGCCGATGGCAGTGAAGTTTCGAGATTATTATGAGACGCTCGGCGTGGCAAAGACGGCCAGCGAGGATGAGATTCGCAGCGCATTTCGCAAGCTGGCGCGCAAATACCATCCGGACGTAGCAAAGGACAAAAAGGCCGCCGAAGAAAAATTCAAAGAGATCAACGAAGCCTACGAAGTATTAAGCGATCCTGAAAAGCGCAAGAAATACGATCAACTTGGAACTGATTGGGACCGGCCCGGCGGATTTCAACCTCCACCCGGCTGGGGAGCACAACAACCCGGAGGCGGCGTCCGCCAGCACGGATTCGGCGGCGGAGATAATGGCGGGGTTGAATTCGAATTTGGCGGAACCGGATTCAGCGATTTTTTTGAGGCATTTTTCGGCGGTGGGCGCGGCAGATCGGCGTTCGGCGGATTCGGCCAACAACAGGCAACTGCCGAGCGCGGGGCCGATGTGGAGGCGGACATTATGGTAACACTCGAGGAAGCGTTACATGGATCAACCCGGACGGTTTCCCTGCGCCGAGTCGGTTCGGACAAGGTTGAAAACTATCAAGTCAAAATCCCCCGCGGTGTTCATGAGGGCCAACGCATTCGACTGGCCGGCCAAGGCGAGGCCGGGGCACGCGGCGGGAAAAGCGGCGATTTATTTTTGCGCGTCCGTTTGGCCCGACATCCTGACTTCGCGGTCGAAGGAAGCGATCTCATCCATGAGGTGAAGATTGCCCCGTGGCAAGCGGTGCTGGGGACGGATGTTCAAGTTCCGACGCTGGAAGGAACTGTCCGTTTGAAGATTCCACCGGGCACACAGGCCGGGCAACGCTTCCGTCTGCGCGAGCTCGGGTTGCCGGGAGCCTCGGGAAAGCGCGGTAATCTCTACGTCGACGTTCAAATCGATATACCGAAAAAATTAACCGAGCGCGAGCGCGCCATTTGGAGCGAGCTCGCGAAATTGCACGGCAAATAGGCGGGATCCCCTACCCTTTCCTCGACAACCGGGCGGCGTCTGCGTTTAACTCTGTCATGAAAATCTCGCTCGGCACAGATCACGCCGGTTTTCGTTACAAAGAAAAGGTGAAGGAATTGCTCGGCTCGCTCGGCCACGAGGTAAAAGATTTTGGAACTTCCAATGAAGAGCCGGTCGACTATCCGCTTTTCATACGGCCGGCGGCGGAAGCGGTGGCGAACGGCGAGTGCGAGCGGGGCATTGTTTTCGGCGGCTCTGGGAACGGCGAGGCAATGGCGGCGAACAAAGTGCACGGCGTTCGTTGCGCGCTTTGTTGGAACGAAGAATCGGCCCGGCTTTCGCGCCAACATAATGACGCCAATGTTCTTTCACTAGGCCAACGGATGATTGCCGAAGACCTCGCGCTGAAGATCGTGCAGATCTGGCTGGAAACCCCGTTCGAAGGCGGACGCCATGCGAGACGCGTTGAACAACTAAACGCCATGTAAATTGGCGCGTCTTATCTCGCCAATCGATCCAGCGCCACCGCCGCCAGAAACACCGCGCTGACAAATGCATTGCTCTGAAAAAAAGCGCGGTTGATCCCAACGAGATCGAGCTTTTGGGTCTTGTGCTCGAAAAATAGTGCCGCCGCGACCAGCGGCATTGCGCAGTAATAAATCAGTCCGAGGTTCGCAGCGATGCCGAATGCGATCAGCGCCCCAAACATGGCGAGGTGCAAGAGCTGAGCGATGCTGAGACTTCGCGCGATTCCAAGTCTCACCACTAGTGAGTGAAGCCCTTCACGCTGGTCGAACTCGTAGTCCTGCGTCGCATAAATCAAGTCGAAGCCGGCAACCCAGCAAACCACTCCACTTGCCAGCATGACTGGCGCAAGATTGATGTGTCCCGTCTGCGCGATCCAGGCCGCGATAGGAGCAATGCCCAGCGCGAGGCCGAGAAAGAAATGCGTGGCGCTGGTGACGCGCTTTGTGAGCGAATAAGAAAAAATAATGGCCAGCGCAACGGGCGAAAGAAGAAAAGTTAACCGATTGATTGCGGCAGCAGCAACGAGAAATCCCCCGGCACTAATCACGAGCAACACGATGGCGACCGGCCTTGAAAGCAGTAAATGACGTGAGGCTGTCCGCGGGTTGCGCTGATCGAGTGACCAGTCCACAAGGCGGTTAAACAGCATTGCCGCCGTGCGTGCGAAGACCATACATGCGAGCACAAGAAAAAATGTCCGCGGTGAGGGCCAGCCATTTGCAGCGACTATCAACGCCCCGACCGCAAACGGAAGAGCGAAGACGGTGTGAGAAAAGCGAATAAGGCGGAAGAAGCGAACGAGCGGGCCCTCTGGCGCACCTACCTTGTTACTGTGTTGGTCTTCGGCTGACTGGATGGACATGTAACGTAACGACTTCAAGCATCGAGATCCAGCAGGGCCGCCAGTCGCTCGCTAGCGTCAGACAAGATAGGTGTCCCATGCGCGAAAAGCATGCGCTCCGTTTCCCAGGCGAGAAGTTGTCTTAATGAGCCCCGCATTCGTTTCTCATTCGAGCAATACTTGCCGGGCAGGAACGTGAAGCCGTACGGCTCAAAATTGATCAATGCGTCGCCCATAACCAGCGAACCGCCATCGGCCTCATGATACAGAGCCAGTTCACCGGGCGCGGCGCCTTCGATCTCGATGACACTGAACTCATCGCCGAAGTGAGTGTCGCGGCCGATCCTCCTAAAATCCAACTGGGCATCGGTGGGAAACGACTCAGGCCGGGCCAAAATCGGAATCGAAAACTGTTCGGCAAATTGGGCGGCCGCCCGCAGGTGATTGGCATTGGTGAGGACAATGCCAGCGATCGGGCCCAATTCGACAAGGCTGGTAAGAGGCGCAGGCTCCAAGGGAATCGGATCGACAAGATATATACCGTCTGCCGTCACGATCGCGCTTGAGAAGAGGTCGGCTTTGACGGCGGAATCGTAGGTTTGCCATAGGTAAATGTGGGGAGCGACCTGAACGAAATCAGAGGCGACGGCCATGGCGAACGAAGCTTCGTTGATGGGCTTGTAAGAGACAAGAGGGAGGAGGGATGAGAAGTCGGCAAAGGAATGGTGGCACTGTAGCTGCTATAGTATCTATAATTACTAGAATATGATCACCTTCTCCTACCAAGCCAGAGACGCCTCCGGACGCATTACCTCCGGGGTTCAAGACGCTCTTAATGAAGATAATGCAATAACCAGTCTCATGAGCCGCGGGCTCATGGTGCTCTCTTTACAACAAAAGGCCGTTGCGAGCCGTGCGCGCAAAAGCGCTAAGTCGGTTAAAGAAACCGACTTAGTACTTTTTACCCGCCAGCTCTCAACCATGGTCGAAGCCGGCATCACCCTGGTGCAGGCCTTGACCGCCCTTTACGAACAATGCGACCCGAAGCGTCAGCGGAATCTTCGAACGATTATCAGCGACGTGACGACGCGAGTGCAAGGTGGCGAAACGTTCAATGAAGCAATCTCGAAACATCCCCGCGTTTTCAACCGGCTTTTTGTCAGCATGGTGAAAGCCGGTGAAACCGGTGGTCTGCTCGCCGAAATTCTTGACCGGCTCGCGGGTTTTCTCGAAGCGACCGCCCGGCTTCGTAAGAAAGTGAAATCAGCGATGACCTACCCGGTGATCGTTATCTGTATCGCGTTTGCCATTACCACCTTTCTTATTGTTCGCGTGGTACCGATCTTCGGGGAAATCTTCCAGGATTTCGGGGCAAAGTTGCCCGCGCCCACTCAATTCCTTATCGACGTGAGCGCATTCGTCAGAGGCCAATGGTACTACCTTGTTGTGGGAATTGGTGGAACGATCTTTGGCACTCGCGCATTCCTGCGCACGGCCCGCGGAAAAATCCTTAGCGACCGCTGGAAACTCAAGCTCCCGATTTTCGGACCGCTGATACAGAAGATTTGCATGTCCCGATTTGCTCGCACCTTTGCGCAGCTCATTCGTAGCGGTGTGCCGATCCTCGAGGTGCTCGATATCGTCGCCGGCACGTCCGGCAATCACGTCATCGAGACCGGCATTAGATCGGTTAGCGGCGACGTGGAAAAAGGAGACAACCTTTCCACCGCGCTCTCACGTAAGAAAATTTTCCCGCCAATGTTGCTGCGAATGGTGGCAGCGGGCGAAGCAACCGGCAAGATCGACAGCATGCTCGAAAAAATGGCGGATTTCTGGGACGAAGAAATCGAAGCCATGCTCGACGCTATGACCTCATTGATCGAGCCGATGCTAATCTGTTTTCTCGGTGTCATCGTCGGCGGAATCGTTATCGCCATGTTCCTGCCGATTTTCAAATTGAACGAAGTAGTTTCGCAGAGCAAAAGCTAGGAGAAGCTGCTCGTGGACAGGAAGGGGGCGGATCGCAAGGTCCGCCCCTTTTTCTTTCCAGCGGGAAAGCCATTAAGCGGCTCAACGCGACGAGACCGGATCAGCCTTCGGGGTTCACTGGAAAATGTTTGTTCTTGAGGTTTTCGGGAACGCGCTTGGTCCGTTCCGACTCGATTTTCTCGGTAGCTTCGTTGAGCGCGTCGTAGGCTTCGCGGCTTTTTTTGGCCCGGCACATATAGGCCACAGCGTGGGCGAGTGGAATCCGCGCTTCGGGCAGGCCGACAAATTCAACTGCCTGCTGAGTCGCAATGGCCAGCGGCAACGCTTCCGGATCTGCCAGACCGACATCCTCGCTTGCGAAAATCACGATACGACGCGCGATAAACCGAAAGTCTTCGCCGGCGTGCAGCATCTTCGCGAGCCAATACATGGCGCCTTCGTCATCCGATGCGCGCATGCTTTTTATAAAGGCGCTGATCGTATCGTAGTGCGCGTCGCCAGCTTTATCATAAACGACCGCTTTTTGCTGGATGCTTTCCTCGGCGACGGAAATGGTGAAATGAATAGTGCCTTGGCTCTCTGACGGACGGACACCATCCGTCGTGTCCTTTTTTTCCTGCGAAGCTTGGGACGGCACGGAGGCCGTCCCTCCATCTGGCGGCGTAGTGAGGACGCCGATTTCGAGAGCATTCAAACACTTGCGGGCGTCACCGTCGCTGAGCTTGGCAAGATGCCGCCGCGCATCTTTGTCGATCTTCACGCTGTAGTTTCCAAGGCCGCGTCCCTTGTCGGCCAACGCGCGATCGATCAACTCCTCGAGTTGTTCGACCTTGAGGGGCTCAAGCTGGAAAACTTGGGAGCGCGAGACAAGGGCGCTATTAACGTAAAAGAACGGATTGTAGGTGGTCGCTCCGATCAACCGCAGATTTCCCGCTTCGACATCGGGCAGAAGAATATCCTGTTGCGCTTTGTTGAAGTGATGGATTTCGTCGACAAACAAGATTGTTTTTTGACCAGAGATGCTTATCCGATTGTTCGCGGCGGCAATAACGCGGCGCATCTCGGCAACATTGCTTTCCACGCCGCTGATCCGCACAAACTTGCCCCGCGTCATTTCGGCGATGACGTGGGCGAGCGTCGTCTTGCCCGTACCGGGCGGACCGGAAAGAATCACCGACGGCAAACGATCGGCCTCGATGGCTCGGCGCAAGAGTTTCCCCGGACCAAGGATATGTTCCTGCCCGACAAATTCATCGAGCGATCGCGGCCGCATCCGTGCAGCGAGGGGCGCGGCGGCACCAACACTCTTGATAACGTCGGTTTCTTCCTGGGCAAACAAATCTGGCACGATTGAAAATACGGCGCGCAGTACTGATCCGCATCAGGTTTTATGAGATAAGCGACACTAGAACTCGGCGCTGCCCGGCGTGCGCGCGAAAGGAATCACGTCACGGATATTTGAAACACCGGTGACGAACATCAACATGCGCTCGAAACCGAGGCCGAAACCGGCGTGCGGGACGGTGCCGTAACGGCGAAGATCGAGATACCATTTGTAATCCGCCGGATCCATCTTGTGACGGCGAATGTTTTCCTCCAGCACATCAAGTCGTTCCTCGCGCTGGCTGCCACCAACGATTTCGCCGATGCCGGGAACGAGCACGTCCATCGCCGTCACCGTCTTGTTGTCATCATTCAATCGCATGTAGAACGGTTTGATCTCTTTCGGATAATTGAAAACCGTCACCGGACATTTGAAATGCTTCTCGGTAAGCCAGCGTTCGTGTTCCGATTGCAGGTTTAGACCGTATTCGATCGGGAACTCGAATTTTTCGCCGCCTTTCTTGAGAAGATCGACAGCATCGGTGTAAGAGACGCGCTGGAATGGACGTTCCAGAACGAACTCGAGTCGCGCCAACAAATCCCTGTCCACGAACTTGGCGAACAATTCCATGTCATCAGGACAATTCTCCCGAATGTCGCGCACGAGATATTTTACGATCTCTTCCGCGAGATCCATGTCGCCGTTCAAATCGCAGAACGCCATTTCCGGCTCGATCATCCAAAACTCGCTCGCGTGCCGCGAGGTGTTTGAATTCTCCGCCCGGAACGTGGGGCCGAAGGTGTAAACCTTCGACAACGCGCAGGCAAACGCCTCCGCCTCGAGCTGGCCGCTCACGGTCAGATAAGTCTGACGCGCGAAAAAATCCTTCGCATAATCGATGTCGCCGCTTTTCGTCTGCGGTGGATTCTTTGGATCGATTGCAGTGACGCGAAACAATTCGCCGGCACCTTCGCAATCGCTTCCGGTGATGATCGGTGTGTGGACGTAAACGAAGCCGCGTTCCTGAAAGAATTTGTGAATACCAAAAGCGAGCCGGCTTCGAACCCGGAAAATGCACCCAAAAAGATTCGATCGCGGGCGAAGGTGCGCGATCTCGCGCAGGAATTCCGGAGTGTGCCCTTTTTTCTGGAGCGGATAGGAATCATCCGCGGCGCCGACGATGTCGATCTTGTCCGCCACCAGTTCCCACTTCTGTCCCTTGCCTTGAGACGCCACCAATGCCCCGCCGACTTTCACGGAAGCGCCGGTCGTCAAACGTTGGATGTCGGCGTAATTCGGCAGAGCATTTTTTGCGATGATTTGAAGACTGCGCAAAGACGAACCGTCATTGACCTCGATGAACGAAAAATCCTTCGAATCGCGCCGCGTTCGCACCCAACCCTGGACATGGATCGCGTCAATCGGCGCAGCGCTCTGCAATGCAGCCTTGATCGAGGTGACAGAAACCTGGGGCATATGGACAGTAAGAGATTCCTCGACTTCGCTCGGAATGACAAGAGGGCGCGAGGCCCCGCCGCTCAACTCAGTGGGAGCCAGTTGCCCGGTTGGGGCGGCGGTTTGGTACCGTTCAGCGAAAGATACGTGTATTCCTGGAGAAGACGCTCGTAATCGGAGAGCAATCTCATCGCGTCGCTCGGTTTCAGGAAATCGGTTTTGATGGCGGCATCGACTTGGATCTTTAGTAATCGCATCAGCTCGACCTTGTCCCACTGTGTCATGGCAAGGACTTCGCCAATCGTGCTGCCTTCAATTACTTCTTCGATGTACCAGCCCGACTCTTCATCGGGATCGAGAAAGACATGCGCTTCAGTGACGCGGCCAAACAGATTATGCAGATCCCCCATGATGTCCTGGTAGGCGCCGACCATGAAAACACCGAGATAATAAATCTCGCCCGGTGTGATTCGATGCAGCGGTAATGTTTCCCGGACATCATGGAGATCGGTGAACTTCGAGATTTTTCCGTCGGAATCGCAGGTGATGTCCACGATGGTGCCGTGGCGATCAGGCGCTGTGGTAAGGCGATGAATCGGCATGATCGGGAACAACTGGCCCAGCGCCCAATGATCGAGCAACGATTGGAACACAGAGAAATTGCAGATGTACTGATCGGCCAGTGTAATCTCGAGCTCCTTGACTTCGTCCGGCACGTAGCGCAGGCCGCGATGCATATTTACGATCTGATGGGCGAGCTGCCAGTAAACGGTGTCGATCTTCGCTTTTGACTCGAGCTCGAGCAGGCCGAGGTCGAACGTTTGCTGCGATTCTTCCTTGATCTGCTTAATGTCATGCAGGCTCTCAAGACGGTTGCCGCGCTTCAAACGCTGTTTCACGTCGAGGATATCGATTACCAGCTTGTGATCTTTCTCGCCGGCTTCGACTTTGAGTTTGGGCGCGGTTTTCTCGATCGAGCTGAACGCTTCCATCACTAGGACGGAATGGTGGGCCACGATCGCGCGCCCTCCTTCGCTTACGATGGACGGATGCGGGACGCCTTCGGAATCGCAGACGTCCATGATGTTCCAAACAACGTCGTTGGCATATTCCTGGAGCGAATAATTCGCCGAGCTGTCGAAATCGCTGCGCGAACCGTCGTAATCGACTCCAAGGCCACCGCCAACATCGAGGTAACCGAGCTCATGCCCGAGCTTGGCCAGCTTGGCGTAATACCGGGCCGCTTCGTGCACGGCGCGTTTAATCGTTGAGATATCGGGCACCTGCGAGCCGACGTGAAAATGAACCAGTTTAAAACAATGACCGAACCCGGCCTCTTTTAACATCTGGCTGGCGGCGACCAAGCTGGTTGTGTCGAGGCCGAATTTTGCGTTTTCACCACCGCTAGGGGACCACTTTCCGGAACCTTTGCTGTGCAATCGAACACGTATTCCGATGTACGGCTCGACGCCGACTTCCTTGGCTGCGCGAATTGTTTGCTCGAGCTCTTCGAGTTTTTCCGCCACGATGACAACCGACTTGCCAAGCTTGCGGCCGAGGAGCGCGATGCGAATAAACGCGCGGTCCTTGTAACCGTTGCAGATGATAAGGCTCTCCGGGTCCTTATGCATGGCCAACGCAGCCACGAGCTCCGGTTTGCTGCCGGCTTCGAGTCCGAAATGAAACGGCAGACCGGCTTCGACGATTTCTTCAATTACCTCGCGCAACTGATTGACCTTGATCGGGAAAACTCCGCGATACGCACCCTTGTAACCGAATTCATCAATTGCTGCCTGGAAGGCGCGGTTAACGGATTCGACCCGATGCCGAAGTAGATCCTGAAAACGGATGACGAGCGGAAATCCCAGGCCGCGCACACGCGCTTCGTTTACGACCTCGAGGATGTCGATCGAGCCGCCAGTCTCCTGGAGCGGTTTGGCAACGACGTTCCCCTTTTCGTTGATCGTAAAATAACCGCCGCCCCATCCATCGACATTGTAGGTGGCGATGGCAGACTCGACGTTCCAGTCGTTTTTCATCTCAGTTTTCGGAACCGCGGCGAGCCGCAGAACGGATATTGATTCAGCATGGCCAACATGCAAGCCCGCATAAAGAAATTCTTGTCCAGAGTTTTCGGACCAGGCCACGTGCCTCGCTTGTTTTTCCCTCCTTGGCAGATAACATCTGCTCGTGAACAAAACGGTGATCGAGGTGCAGGTGCGCGCAGTTTTGCCCACCAGCGGAGGGTGCGCAGTTTTCCTGGGGAACAACGACAAGGTTTTTATTATTTATGTCGATCAAACGGTGGGAAGCGCGATCACGATGTTTATGCGTGAGATTTCCAAGGAACGCCCGCTGACGCATGACCTCATCGCGCACTTGATGACCGCGCTGGGAGCGAAGGTCGAGCGAGTTATCATCAACGATCTCAAGAACGCCACTTATTACGCGCGTATGATCATTCGGGCCGAGAACGAATTGCAGCAGAAGAAAATTGTCGAACTGGACGGGCGGCCGAGCGATTGCATCGCCATGGCGATGCAGCAGAAAGCCCCGATTTATGTGAGCCAGGAGGTTTGGGACGAAGTGGACGATATGAGCGATGTGCTCCGTAAGATGGAGGAAGAAGGTCTCAAACCCGACCCGGAGACGGAATCACCTGAAGAAGAGTGATTCGTTAAAAATGTTACATGGGTACAAAGGAGCGGAGCGAGCTTCCCGTTGTAACTTTTTTAACTTTGTAACCCTTTTAACCTCTTAACTCAGCCTTAGCCGAGCAAATCGCCGTAACGCTCGTTTGCCACTTCCAGACAACGCTTCAAAATTTCCCCCGGCGTCTCCAACTTTAGCGCATCTTCCACTAGTTGCCGGCAGACCGGAAGGTCGAGCGTTTGCACCGCGCGCTTTACTCGCGGTACCAGCATCGCGCCGACGCTCAATTCATCGATGTTCAATCCCAGGAGAAGTGGAATCAGCGCGATGTCGCCCGCCATTTCACCGCACACGCCGACCCAGATATCATTCGCGTGCGCTGCGTCGGCGATCATTTTCAACAAACGGAGTACGGCGGGATGTGTCGGTTCGTACAAGTGCGCGATCTTTTCGTTCATCCGATCGACAGCCAGCGCGTACTGAATCAAATCATTCGTGCCGATGCTGAAAAAATCGACTTCACGCGCCAGCACATCGGCGAATATTGCGGCGCTCGGGATCTCGATCATTGCTCCGATTTCCGTTTTTTCCCCGATGTCGATCTTCGCTCCGCGCAATTCCTCTTTGCATTCGTTCAAGGTCGAGATCGCCCGCCGGAGTTCATCCACGCCGGAGATCATCGGGAACATGATTTTCACATTCCCGGCCGCACTAGCGCGCAGGATGGCGCGCAATTGGGTCTTGAACATGTCGATGTTCTCCAGGCAAAAACGAATGGCGCGCCAGCCAAGAAACGGATTTAGCTCGTCGCTGATATCCACCGTTCCGGGTGCGAGTTTGTCGCCGCCCAGATCGAACGTGCGAATAATGAGCGGATTCGGCCGGACACCCTCCGCCACCTTTCGGTAGATTTCGTATTGTTCGTCCTCCGTAGGCAACGTGCTTCGATTCAAATAGAGGAATTCGGTTCGATACAGGCCGATTCCTTCGGCGCCGTTGGCCGCGACCGATTCGACGTCGCCCGGAAGCTCGATGTTTGCGGAAAGGACAATGTGGCGTCCGTCGCGCGTGGTCGATTTCGTTTCCCGCAACTCTCTCAATTTGGCGGCGACTTTCACCCTGCGCGATTCGACTTCGCCGTAATGCGCCAGCGTCTGCTCGGTTGGATCGACAATCAGAAAACCCTTAGTCCCATCGACCAGGACATCTTGCCCGGTCTCGAGTTTTGCCGTGATGTCATGCAGTCCGACAACTGCTGGAATATTGAGCGAGCGGGCCAGGATTGCCGTATGCGAAGTGCGGCTGCCCAGATCGGTCGCAATGCCGAGCACGTGATCCCGGTTCATCGACGCCGCATCGGACGGAGTAAGATTATGGGCCACCAGAATGTGCGGCACGGTCACATCGAGAAATGCTTTCTGCGCCTTTCCCTGCAAATTGCGAATAACGCGCTTGGCCACATCCTGAACGTCGACGGCTCGCTCGCGCAGATAGGGATCATCGATTTTACCCAGGGTCTCGGAATAGTGGCTGGCGACCTCCTGAAAAACCCATTCGACATTGCAACGATCGTTTTCGAGTTTGCGCAGCACTTCGTCGATCAGCGTTCGATCCTCCACTACCAGAAGATGAGCGTCGAAAATCGCGGCATCCTTCGCCCCAATCGATTCTGCTATGCGCTGCTGCATCTCGAGAATCTGCATTCGCGTCTGAATCAGCGCGGATTCAAAGCGAGCGATCTCATCCGGAATCTGCGACGGCGTAATCCGATAACGGGACGCGTCGTCAGCATCGTCGCGCGCGACATGCACCCGGCCGCGCGCCGTTCCCGGCGACACGCCTGCGCCCTGATATCGAGTTTCCTGGCCGGGATTATCGTTGCTCATCCACCCGCGAGAGTACAGCAGATGTCAATCTTCGTTAAACCGGGCGTTGATTAGTTCCTCGAGCTCCTCCAGGGCCTTGTCTGCGTCGGGCCCTTCGCACCGGATCCGCAACTTTGATCCCTGCCCGGCCGCCAACATCATCAATCCCATGATGCTCTTGCCGTTGACTTCCTCGCCTTCCTTGGCCACCCAGATTTCCGATCGATAACGGCTGGCGATGCGGACGAACATCGCTGCCGGCCGCGCATGAAGGCCCAATCGATTGATGATCGCAATTTCCTTCTCGAGCTTTTGGACCCGCGACCCGTCTTTCGCTCTGCGCAACAATCCCATTATTTCCGCCTGATGCTTCTGTTCGTGCTCATGATTTCGGATCCACTTCCATTAGCCCTAGCAGCCTGGTGTTGAAATCGATGGCGCTGTTCTGCCCCAAGCCCTTCAGTTTTTGATCCATAGCCGCGACTTCCACCAGACGCGCAATATCGCGCCCCGGCTTTACTGGAATAGTTACGTGCGGCACTTGAAGCCCCAGTATTTCGTAAAATTCACGGTCGAGTCCAATTCGATCTACCGATTCCACATCCTGCCACTCCTTCAAGGTGACAACAAGGTCGAGCCGTTTCTCGATTCGAATACTGCCGATGCCGAAAATTTTCGAGACGTCGATGATGCCAATGCCGCGCACCTCCATGTGATTTCGAGTGAGATCCGGTGCGGTGGCCATAAGCTCGCGACCTTCCAGCATGGTCAAGCGCGTCACGTCGTCTGCCACAAGGCTGTAACCGCGCTCGATCAGACCCAGCACACATTCGCTCTTGCCTATGCCGCTTTGACCTCGAATCAGCACGCCCACACCCAGAATATCGGCCATGCTCCCAAACTCGGTAACCGTCGGCGAAAAATCGAGCTCTAGAGCGATGGTCGCGGCGTTGATGAACTTCATCGTGATCATCGGCGTGCGAAATACCGCGATCTCGGCCTTTTCGGTTACGGCCAGTAGATCGGGCGCGACATGAAATCCACGCGAGACGATCAGACAGGGAATCTTACGTGCGCACAGTTCGAGAACCCGGCGCACCCGCACGTTCGGCGTCAGGCTTTTCAAATATGAATACTCGGCGGCGCCCAGAACCTGCACCCGTTTCTCGGCGAAATAGGTGTAGAAGCCGGAGAGCGCCAGCCCGGGGCGGTTGATGGTCGGTTCCCGAATTTTCCGGTGAAAACCAACGCGCGCGCCTGCCAACTTCATTTGCAGCTTCGCGGCATGCGCGTTGTAAAAGCTCTCCACCGTAACGACCGGGACGCTTTTCCGCTGATCGCTTGTCGATGTAATTGTCTGAGTCGCGTGTCGCGCTGCCATACGAGCGCTTAATCTCTAACGCGGATGCAGGGGATTTTCCAACCGCATCGTTGTCATTCCGATCGGAGTCGAAGAATCTGTTGCTCTGACGATCCAGACGGAAAACCTAATAATCGCTCCGCACTTGCCCAGGCATTTGCGCGCATTGCTTTGTGGCGTCGAGGAATTCGAAAACACCGCCGGCTTGCGCGTTGCCCACGGCATACGCGAGCAACTGCTAAGCGCCTCTCCTGATTTCATCGCCAGCCTCGAAACAGGCAAACAGGCCGATCCTTGGCGATTCGGCTTCGGCGTCATCCACAAGATCGACAATGTCCTCATGGGGATGTGCGGTTTTCCCGACCCACCGGACGCTGAGGGGATCGTCGAGATCGCTTACGGCATCGCACCTGAATACCAGGGGCGTGGTTACGCCACCGAAGCGGCAAAGGCGTTAATCGGTTTCGCGACAAACGATCTCCGGGTCGAGGCGCTCCGCGCCCACACCCTACCGGAAGCAAACGCCTCCACCCACATTCTTGAAAAGTGTGGCTTCCATCGTGCGGGGGAAGCCATCGATGAGGGCAATGTCGTCTGGCGCTGGGAGAGGGCCTCCCTCTCTAACTCGGGTAAAGCCCGGAAATCTTCCTAAGAACGGAAAATTTATTTAAGTTCTTGTCGGCGCCTTGGCCCTTCGTTTACACCGTGACGAAGGCATCGGACGTTGTTTACCTAACCAGACATTGTCCCTGCCTGATAACTAGTTGTTCGAACAGACAATAAAATGAAGACACGACGCGCACGGGCAGTTCTTTTCTCGCTCACACTTTTGACTTTTATCGCCGCACCGGCGCGAGCCCAACTCGAGGTATGGGACGGGAGCGCGAACAACAATTGGTTTAATAAAGCGAATTGGACCCCACCGACGGCACCGGGAGTAGGGCCTGCGGCCACTGACAACGTTCAGATCGACGTTGGTCCAGTTGGTCTACCCACGACTAACTTCGCCCGCATCGCCAACCCCGGGGCGACCGCAAGATCTCTCAACGTGGGAACCGGTTCCGGCGATAACGGCGAACTCCGCGTTGTTAACACCGGCACTCTGTCCATCGTCACCCAGGATTTCAATATCGGCAACGGCGGAACTGGCGTCGTGAAGCTCACCGATATGTCCATGACGACGGTAGCTCAAAACATGGTCCTGGCCGTCCAATCGAACTCGAGCGGGAATTTAACTGTCGGCGATTCCGCCACCTTAAGCATTACGGGCCAGCTTCGCGTCGCAGACCTGGGAATGGGCGCGTTGACTATCACTGACAACGCGATGGTCACGGCAGCTCGCCTCGATGTCGGAACTTCTAATGGGGGCGTTGGCACCGTCGATCTGCGCAATAGCGCTCCGGCGCAATTTCAACTGCTAATAAATGGCAACGCGAGCATAGGCACTTCCGGAAACGGGACATTAACCGCACGCGATGCCGGCACGATGCACGTGACACAGTCGATTTTTATCGGAAACAACGCTCTCGGCGTCGGCATGGTCATTGTTCGAGGACAAAATTCGACTGGGCTCTTTATCAGCCAAGTGGTGGCAGATCAAAATATTGACGTCGGCGCGTCCGGCAATGGCACTTTGGAAGTCCGTGACGGAGCTCTTGTGCAGGGCGAGAATATTCGAATTGGACGCGATTCAGGGTCTAAGGGCACGACGCTTGTGACAGGAGTAGGACCCGTCTCTGGAGGGGGATCCTCGCTCAGAGCCCTCAATGATCTTTCCGTCGGAGGCACTCAGGTCGGCCCTGGAGGCGATGGCGCGCTGCGCATCGTCAACGGCGGAGCGGTAATCGTAGACAATAACATGTGGGTCTGGGGACCCGGTCCCGGTCCTGGCAATAAAGGCGTCCTTGCAATCGATTCGACTTATCACCTCACCGTCACCAACACCCTCACCTTTGACGGTGGTCGGTTACACTTTCTCGAGGACGGCGTGGACTTCACTAACGATGCCTTTCTCGGAAATAGTCAGAATCCAAGCGGAATATTCGTCGATACCGACGGACACACCGACACCATCAGCGGAATGTTGACCGGTCCCGGTCGCCTTTGGAAACGCGATCCCGGCACGTTGATCCTAACGAACGACAATACCTTCACCGGCCGAACAATCGTCGAGGAGGGCACCTTGCAGATCGACGGCGCCGTCGGTGGCAGCGTCTCCGTCCGCGCTAACGGCACTTTGACCGGGGTTTACGATGGTGTGGCCGACAACGTCGGAAGAAATCTTCGCAACCGCGGTATCGTTAGCCCCGGCGACATGCCGGGAGAGGCTGCCACGTTTTTGGTAACAAGAGATTTTACCAATCGCACCACGGGAACTTATGTGGCTGAGGTCGGCGGCCCGAATGAAGGCGTCGATAGTGATCTGCTTCGAGTTCATCGAAACGTCCAACTCGATGGCGGAACCATGCAAGTTGTTCGCCTCAACAACTTCATGCCCGCGCCGGGCGATCGCGTGACCGTCATTCGAACGGACCCGATCTGTTCGGTGAATGGAACGTTTGATACAGTGGTACCGATTGGCTGGGGATTGATTCAACCGGTGGCTGATTACACCGATGACACTGTGGATGTGGTGTTCGAACTGGGTTCGTTCGCAGGTCTCCCTGGTTTGACCCCAAATCAGCAAGCGGTCGCCGAGGCGCTCGACCAAGCGTTTTCTGACGAGTGTTTGTCTCTTGAAGTCTTTAGGTTTCTGGGGAACCTCCCGCCTAACCAATTGTCTAAAAAGGCCCTTGATTTGATCGCACCGGAAGAAATGACCGCGATCTATGAAATGTCATTCTCCTACGCGACCGTTCGTAACGAAAATCTGATTCGCCGGATGGAAGACATCCGCGCCGGTGCCGGCGGCTACTGCCCGGTGGTAGTCGAGGTTCCTACCGGAAAAGACTACAATCCGCCCATATCTGACAAGAACGTCGCTACTGGCGACAAGAATGCCGTTACACCCGCCATACTCGAAACCCGTGAATGTCACTGGGGCTTTTTCCTTAACGGCACGGGCGATTTCGCCAGCGTAGAGCCAGATTTCAACGCCAGCGGATACGATGTTGAGACGGGAAGCTTGATCGCAGGAGCTGACTATCGGATCGGCAATCACTTCGCCATCGGTATCGATGGCGGTTACGTTGGTGGCGACGCGGAGACATTTGATAACGGACGCATCCAACAGATCGGCGGCAGAGTGGGCGGATACGCCACTGTATTCGGCACGCTGTTCGGCGCCAAGGTTCACCTCGACGGAGCAGCTGATAGCGGGTGGAACAGGTACGACACCCGACGGACTGCGCTTTCGACCAACTTCCCAGAGAATGCGAGCGCTCTGGGAGAGACTGATGGCGACGAATTCAACGCCATGATTTCCTACGGCGGGGATTGGACTTTTGGCTGTCTCAATGTCGGCACCTGGTCGACGCTTCAGTACACCGACGTGAACATCAACGATTTTACCGAGAAGGGATCGTTGCTTCCGCTGCACTTTCCCAGTCAGAATCAGGAATCGCTCCGCAGCACATCCGGCGTGCGAATGAGCTACGACAAAAAATTTGGCCGAACGATCTTTCGGCCTGAAGTCCGCGCCGCCTGGTTCCATGAATACGGCGACAAGGCATACGCCATCAAATCCAATTTCATCGATTGCCCCACTTCTTTCACCGTCCATGGGCCAGAGCTTGGGCGCGACGCAGCGCTCGTCGGTGGTGGATTTAGCGTGCAGTGGAGCGACTGTTTGTCCACCTACGTTTATTACGATGGCATCGTCGGACGTTCCAATTACGACAGCAACGCTCTCAGCGGCGGATTTCGCGTTGGTTTTTGACTTAGGCCGGGGGCATCGACACCGAGCTTGCTAACCGGCAAGCCAGGCGCCTGGCCCACAATCCTCACATCTTGAATCGCTCGCCGAGGTATAACTGGCGGCTGATCGGATCGTTGATGAGAAAGTCCTTCGTGCCTTCACTTTCTACCCGACCCTCGAAGATCAGATAGGCGCGATCGACGATCGACAACGTCTCGCGCACATTATGATCGGTGATCATGATGGCGAGTCCAGATTTCCGAAGATTCACAATGATCTGCTGCACGTCGTAAACCGCGATCGGATCGACACCGCTGAACGGTTCGTCGAGCATCAATAATTTCGGTTTGGTCACCAACGAGCGGGCAATGGTCAGCCGCCGTTTCTCGCCGCCGCTCAAAGTGAGCGCGATATTCTTCGCGACTCGTTCGATTCCAAATTGATGAAGCAACTGGTCGCAACGGTTCCGCCGCTCTGTTTTGCTGATCGGTAAAGTCTCCAGGATCGCCAGGATATTTTGTTCGACCGTCATTTTGCGAAAGATCGATTCTTCCTGCGGCAAATAACCCATCCCGAGCCGGGCGCGCTTGTACATCGGATAATTGGTCACGTCGGTGCCGGAAAACATGACGCGCCCGCTGTTTGGCCTAACTAAACCGACGATCATGTAGAAACTGGTGGTCTTGCCCGCGCCATTAGGCCCGAGCAGACCGACGATTTCACCCGCGCCCACGTTAAGATTCACGCCATTGACTACGGAGCGACCGTTATAAATCTTCACCAACTGATCGGTAGCGAGAACGTTGTCGATCTTAGCCGGCTTTGTTGCACCGATATTCGGACTCACAGCAGGTGCAGTTGGGCTAATCATGGCTTCGGCGAAGGCGACCCTTGGGCTTTCTTTTCGCCCTTCGCATCATCATTCGGTTGCTGACGAATCTCGGTCCGGCTCGGCCCGTGCGTAGTCAGTTGGCCGTTTTGATTAATGATCATGACAGTATCCGGGCTCGCGGCGACATGGGTGTTCATGCCCTCCTGGACGCGCGGATCGCCTCTCAACTCAACGTTGCCCGTCGACTGGATAAATGTCGCGGTCTCGGATCGGCCGACTGAGCGAGTCGGCGGGCCACCATTCGCATCGGGCCGGTCGCGCACCACAGCGACGTTGCCTTCTGCCACGGCTTTCTCGAGTCCCTGATTTTCGCCTTTGCTCACGTAAACGGTCAGTTTGTCAGACTGAATATTGAACCGCGGATCGGTCACCTTCACGTTGCCGGTGAAGATGCCAATGTTCTTGGCTGAATCAAAAAACGCCTCCTCGGCCAGAATCTCGGTCGTTGTCGGCCCATTCGGCTGGGACGCACCGAAAAAATTGGGAGCGGGAGATTTCTCCTGTTTCTCGTTTTTTTTCGCCGGCGTGGCCGATTTTGCCGGCGAACTCGCAGTTTGAGCAGAGTGTTGCGCCGCGAAAATAGCAAAAATCAATAGAAACAGCGCGATTCTATTCATTCGCTTTTCTTTCCCATTAGCTGCGATTTGTCGGTGATTACCATCTTCACATTGCCTATCAAGCGGCCTGTTCGTGACACGGTATCAAACTGCACCGAATCTCCAACGATATTAAAATCCACGCGCCTCACAGTGGTGCGTTCTTGCGAACTCAAGACCTGAGTTTTCAAATCCAACACCGACGTGCGCATGTCGATTTGAAGATCGACGTTCTTCTCCTGCGTGTAGGTAGTGATCTTCAAATCCTGAAAACCCATGTGCCCCTCATCGAGTCGCTTCGCTGTCCCTGCTTCAAATTTTCCGCGAAGGCGGCCTTCCGTGTCGAAATCGGGCAGGACCAAACCCTTCGCTTCGTGACCGACCGGCAGCGGAACATTAGTCAGGCCCTGTTGGCCCGGCGTAGGAGTCGGAGTAGCGGTGGCGCGGTTCTTTCTTTTCTTTGGCGCCTTGGTCTTGGCGAATGCCGGCGACGCCGCGAGCAGCGCGCACACGAGCAAGGTCGACAAGAGCCTAACGACCCAACCGAAGTTCGGGCCGCGGCCGTTACGAAACGGCACCATGAATAGCCTTTAACATGCGCAAATGCTTCGGCAAATTCTTTAGCGGCACCTGGTTGGCCGCATCCGACATGGCGCGCTCCGGATTTTCGTGCACCTCCATGAAGATGCCGTCACATCCCACCGCCATCGCGGCTCGCGCCAGAACCGGGGCGAGCTCACCATCACCCGACGTCAAATCCCCCGCTCCACCCGGCCGCTGAACGGAATGTGTCGCGTCGAAAATGACGTGATAACCGGCTTCGCGCATCCAATGGAGCGAACGCATATCGGCGACTAAATTGTTGTAACCGAAGGTCGTGCCGCGTTCGGTGAAGCAAAAGTTTCCATTGCCAAATGCGATCAGTTTTTCGGCGATGTTCTTCACATCCCAGGGCGCGAGGAACTGGCCTTTCTTCACATTAATCGGCCGACCAGTCTTGGCGGCTGCTCTTAACAGATCCGTTTGCCGGCAGAGAAAGGCCGGAATTTGCAACAGGTCGATCTTGTCGCCGGCGATCTTCGCTTCGGCCGGCGAGTGCACGTCGGTCGTCACCGGAACTTTCAATTTGTGTCCGATGGCCGCCAAAATCTCACACCCTTCCTGCACGTTTACTCCGCGAAACGATCGCACGGAAGTCCGGTTCGCCTTGTCGTAGGACGCTTTGAAAATAAGATCGACATCCTCTTTCGCGCACATCTTGACGATCTCCTGCGCCATCCGCCAAACGAACTTCTCGGATTCGATCACGCACGGCCCAAGAATAAACACCGGGCGTTTCCCGCCGATGGCGACTTTGCCCACGCGTAACGGTTTTGCTGTGACCATGATCTCTAAGGAAAGCAGGAACGCAGGAATATTAAAGAATTGCTAAGCGATCTCCTTGCCTGCGCGCGGACTTGGGCAATGAGAGAGTTCGGCACGGTTCCTGGAGCTAAAGGACTTCCCGAAGCGGTAAGCAATAATCCCGATTGCGCCGTAAGCAATCAACGCTTCACCGGATGGCTCGGGAACTACGACTACACCGAAGTTATCCATGTAACCCGCGACATCATCTGCGTGATTTGATTGGATCGAGGTTAGGAAGCCAAATTGAATCATACTCCCCTGATCCGAAAAAACTGGATGTTGAGAACCAAATAATCCGTTAGGCAAGATATTACTAAAATCATCGGCGACGAGTCCGGAGTGGCTGAGCGTTCCCCATACCGATGAATTGGTCAGGTCGGGGCCAGCCGTTCGCGCGTAATAGGTGTCATTCTGAAATAGTAGCAAGTCGACTCCAAGCAGGGCGCCTGTCGTGAAGGTCTGAATCACATCAAGCGAAAAACGCACTTCCGTGATGGCTCCTTCCACAGCCGGATTGTACAACGCACTGTTCGAGAAGTGGCTTGTGATGATCAATCCGCCTGGCCCTTTGATACCTAATGAATTTTCAAGACACGGTGCTGGATTTCCGGTTAGCGTCTGCTGCCCAAAGCCATCGTGGCCTGAAGTTGTGTACACGATTACGTCTCCACTCCATTCAGTATTGGCGAAGGTCCCGTCAACGAATACCCAATCAGCCTGTGCAGTAATGCAGGCAAGCAGATAGCATAGTCCGAAACTCGGGATCAGAATTCGATTCCGCATTCTCGGAAAGTGCCAAGTCGCAAACACCTTGCCTGGGTTGGCCATGAATCCCAAGCAAAGCGGGAAATGGTAAAAAAAGGAAGGGTTATCTGACAGCACTACGAGCAATTTTCTATCTCGCAATCTTGTGCGATCTGGCCCGAACCCAATCAACGATTGCAAAGGGCGCGTACAGGATACAGAAAAATACGAACGCCAGACAGTGGAATTGCAGGAGATAAAACGGACGCCAGTCGGAAAGAAAGTTCAGCAAGGAAGCGGCTTCCGGTTTGTGCAAAAGGAAACCGTAGTTTTCGCCAGTGAGCAGATCGATGGAGAAGGCGATTACGAAATACACTTCGGTCCAGGCAAATGTTCGCACGATTCCAATCGGCCGCGGCCGGAATCCGTAGATCAACATTAAAAAAACAATCCCGATAATGATTCCGGAATGTGCGACGAAGAAACTGATGAAGCGCACATCGGGAAATCCAAATTGCAGGTTCGGTGTGATAATGGCCTGCAACGTTCCGCCGATGCCCCAGAAATAGGCGACTTCGAGCCAGCGGCGGTTCCCGCTCCAGAGCGCGCCGATGATGACGAACATCGCCCAATCGCAGAGTTGCATCGGGAGCACCCGCGCCCAGGTGGTGGCGCCGAAATGCCGGGCGACAAACAGATAGGCGACGTAATTAAGGAGAAGCAAGGCGGAGATCGCGAGACAGATCGAACGCTCGAGGAAACGCGATTTCGTCCGGTGGACGACAAGGGCCAGCACTAGCGGCAGCAATACCGTGAGAAAGATGACGGTCAGATGCGCGGCGCCGAAAGGAGTGAACAAGCGCTCGGGGTTCATCGGTATGACGGCGATCGCCTTTGATCCTACTCTTTCACTTACTTTTGCTCCTTCTGCGCACGTGCAGGTGAATGTGCAGGACCGAATTTACCCTACCGGATCACCCAGAGATTGCACGGAATCACATCCAGGATCCAGGCGGTGTTGCCGGGAAGGGTGCGATCGCCATCGGCTGATGCTGACAGCGGCACAACGAGCAGATCGGCCTTGATTGCCTGGACGAAATCGGCCGCCACGAAACCGGTGTTGCCGCGGATGCAGCGCGCATCGATTGGCACTTCCGTGGCTCCAGCCGACAAAACGAATTTCTCCAACGCCTCTTCCTCGGCCTCGTCTGTTTTGGCTTCGCCATGGCCCTGAAGCGACGCGCGCGCCTGGTCGAAAGTGGTAACGACACTAATGACGTAAAGACACTCGCAGCCTTCGGCGAGAGCCAGTTGAAACGTTTTCTTTAGAGCTTCCCGGGAATGATCCGAGTAATCGGCGATAAAAACAATCTGCCGCAACGGCTTCGGCTCGGCGTCCGGCCGGGTAAAAAGCATGACCGAGCAGTTAGCATCGCGCACCAGCCGGCGCGCAACATTGCCGAGAAATTGATGAAGCACGAGTTCCTTCTCGAGCGCACCGGCGACGATAAGATCGACATCGTTCTCGGACGCAGCCTTTAGAATCGCCTCCGCGGGATCGCCCTGCTGGTAATGAATCACGGGATCTGGCGGGAGCTTTAGCTCTGCGAGCGCCTCGCTAAATTTTTTCGTCGTTTCCGAGGTGCATTCGCCGACATAGACCAGACTCAACTGGGACCCAAACCGGTCGCGGATGCGTTTTGCTTCGGCAAGGACCTGCTTAAACCGGGGCGAAAAAGTGCTGGCCACGGCGATGCTCCGGTATGTCGACGGCTCTATCATTTGGCTTGGTAAATACTCTCCGGTGGACGGCGGAACTCGGCAACCGCAGAAACGTTTGATGTTTGAGGTTGGATGTTTGATTCTTGGCCATGCGCCGCGCCATTTATCCAGGCAGTTTCGATCCGGTCACCAATGGACACCTCGATGTCATCGAGCGCGCGCGAAAACTTTTCGACGAAGTGATCGTGGCGGTTGCACACAATGATGAGAAGGAAGCGCTTTTCACACTCGAGGAACGGCTCGATTTGCTTCGGACGACGATCGGCAAGATCGACAATGTGCGCATCGCAGGATTCGAGGGACTCCTGGTCGATTTCGCGATGCGGGAGAACGCCGTGGCCGTCATTCGAGGTCTGCGCGCGGTGTCAGATTTCGAATTCGAATTTCAAATGGCGTTGATGAATCGAAAGCTCGAGTCCGTGGTGGAGACAATTTTTCTCATGCCGAAAGAGGAATACACCTACCTGAGTTCGCGAATCATTAAGGAGATTTCGCGGCTGGGCGGCGATGTGGCGCCATTCGTTCCGGCCAGCGTAGCGACAGCCTTGCGACAGAGATTCGGTAAATGAAGATCCATTTGAAACAAATCCCCGCGGAGGGATTGCATCTGGAAGGCGAAGATGATTGCCCACTTTCCAATTTGGAAATGGAAGAGATTCGATGCGACGGACCGCTGCGTTATGAGCTCGACCTGGGAATTTCAGACGGCTCACTGTGGGCGAACGGGTCCCTTTGGCAGCCAGTGAATCTCCGTTGTGTTTCCTGTCTCGAGAGATTCCCCTACGAAATCAAAATCCCGGCGTTTTCCCTGCTCACCGACTTGCACGGGCCGGAAGTCATCGATCTCACACCCATGCTGAGAGAGGACCTGATGCTCAATCTCCCGGTGCATCCGCGTTGTGACCGCGATGGCGAAAGAATTTGCAAGGCGGCAACGCCCAAATATTCGAAGGTGGAGGAACAGGAGCGCGAAGCCAAACGGGAGCACGACTGGGAAGCGCTGGATAAGTTAAAGCTCGAGAAAAAGTGACAGGCAACACCGCGTGAAATTATCCCGGCAACAGGTCGCGATTAGCCTCTTTTCAGCATGACTTCCCGCGTTTGGGCGAACTCGCTCTGGATTCGACGAAAAAGCCGCAGACGCAGCAGTTAGTTGTTTTTTCCTAATTTCCTGCTTTCATAGCCGCCTGCCATGGGAGTCCCAAAACGTAAAACTTCGAAAATGCGATTGCGCACGCGCAAAGCATCCCTGCGCTGGCGTGCCCCGCAGATGAACAAATGCACGCAATGCGGAAGCACCGTCGCATCCCATACCGCTTGCCCGTCGTGCGGCTATTACAAGGGACGCCAGGTTTTGACCGTCGAAGGCAAATAGAACAACCGGCGCCTAGTCCACCAGCTGCAATTTTCGTTTTGCATTGCGCGGCTAAAACTCGCAAAATTCTTCCTCAATGAAGATCGCCTTGGACGCCATGGGTGGCGACTTTGGCCCGCCGAACCTTGTTGCGGGCGCTGTGATGGCGTTACGGGAATATCCCCGTATCACCAGGCTTTTCCTCGTCGGCGATGCATCGAAAATCGAAGCGGAGCTCAAGAAACATGCTTGCAACGATGGCAGGATCGACATCGTCCACTCGACCCAGGTGGTCGACATGAGCGATCGCGCCGTCGAAGCCGTGCGACGAAAGAAAGATTCATCGATCAGCCGCGCGGTCGATCTGGTAAAGCACGATAAAGCGGACGCGGTCGTGAGCGCCGGTCACACTGGTGCTGCCGTCGCCGCCAGCACAATCAAGCTGCGTACTTTGCCCGGAATCGATCGGCCGGGGATTGCCGCGGTGCTTCCCACCGAAACGAACGTCTTTGTTCTAATCGACGCAGGGGCAAACATCGATGCACGGCCCGAACATCTTGTTCAATACGCGTTCATGGGTTCGGTTTATTCGCGGCATGTTCTCGGATACAAGAATCCGACGGTCGGCCTGATATCGCTCGGCGAAGAGGACGTAAAGGGCAACGACATGACCAAGGAAGTGTTCAAATTGCTCAAGAGGAGCTCGCTCAATTTTATTGGCAACATCGAGGGCCGCCATCTTTTCGAAGATCCTGTCGAGGTCGTGGTCTGCGATGGGTTCGTCGGCAATGTGATATTGAAGACTTGCGAATCGATATCGGTCGCAATTTTTACCTGGCTCAAACATGAACTGGTTCGGACCCCGATGCGAAAGATCGGCGCGTTTCTGGCCCGGGAATCGTTTCGCACGATCAGGGGCAAAACGAATTACGAGAATTACGGGGGCAGCCCGCTGCTCGGCGTAGACGGCATCTGTATCATCGCACACGGATCGAGCACGCCACTCGCGATTAAGAATGCATTGCGCGTGGCGGCCGAATCGATTGAACAGCAGGTGAATCCGCATATCGTCGAGGAGATTCGCCGTTACAATGAAAAAGCAGCCCCGCTCGAGCCCGCGCTCCCGGTCCAATAAGGCCCTCCGGACCGTTTCAATCATCGGCACCGGCAGTTACGTGCCGGAAAAAATTCTGACCAATGCGGATCTCTCGCGGATGGTCGACACCAGCGACGAGTGGATCGTTACGCGCACCGGCATCAAGGAGCGCCGAATGGCGGCAAAGGACGAATACACCAGCGACATGGCTTCGAAAGCGGCGTTGAAAGCGATCGAGCAGGCAGGAATCTCGCCCACGGAAATCAATCTTATCCTCGTCGCCACCGCAACGCCCGACATGCTATTTCCAGCGACAGCCTGTTTCGTTCAGAAGAAGATCGGCGCAACCAACGCGGCCTGCCTCGATATCTCCGCCGCCTGCGCCGGATTTCTGTTTGGGATCGAGATCGCACAGCAATTCATCACTTCGCACACTTACGACACGGTGTTGGTCATCGGCGCGGACAAGCTGACTTCGATTACCAATTGGACCGACCGGAATACTTGCGTGCTCTTTGGCGACGGCGCGGGCGCGGCCGTTTTAAAGCACCGGGGCAGTGCGCATGGCGTTATCAGCACGCACATCGGCAGTGACGGCCAGTTCACCGACATCCTCTTCATGCCGGGCGGCGGTTCGCGTTGCCCGATCACGAAAGAAAACGCCGATCAGAATCTCGCTACCATTCATATGAGCGGCAAGGAGGTCTACAAGCAGGCCGTCACCGCCATGCTGAAAGCGGCCCGCAAAGCGCTGGAGCAGGCCGGGCTTACCATCGACGACATCTCCTGCGTCATCCCGCATCAGGCGAATTTGAGGATCATCGAAGCCATCGCCGATCGCCTGAAAATTCCGATCGAGAAGTTTTACGTGAATCTCGACAAGTACGGGAACACCTCGGCTGCGGCCGTTGCGATCGCGCTCGACGAGGCCAATCGAAGCGGCCGGATCAAGACCGGCGATTACATTTTAATGGTCGTGTTCGGGGGCGGCCTCACTTGGGCGAGCACGGTGATTGAATGGTGAAGGAGTCGGAGGCCAGTGCTACCACCTCCCTTTCCTCCCCGGCTAACGGTTCAGTCTTCGGTCCGACCCGCGGCAAAGAACGAATCGTTCTGCTCGACGCATTGCGCGGTTTCGCGTTATTCGGCGTCGTCTTAGTGAATCTGCGCGATCTCAGTCTCTTCAGTTTTCTCTCGGAGACCGGCCGGAACTCGCTGAGCACAGCGCCCTGGGATCATCGCCTTGATCTCGTGATGACTGGGCTGGTGGATGTGAAAGCCTTCACCATTTTCACGCTGCTCTTTGGAGTCGGTTTCGCCCTGCAAGCGCAACGCGCCGACGCCGCCGGCCGGAGCATGTCGCGCTATGTCCGCCGCCTGACCATCCTGTTGGGGATCGGGTTGCTGCACGCTTACGTTTTTTGGTGGGGGGATATCCTGCGGCTCTACGCATTGCTCGGTCTGCTGCTCCTGCCGTTGCACAGGTTGAAACCGCGCGCGCTGGCGACTCTGGGAGTAATCACGGCGGTTTTCGTGACACCCTTTTTGCGGCCGATCATGAGCGCGTGGCTTCCGATTACAGCGTCGTCGGATTCTGCAAATGCAACTGCTCTGATCGCATTTCAAGGGACGAGTTTGCCTGCAATGCTACGCGCGAATTTCGCTCACGATGTCTGGACACGGATCACCGCGTGGGGTTTGCCATTCTATGTGCTGGGCCGCTTACTGATCGGAGCGGCATTAGGAAAGAGCCGTGTGCTATGGGAGCCGCAAGAGCATCGGCGATTTTGGATTAGCCTCCTGTTTATCCTATCTACGCTCGGCTTGGCGCTGACCGCGTTCGTGATGTTGCGCGATAACGGCGCGTTCGGGCCAATGCAGGGATGGTGGCAAACCGAACAAGCACGCATCGTCGTCCGCCTTGCGCGTAGTGCAGCATCGCTGGCGCTTGGCCTCGGCTACGTCGCGCTCTTCGTTTTGCTCTTCCAACGCCTGAGCTGGCGCCGCTGGCTGGCTAGACTCGCGCCCGTCGGGCGGATGGCACTGACCAACTATATCATGCAAACCGTGATCGCGCTCGCGCTCTTCTATGGCATCGGATTGGGAATCGGCCCGCGCTTCGGCTTGCTGGGCGTGATCGCGACGGGCACAGTCATCTTTTTCGTTCAAATCATGATGAGCCGATGGTGGCTCGAACGGTTTCACTTCGGACCGCTGGAATGGGTTTGGCGCACACTGACATACGGAACCCGGCCGCTGATGCGCAGGTTGTAGAAGCTGGCGCAGGAAATCAACAGTACGCTACAGTTCGCCATGCTCATCGAAACTCACGCCCACCTGGATTACCCCGATTTCGCGTCCGACTTTGACGACGTCCTGCGGCGCGCGACCGAGGCGGGCGTCACGCGGATCATTACGATTGGAACGTCCATCGAGAGCAGCCGGCGGGCGGTCGAGCTCGCCGAAAAGCACGCCAACGTCTTTGCCGTCATAGGAGTTCACCCATCTCATGCCGAAGAAGCGGGCGAAGATGTCATCACACCGTTGCGCGAATTAGCGAAACACCCCCGGGTAGTGGCGATTGGCGAAACCGGCCTCGATTATCATCGTTCGCCGAGCATCGAGGCCGGAAAAGAAAAGCCTGCGCAAGTCATGCACGCCCTCGGGAGCGAAACCGAAGAAGATATCGACGCCGGTATTCACGACGGCGCTTACAAATCGAAACAGGCGAGCCTGTTCCAACAGCAGCTCGATCTCGCGGTCGAGCTCGGGTTCAACGTCGTCATCCATCAACGCGATGCCTGGGATGACACGCTTGAATTGATGCGGGAATATTCGGGAAAATTACGTGGCGTGTTTCATTGTTTTGGCGGCACGCTCGATCAGGCCGAGGAAGTTCTCGCTCTCGATCATCTCGTTTCTTTCACCGGCATTGTGACGTTTAAGAATGGCGCCAACGTTCGGGCGGTCGCGGCCCAAATTCCGCTCTGGAAGTTCATGGTGGAAACGGATTGCCCTTACCTCGCCCCGGAGCCATTTCGGGGGAAACGTTGCGAACCCGCCCACACCCGGCTCGTCGCCGAATCGATCGCGGCCGCGCGCGGTATTCCCGTGGAAGAAATTGCTCGCGCAACGACCGAAACCGCCGAAAAATTCTTCCGATTTAGCCGCCTATGAACATCGATAATTCCGTCCGCGCCTTCGCCGCATTGCTGGTTGCAACTTTCATCGCCTCTTGCACCACTCCCGACAATCAGCATCGGATCGTCATCAGTGCGCGCGAACAAAAGCTGGCGGTAATGGATCGCGGCAACTTGATCGCCGTTTACCCGATTTCCACTTCCAAGTTCGGATTGAGCGATCGTCCAGGCAGCTACGGAACTCCCTTGGGCAGACTCGAAATCGCGGAGAAAATCGGCGACAACGCGCCCCTCGGTGCCGTGTTCAAAGATCGGCGTCGAACCGGTGAAGTCGTGGCCGTCGATTCGCCGGGGCGCGATCCGATCGTCACCCGCATCCTTTGGTTGCGCGGTCGCGAGCCGGGAAACGCCAATGCGTTCCGGCGCGACATTTATATTCACGGCACCCCCGAAGAACGAAACATCGGCCGGCCGGTGAGCTACGGATGCATCCGGATGCGTTCCCGGGACGTGATCAGTCTTTACAACACCGTGGGACGTGGCGCGGAGGTAACAATCGTGAACGCGCCTCTTACCACCGCCGTGCCTGGCCTGGCCTCGGCCCACTCAATGAGCCGGGAGGCGAATCCGGCGCCCTTGGTCATCCGTTAGGTCTGGACTCTCACTGAATTGTAGAGGCGGCCGTGCCGGCCGCACCTGTTAGACTAGACCCTTTGCTGGCGACACGCCCGCCACTACAGCTACGGCAGCTTGCCAAGGTGTTTCCGCGGCGTCTCCCGCGACAGCAATTCCATGTCCGCGTCGACCATGATCCGGACCAGCTCCTCGAATCGCACCTTCGGCTCCCAGCCGAGAACTTTCTTCGCTTTCGCCGGGTCGCCAATGAGCAAATCCACTTCGGCGGGACGCTCATATCGCGGGTCATGCTTCACGTATTCTTTCCAATCAAGATCGACATGTGCGAAAGCGGCCTCCGCGAATTCACGAACCGTGCGAGTTTCCCCGGTAGCAATGACGAAATCGTCGCCGGCATCCTGTTGCAGGATCTGCCACATTGCTTCGACGTATTCGGGCGCATAGCCCCAGTCGCGTTTGGCTTCAAGATTGCCGAGAAATAATTCGCTTTGCAAACCTTGCTTGATCGCCGCGACCGCGCGCGAAATTTTGCGGGTCACGAACGTCTCACCGCGTCGCGGGCTTTCGTGATTGAACAAAATTCCATTGCTCGCATGCAGATCGTAGCTCTCGCGGTAATTCACCGTCGCCCAATACGAAAAGACTTTTGCCACACCGTAGGGACTCCGTGGCCAAAACGGCGTTTTCTCGTTTTGTGGAACTTCCTGGGCCTTGCCAAACATTTCGCTGCTCGATGCCTGGTAAAAACGCGAACGGATCCCCGTCTCGCGGATCGCTTCCAGTATTCGGATCGTGCCGACACCGGTGATGTCCGATGTGTATTCGGGAATGTCGAAGCTCACCCGCACATGGCTTTGCGCGCCCAGATGATAAATCTCGTCCGGCTTCAGATGGTAAAGCAGTTTGACCAAACTCACGGAATCGCTCAGATCGCCGTAGTGCAGGAACATTCGCACACCATTAATATGCGGGTCGGCATAAAGATGATCGATGCGCGCAGTGTTGAACGTGCTGGCGCGCCGGATAATCCCATGCACCTCGTAGCCCTTCTCAAGTAAAAGATCGGCGAGATAACTCCCGTCCTGGCCGGTAATCCCGGTGATCAGCGCTTTCTTCATCCGGGGACTTGGTTAACTCACGGAATGCCGCCGGGCAAATAATCGTTCGGAAGCACTTGGAGGGACGGGCTCTGTCCCGTCCCAGGCATCTTCGGACGACACGGAGGTCGTTCCTCCATTAGCCCGCCGAGGGCGAAATCATCATTCGCGCGAGGATCGCACGCTGCGCCGCGATCAAATCAGCGATACCGTGACGGCCCAGTACAAGCATTTCATCCAACTGCGCTTGTGAGAACGTCGATTCCTCACCCGAGCCTTGCACTTCCACAAACTCGCTATCCTCTGTTGCGACGAGATTGAAATCGACCGTCACGGCTTTGTCTTCTTCGTAGTTAAGATCGACAATCGCCCTTCCTTCAAGAATGCCAGAACTAACGGCAGCGACCAACTTCTTGATTGGCGGCGCGACCACTTTCTTTTCGTTCGCAAGTTTGCGGCACGCGATCGCCACGGCCAGGCTTGCGCCTGTGATCGCGGCGGTGCGCGTTCCGCCATCCGCCTGGAGCACGTCGCAATCGACCCACATGGTGCGCGACCCGAGTTTCTCCAGATCGACTACGGCGCGCAACGATCGTCCAATTAATCGCTGAATTTCCGTGCTGCGGCCATCGAGTCGCCCTTTCGAAATGTCGCGCGGCTTTCGTGTAGTCGTTGCATACGGCAGCATCGAATATTCCGCCGTAAGCCACCCGCCAGTGACGCCTTGTTCTTTCATCCAGCGCGGAACAGCTTCTTCAATCATTACCCCGCAAATCACGCGCGTGTTGCCCATCGATACGAGCACCGAGCCGCTCGCATGCGGGGCGATGTTCAGCTCGAAATTGACTGGGCGAATTTGATCCGCGGCGCGGCCGTCACTGCGTTGCATCCCGCAATTGTAGGGCGCGTGCGGCCCGTGCCAAATAAAACATGGAGGGCGTCCGCGCCGTCGACGCCCAATTCAGCGTTGTTCACCCGCAACAATTGGCCAGTCATTTGGGATCAATTTGACGCTGCGCTGGCTGGTATCAGAAAATTCGATGTAACCGCCTGGCCTCGAATGACATGTTCGGGACAGCGAAATCTGAAAAAAAGTTGTCGCACCGGGTTGACGACCTATTGATTCAAGCTAAGCTCCATATCCCGCCTGACGCGGGACTCCTTTAATCAGGAGTTGGTTCTACGTACATTTGGGACTGCAAATTGGAGCTCAATTTTGTCCCGGCAATGAAAACGGAAACGTGATTTTTGTCGGCGCAGGGTTGAGTTTTTTTGTCGCCTAAATGGACGAGGAGCTGGTTCTTTGACATCTACATACAGGGTAGTAAGAAAGTACAACTTTAAGAGCTGAGTCTGAAATAGAAGGGCTGGAGGTTAAGATCTCTAGCCAGAGAGTTTCAGTTATCAAAAGAATCTCTGGTCCGGCAGCCGCCGGATCGGAACAGATTGATCAAGCTACAAAGAGCACATAATGGATGCCTTGGTGCCAATAGGCGATGAAGGACGTGGCTAACTGCGATAAGCCTCGGAGAGCGGTAAACACGCTTTGACCCGGGGATTTCCGAATGGGATAACCTGAGTGGGATAACACCTGCTCGAGTTCCTGTGAATACATAGCAGGAACATCGCGACACCCGGTGAAGTGAAACATCTCAGTAACCGGAGGAATAGAAATCGAAAGAGATTCCGTCAGTAGTGGCGAGCGAAAGCGGAAGAGACCAAACCGTTCAATTTATTGAGCGGGGTTGTAGGAGCCCGATGTGGTAGTGCAAAGGTTAGGTGAAGCGAATGGAAAA
>JBDTZF010000125.1:0-7333 GCA_040005265.1 Verrucomicrobiota bacterium
CAAAAAGGAAAATCATCAGGGCAAACCATTCGATGCTGCTCAAATACGCGGCCACGTCCGACTGCGGTGTAGGATACATCGACTGAAAAAATCCTTCACCGAAAACACCGTGATATACGATTGGCCGATTCAGAAACCAACTGAACCGCGGCGTGCCATAAATCTGGCCACGCCACTTCGCGGTGCCGGTCGGGCCGAAGAAAATCAAGTGTTTGAAACGCAGCAGCGATTCAGCTTCGCCGTAACCATCCTGTTGTTTCAAGAACGCACGGAGCGTGAAACGCCGATGATGCCAGACGACGGCGGTGGGACTGAAGGCGATCACACAGCCGGCCTGTTGCAGTCGCCAGCAGAAATCGACATCATCGCCGGCCTTGCGATACTCGGCGTCGAACCCGCCGATGTTCTCGAACGCCCACCGGCGAAATGCCATGTTACAGCCCGGAATGTGTTCCGCGACGGTATCGGTCAACAGGACGTGGCTCGGCCCGCCGGGCGCGGCAGCCACGCAGGCTTGTACCCAGTTTCGAGCCGGCGGCGGAACGTTCGGTCCCCCCACCCCGGCATAATCGCCGCTCAAAAGTGTGCCTATTAAATAATAGAGCCAATCGACATCGGCCATGCAGTCGGAATCGGTATAAACAAACACATCGCCTTTGGCCGCGGCCGCACCGGTGTTGCGGGCATGACTCAAACCGTGATTGGTTTGATGAATATAACGGACCTTCGGAAACTGGGTCGCGATGTAGGCCGTATCATCGGTCGATCCATCATCGACCAGGATCACTTCGTAATTCGGATAGTTCAGTTTGCCTAACGATTCGAGACAGGCCGATAACGTCTTTCCGCCGTTGTACGAACAAACGATCACCGAAACGAACGGCGTCTCCGGCAATGAGCGTTGCGGCAACGCGAGCACATCGCTGCCGAGTTTGTCCTTGAGAGCGCTGAACGCCTTCTTCGGCTGCCGTTCTTTCGTGACGATGCCGAATGCCCAATCGGTCACCTCTTGCCCTCCGGTAAACCACTCGTCTGTCCAAGCGAAGAAGATTGTGCCGGCGAGCCCGCATTTCACCACGCTGTCCACATGCCAGCTGAGCATTTCGGCCTGCTCGTCTTGCGAATGCCGGATCGTGTCCATGCCAAACTCGCCGAGGATGAGCGGGCGATCCTCTGTCAGATTTTGCAAGCGCAGCAGGTACCGCTCGAAGTCGCGCTGGTTGTGCAGGTAAACGTTGAAGCAGAAAAAATCGACGTTCTGCGGCAGGAGAAATTCGGTAGGCGGATAAGTCGCGTAGGAAAACAGAACATCCGGATCGATAGCGCGACCGATTCGAATAAGTTGCTCGATAAATTCCGTGACCCGGCGCACACCGAGCCAGCGCACGATTGTCGGGGCGATTTCGTTTCCGACGAGGTAACCGAAGATCGCCGGGTGCCCGGCATTCGCGCTAACCGCCTGACGAACCGACTCAGCGATTTCCCGGCGCGCTTTGCGCTCCCGCAGAAACTCGACGTGCTTCGCCCACGGCAGAGTGACCAGCACGCGCATGCCCGCGGCGGCACAACGATCGAGAAACCATCGTGGTGGCACGTGATAAATGCGCACCAGGTTCAGGCCCATTTGGCGCATCTGCGCAAGATCGAGATCCACCTGCTCGGGACGCCCGAGATAATCTCCTTCGGCGTCGGGCGCGAACGGCCCGTAGGTCACGCCTTTGACAAAAAACTTCCGGTCGCCGTCGAAAAAGAATTTCGCCACTGCGCGGACTCGCGAGTTTGTGCTCACACCGGCAGCTTCCTAGTCCATGCATCAGAGGCACGCAAGGTGGATCGAGCAGTCCCGTGCTCGATGTTAAAATATGGCGGCGAAGCGGTATTTAGTTAGCATCGCCCGGCGGAGCGGCCGATCCACCGACCGAAATTACAAGACCGCGAGAGCCTCGCGCACGACGTCAGCCGTGCGATCGATGTCCTCCGCGGTGTGCGCGGTTGAAATGAAACCGGTTTCGAATTGCGATGGCGCGAAATAAACGCCGCGCTTCAAGCAAGCGTGGAAAAATTTCGCGAACGCTTTCAAGTCGCTGCGCCTGGCACCCGCCAGATCGACAATTGGCCCCGCGGCAAAAAACAAACAGAACATCGACCCGATCCGATGAAATGTGATGTCGATCTTCTTAATCGCTTTCCTTGTGAGATTTTCAAATTGCGCGCCGCGTTCTTCCAACAACTTCCATCCATCGATTCGTTCCAGCTCGCGCAGTTGGGCCAGGCCCGCCGCCATCGCCAACGGATTTCCGGACAGGGTTCCGGCCTGATAGACCGGACCATCGGGCGAAAGCTTGTCCATGATCTCCGCGCGTCCGCCGAACGCGCCGACCGGTAAACCGCCGCCAATTACTTTTCCTAGCGCCGTGAGATCAGGTTTGATTCCGTAGATTTCCTGAGCACCGCCGCGAGCGACTCGGAAACCAGTCATCACTTCATCAAAGATCAGAAGAGAATCGTGTTTTGTGCATTCTTCGCGCAACATCGACAGGAAATCCTCCCGCGGGAAATAGAGTCCGGCGTTGGCCGGGATCGGTTCCAGAATGACGGCAGCGATTTGATCTTTATTATCTCGAAATGTTTTCCGGACAACATCGACATCGTTAAACGGCAACGAAATGGTCAGGTCGGCAAACGCTGCCGGAACGCCCGCGCTATCAGGCTGGCCGTGAGTGAGCGCGCCACTGCCCGATTTCACCAGGAGTGAATCGGCATGCCCGTGATAACAGCCGTCGAACTTAATGATTTTGTCGCGTCCGGTAAATCCACGCGCCAGCCGAAGGCAGGTCATCGTCGCTTCGGTGCCGCTGTTGACCATCCGCACTTTTTCGATCGACGGCATCCAGTCGCAGATCAGCTCCGCCATTTCGACTTCGAGCGGATTGGGAATGCCAAAGCTAACGCCGCGCGCCGCGGTCTCGCAGACAGCTTCGACAACGACCTCCGGCGCGTGCCCGAGAATCGCCGGTCCCCAGCTCCCGACGTAATCGATGTATTCGTTATCATCGACATCCCAAATCCGGGCGCCTTTGGCGCGCGCGACGAAGAAAGGGTCGCCGTCGACGTTGCGAAACGCACGGACCGGAGAATTGACCCCGCCGGGTGTGCACCTTTGCGAGCGTTCAAAAAGTTTCGATGATTGGGAATTCAAGAAGCAAACGTCCAACGCTCAACCCGCCTTCGCAAATGCTACGGTGGGCAAACGATTGCCTTCTAATCGAAACGAAACCCGCGCGCGATCCGGAGGTGGGAATGAAGCCGGCGGGAGCCGAGCGACGTAGACGAAGCGAAGTGGAGGCGGGGGCGGGAATCGAACCCGCGAATAGCGGTTTTGCAGACCGCAGCCTTACCACTTGGCTACCCCGCCGTTTTGCGCGTAAGGCGTGAGACTACTCTGTGACCGCGTAGCCTGTCAAAAGTCGGACAGGAAATGCAGAAGAAAGCTTACGCCGCTACTTTGAGACTTTGCGGGGGGAATCTGACGGCGGATATTTGGCCGCGTCGTCTCCAATCACGATGACGTGACTGCTGGAAGGATTTCTTGGCTTAATGGGGAAGCGTGGGCGGAGAATAGCGAGAGCGGGCGACGACAATGCGAGCGAGAGAAGAAGACAAGCGATCGCAAATCTCATACTTTCCATAGTGCAACAAGCGTGCCATTTCGGATATCCTTTTCTTCGGCCTCCAGCTTAGCGGCCAAGCCACCAGGCCGTCACCACGCTGGCCAGGAGAGAAGTCGTGAGCCAGTCGAGAAGTTGTCCGACGACGACCAGACGATGAAGCCGAATGAAGACCGCGGATTCGAGAAGAATCGGCAAAGCCAGCGCAAGCCAGATGCAGATTGCGAAATAAATGCTGCCACGGAATCCAGGCACAAAAACGAAGACATTGAAGCGCACCATCAGCGTGAATAAAGAAGCGATCCCGATAGCGGCGACTATGTGCAGCAGGCTGGCGGCTAAATAGCTGGCCGCGCCCTCGGGACGCCAGGTCTCCCGCGTTTCCCGCTGATAACGATGAAAGATGACGCCCATCCAAAGCCAGCTGGTGAAGATCGAGATCACACCGGCGATGAGACCAGGCATTAGCGCAGCACGAAGAGTGTTCATTTGCGACGATGTCGATCCTAGCAACGGCGACGGTTCGGTGTCGACAGAAAGAATCGGTGCAGATTTCCGGTTTCAGATTATTTTCGACGCGGATGCCACAGTTTGCTTATCGGGCGCGCAACGCGGAAGGCGGTCTTGTTGAAGGAGTCTTGGATTGTCCGGACCGCTCGGTGGCCATCCGGCAAATCGAGCAGCAGCGTTGCATCCCGATCCGCATAGATATTGTGGCCGGTGACACGGCATCGCGGAAGGAAGCCCCAGCCAAGTCGCCGACACAAAATATAAAGATCCCGCACGGTCAATTGCTGGTGTTCACCGAACAGCTCGGCCATTTGCTCCGGGCCGGCATGACGCTGGATGAAGGATTATCGATCCTGGAGAAGCGGCTCAAGCAACCGCGGGTGCAACAGATGACCCACTCGCTCCATCAGGCCCTTGTCGACGGCCGAAGTTTCTCGCAGGCATTGCGGGAGTTCCCGCGAATCTTCCCCGCGCTCTACACGAACATGGTTGCGGCGGGTGAAGCCAGCGGCGCGCTGCCGGATATTTTGCTGCGGCTGGTGAAACATCTGACCCAGGCGCGAGACCTTCGCGATCGCGTTCAGCAGGCCCTGATTTATCCCGCTTTTCTCGCCGTCGCAGGTGTTGCCCTGATCACCATCTTCATCACTTTCATGGTGCCGAAGCTGGTCGGGTTCATGTCGCAGACGCAAAGTGGAGCCCAACTTCCGTTTGCCACGCGAATTCTTATCCAGATTAACCACCTCGTAGTGGGCTATTGGTGGGTTGCCGCGTTGGCGGTCGTGGGGTGTGTGATTGGATTCCGCGCATTGGTGCGCACGGACGAAGGCAGAATTGCCTGGGATCGTTTTCGCCTGGTCATCCCGGCTTATGGCCGTGTGGTCCGGCATCGATTCTACGCGCAGTTTGCCCGCACCCTGGCAACGCTGATGGAGAACGGCGTCCCGCTGCTTCGCTCGCTCGATCTGGTCGCCGAAATCGCGGCCAATCGATATTTGGAAGTGAAGCTGGTGGAAGTTCGCCGCGCGGTTATTGACGGCGCAACGCTCTCCGCCGCGCTGGCCAGGCAAAAATTGTTTCCGGATTTGTTTACCGACATGATGTCCGTAGGCGAACAGACCGGACATTTCGTGGAGACGATGCAATCGGTTGCCGATGTTTACGAACGCGAGCTCGACAAGACCAGCTCGGTGATTTCTCAATTGATTCCGCCGATCATTATCGCGCTGATCGCGTTGATCATCGGCCTGGTGGTTTACAGCATTCTTTCGGCGGTGTTCGAAATGACAAAGAGTTTGCAGGTTCGCCCGCACTGAGATAACCTCGACAGCTTAATGGTTCCCCGCCTTGTTGCGCTCGCTCTCCTGTTGGGTGCAGCGTCCCTTCCCGGCCAGGTTGCGCTAAGTGATGCCTTGCCCGTGCCGGAAAATGCAGCATCGGGAGAGGCGCGGCCGGAAAGTGCCTGGCTCGATTTGCGACAGCACGGCGCGGTCACTTCGAAGCCCCAGAGCGCGCCACGCTGGGTGGAAGCGGTCGGACTGAACGCCGCCAAAGCGAACGCGGACGGCACCGCTCCTCCTAAAAGCGTTTTCCGGATCCGGGTCTCACAGCCGGGGCCAGATTACCAGGTGCTCTTTTTTCGATTGTTCTTTGACGACAAACCGGATGCGCGTCCGGAATTGATCGCCTGGGATGAATCCGGGACGCAGGTGTTGCGCTCCGGCCAGCTCGGCACAGGAATCAATTTGCCCAGCTCGGATTCGGTAATGATCCCGATGTTTGGCGTTTCCGCGATCGACATCGAAGTGCCGGGTGACGGCAAAACGGTCCGCGGGGCGTATCTCGACTGGATGACGAGCACCGAGGTGGTGCATCCGTTATCAGCCGAACATCGCGATGTGATCCCCGAGCCTTTCTCCGGAGTGCCGCCTTTGCACACACCGGAACAGGATCTTGAGCAATTTGGAACGGTGACGGCCACGTTGGCGGCGGACACGATCCAAATCGGGCCGGACGTTCAAGCCGGCGCGGTGTTCCAGTTTGGGATCGAATCGCAGCCTTTGCTCGTCCTGCTCACTTTCGAGATCGCCAACCCGCGTATCGATTCGCCACCGGAGATTTATCTGAACGGCCAAAGCGTCGGGCCTGTCTCATTCGCATTGCCGGAACTGGCTGATCCCGGTTACCGCGGCGAGATGGAACCATTGGTTAAGCAAATGCATTTTCAATACACGGGCTGGCTGCGCGCGCAGAAAGTCGTGCCCATCTCCAGCTTGAAAGTCGGTAACAACGACCTGATTATTCTGAACGGCCCCGCCGCGTCGGGAGCGGCCATTCGGGCGACACAAATCCAATTGAAGTATCTTTGGGACAAATCAGATTATCAGCTAAGAACGGGACCTTAAACGGATAACGGGATGAGAACGGCAATAACCAGGGAACAGCGAGGGTTCACCCTGCTCGAGATCATGATCGTGGTGAGCATCATTGTCGTCCTTCTAGGGCTGGCGATCACCAAAATCGGCAACCCGATGGGATTCGCGAAGGGCACGGCAGTGCGGGCCGATATTCAGGCAGTCGGAACGCAGCTGAAGCTCTACGAAAGCATGAACGGTTTTTATCCCTCAGGCGACCAAGGTTTAGAGGCGCTGGTCAATCGCCCGAGTTCCGAGCCCGTCCCGACGCGCTGGTATCAATTGTTCAGAGAGGTCCCAAAGGATCCGTGGCAGAATATTTACATCTATCGTTGTCCCGGCATTAAGCATCCGGAGAGCTACGATCTGTATTCGGCCGGCCATGATCGCATACCTGACACCGCGGACGACGATTTAGGCGAATAGGCGCTTACGCGGCGATTATTGCGAGTCGGGGGGCGTCAACTGTCCAACGTTAGGAGCCGGGGTATTCTCTTTCGCCGGTTTTCTTTGAATGACGCCGCGGACGTGAGGCGCAGGTAACGCTGCCGCCGGTGCCATTTGTTGAACCCCTGGCTGGCCCATTGGTTGGACCCCGGGTCTTGCTGCGCCCGGAATATTTGGCGGGGGCGCGTTTGGAATGGACGGCGTTTGTGACAAGATCGCTTCATTGAATGTTAGCGTGGCAAACTGGCCGTCTTTGAAAATGGTGACTTTCGTTGCACCCGGATTTTCCGACCA
>JBDTZF010000028.1:0-24179 GCA_040005265.1 Verrucomicrobiota bacterium
TTGGAGAGTTCTTTCTGGCTGATCTCCAACTGGCCTTTGATGTCGGCTCGGCGCAATTGCCGATGCAACCGCCATTCATGAAGGCCTGCCACGCTGCGCCGGATCACAGCGATGGTTTCGCGAAGGAAATGAATCGGGCGCAGCCCGGTCATGAGAATCAACGTGGCCAGATAAATGCCCGTCAGCAGAATGATCGAGCCGACCCTGCCCATCGAATTGAGCAGAACTGTTCTCCCAAGAACATAGCCGGCCCAGCCACCCGGACCCTCGATGTTGAAGTACGCTTTCCATCCTTGGAGATGGCTTGTTTGCAATTGAAGCAGACACGCACCCGACGCGACGAATAACACGATCCACGGAACTCGCGGCGCGACGCGCAAAGTGTAGTGAAACAATTTCGCGACGCCGAATCCGAGTAGAATGGCCGCGAGCAAATACGAGGCGGCGCCGATCAGCTGATAACAAATTCCGGCGATGATCGCGCCGAATGGTCCGATGAAATTTTGCGCCGGGTGATTGGCCGGCGAAATGTGACTAAACCAGACCCACGACGGGACATCTTTGGGCGTATAAGAAATGAGTGCAAGAAACAGCAGCGTCCCGAGGAAGAGCAGAATAAGAGCGAAGACCTCGTTCCAGGCTCCATTTTTTACTGATCTTGCCACCGGGCAGGATAGTACGCCGACAAGCGCGCCTTTCAACGCTCTTCGTGTTCTTAAATCTTAATCGTATTCCTACTCCTATTCGTATTCTCACCCTGCTACGAGGAGGCAGTCGGGAATACGAATACGAATACGAATACGAATAAGATTAGGAATACGAATAGGGACCAAAGCTTTGGTCTTGCGCCCCCCGCCCAAGGGTGATTACTCTGCCTGCGCGTTATGCGATTCTGCTTCGGAAAGTTTGTCTCAATCCTGTGCGCGGCGGCGCTGATCTTCATCTGTTCCTGCGAGAAACATCGTGTGGGGGAAATACCCGAAGTTCAAAAGGAGCATGTCGATCCTGCAACTGCTCACGAGGAAGGCGCAACCGAGCCCACCGAAACTTCGACATCTGCCACGCCGCCAGCCAAGCCGGCGCCGCCGACTCCGACACCGGCCGACTTCTTCCCCAAGAAATAGCGTTAACGAAGGAACTGACATGGCCCAACACAAGTATCTGACGTCGCCGCCGACTATCCCGAACATGCCGCCGGGCGTGCCGTACATCATCGGCAACGAAGCGGCCGAGCGGTTCTCCTACTACGGGATGAAGTCGATCCTGACCGTCTTCATGGCCCATTACATCCTGAACAAGATGGGCGGGCTCGATGCGATGCAGCCGAACGAGGCCTATAAGTACACTCACTACTTTGTTTCGGGCGTTTATTTCCTTCCTGTATTCGGCGCGATTCTGGCCGACGGGTTCATCGGCAAATACTGGACGATCCTGTCGCTTTCGATTGTTTATTGCTTCGGTCATCTCACGCTTGCGTTCATGGACACGTCGTTCGGTATCGCGATCGGCGAACGGACGATGCTCGCGATAGGATTGGGCCTGATCTGTTTGGGTGCGGGCGGAATCAAACCTTGCGTCTCGGCAAACGTTGGCGACCAGTTTGGCGATTCGAACAAACATCTTCTCTCGAAAATGTTTGGCTGGTTCTATTTCTCGATTAACGCCGGCTCGTTCATCTCAACCATTCTTTGTCCATGGCTTCTGGAAAATCCCAAATACGGTCCACGCTGGGCCTTCGGAATTCCGGGAGTCGCCATGTTCATCGCCACTATTTTCTTCTGGGCAGGTCGCAAGAAAATGGTTCATGTGCCGCCATCGGGTCTCGGTTATCTGCGCGAGACTTTCAGCAAAAACGGACTCCTGACTCTTGCGCGCATCTCTATGGTGTACGTGTTCATTATCATATTTTGGGCGTTGTGGGACCAAAGCAACGGCATCGAATGGACATTGCAGGCGGAAAAGATGGACTTGCACTGGATGGGGATGGATTTGATTGCCGCCCAAGTCCAGACAGCGAACCCAATTCTCATTTTGCTTTTTATTCCGCTGGTCAACTACGTCATCTACCCGGCGATCAGCCGCTTTTTCCCGCTTACGCCGCTGCGCAAAATCGGCATCGGACTTTTTCTCACGGCGTTCAGCTTTGTCGTGATCGTCTGGATCCAGGGACAAATCGACCAGGGATTGAAGCCGAGCGTCAACTGGCAACTGCTGGCCTACGTGATCCTGACGATGGGCGAAGCGATGGTATCAATCACGGGACTGGAATTTTCCTATACGCAAGCCCCCAATTCGATGAAGAGCTCCATCATGGCGCTCTGGCTCTTCGCGGTATCGATGGGCAACCTTTTCACCGCGCGAGTGAACGCCTGGGACATAAACGCCGACGGCACGAAGAAGCTCACGGATTACCAATACTTCACGTTCTTCACCTACCTGATGTTCGCGGGAGCGGCGGTGTTTGTGATTGTTGCCTGCTTCTACAAGGGTCGCACCTATCTCCAGTCGCAGCAGGCCGCGGCCGATGAAACCGCGACCGCGCCGATACTTTCCAGCGGCACGCCTACTTAGTACAGCTGGGAGTTAGGAGCGGTCAGCACCGAAAAGACGCTGAGCCACGATCATTCCCAGCGCCATTGTTGGAACGAAGACGAGCGCCTCCGGCCGCAGCGCCGCCAGACTCGCCAGCGACGGACCCGGACAAAACCCGGCGAGACCCCATCCGATGCCAAAGATTGCGGCCCCGGTTATCAATCGAAAGCTGATGGGGCCAGAGGATGCGGAAGCTAATCGAACATGGTTCACGCCGGAGCCCTGGCGCCGAAGAAAATACGAACCCAGCGCAAAAACGCTGACCGCCCCCGCCATGACGAAGGCGAGGGTCGGGTCCCATCGTCCAGTCACATCGAGAAAACCGAGCACGCGCTCCGGATTCGTCATTCCCGAAATTGCCAGGCCGGTTCCGAAAAGACCACCGGAGACGAAAACGAGCATCAGGCGAAACATATCAGGCAAAGATCGCAAATTGCTTCATGACCCACACTGTGAGCATGCCGAAAAAGACAAAAGTGATCGTGGCCGCGATGGAGTCCTTGCTGCCCTGGCCCACTCCACACACTCCGTGACCGCTGGTGCATCCTCCGCCGATGCGTGTGCCGAGGCCTACCAAAACGCCGGCCATGGCGAAGAAAATCAAGGAGCGTCCGCCTTTCTGAAACTCCGCCGCATGAGAAGAGAGAATGAATGTGATTCCGGCGCCGGCAACCAGACCGGCGAGAAAGATGATTCGCCAGGGACGGTCCTGGGTTTCCGGAGCGAAGAGCCGGCCGAATACGCCCGAGATTCCCGGGATTTTTCCAGTGGCCGCGAACGCGATCACGCTGGCCACTCCAATCAGAATTCCTCCAAGTAAACCAAATAACCAGGCTGCCGGCATTCATGAGCATCGGCAACGCGACAGGCGACGCAACTTCATAGATTATTCTGTAAATCGCCGCCGCCGCTCTTACTTTACCGGCATGAAGATCCCACGTGCTCTTGCTGTTATTTTACTCAGCTCCATTGGCTCGATGAGTCTTCGCGCCAATCCGAAGAACGATGAGTTCGAAAAAATCGCCAGGGATTACGTGGAGGGATTTCTCGGATCGCACCCGGAATACGCGACGGAGCTGGGCGATCATCGTTTTGATGGTCTCCTGACTGATTATTCGCCACAGGCGCGTGAGCGTTTGCTCATGAGCGCCAAAGAATTTAGGGAACTGCTCAAGAAGTCTGGCGACGCCTCTCAGCTCACCGGCCCGAACCAGGTGGACGCGCAGATCCTGCGTGAAAATATCGATAACGAAATTTTCAAATTGGAGGAACTGAAGGAGGAGGAGTGGAATCCGCTGATTTACAACCAGAGCCTGGCCAACAGTCTCTATCTTATCGTTGCCCGCGATTACGATGCGCCCGAGGCCCGGGTGCCGAATCTGCGCAAGCGGATGGAAGCGATCCCTCGCGTGATCGAGCAGGCCAAAGCGAATCTGCAACACTCGCCGCGCATTTGTACAGAGACTGCTATTGAGCAAACCCAGGGCTCAATCAATCTCGTCCGCGTCGGCCTCGATCCGTTGCTGGTGCGCGCTCCGCAAATGAAGAAGGAAATGGAGCCATTGCAGGAAAAAACCGCGGCCGCGCTGGAAGGCTACAAGAAATGGCTCGAAACCGATCTTTTGCCGCGCTCCGATGGCGATTTCCGGCTGGGCGCCGAGAAGTATCGCAAGAAATTGCGGTTCACGCTCGCGTCCGACTTGTCGATGGAAGACATCATGAAACGCGCCCGGGCCGATCTCCTGCAAACCCAAAACGCGATCTACGAAACGGCGTTGCCGCTTTACAAAAAATATTTTCCGAAAGCGAGTAAGATGGCGCAGGCGGACAAACGAAGGGTCACCACTGCAGTGCTCGACAAGCTGGCCGAGAAACATCCGGACGACGATACGATCGTTGGTTACGCCCAGAAGGTCGTGCGCGAGGCGACCGATTTCGTGAAAGCGCACAAATTTGTAACTGTGCCGGAGACGCCTCTGGACGTGATAGTGATGCCGGAATTTAAGCGCGGTACCGGCATCGCTTATTGCGATTCGCCCGGGCCGCTGGAGAAAAACGGGAAGACATTTTTCGCGGTTGAGCCGACGCCGCAGGATTGGTCGAAGGAGCGAAGGGAATCTTTTTATCGCGAGTATAACAATTACATGGTGCGCGATCTAACCGTGCATGAAGCGATGCCCGGTCATTATTTGCAGCTCGCGCACGCCAATGAGTTTCATGCGCCGACGCTGGTGCGCGCGATTTTTCAGAACGGACCGTTCATCGAAGGTTGGGCCGTCTATTGCGAGCAAGTCATGGCGGAACAGGGCTACGGCGGACCGGAAGTAAGGATGCAGCAATTGAAAATGCGGTTACGCGTGATTTGCAACGCGATTCTCGACCAGAGCATTCACGCCGGAAAAATGACCGAACAGGAAGCGATGGAGCTGATGATGAAGGAAGGGTACCAGCAAGAGGGTGAAGCGGTGGCGAAATGGAAGCGCGCGCGGCTCACGTCGGCGCAGCTCTCGACCTATTTTGTCGGTGTCACTGAAATGATCGACCTCCGCGCGCGCGCCATGAAGAAATCGCAGGAAAATTTCGATGCGAAAGCGTACCACGATAGCGTCCTGAGTTACGGGAGCCCGCCGGTGAAATATGTCCGTGAGCTAATGGGGCTTTAGCTGTGGCCGGCATCGTTGATGCCGGTTTATTCGATCTGGCAGCCGTGATCGCCGGGCTTTGTCATTGAGAAGATTGCTTGCTGAAAAATCTCACAGCCGTGATATTCTCGACCCGTTTCAAAGGGGGTATAGCTCAGTTGGTAGAGCGCTTCGTTCGCAATGAAGAGGCCAGGGGTTCGAATCCCCTTACCTCCATTTCGTAGAAATGGGGTAAATCTAAAACCAAGGGATCACTTTGGATCGCTCGGCAGAGCAATCCCCTTAACCTCCAGCCCCGAATGCTTTCGGGGCTGTCGCGCCGTAGCCTTGGCGAAGGCGGACCTTTTTGAACTTGCCACCCAAGCGTCGCGAGCTACGACTCGGCGTGCCACTTACAGAATGGGAGCCTTTCCTATACATCTACACCTTACAAAGTGAAACCGATCCGAGGCGCTTTTACACCGGATGCGCGCACGACCTTCGCAAGCGATTAGCTCCCCATAACAGGGGCGATGTACCGCATACCTCAAAATGGAAGCCATGGCTTCTTAAAACCTATATCGCTTTTCCCGACAACGCGCGGGCCAGGAGTTTTGAACATTATCTGAAGCCCGCTTCGGAACGCGCCTTTACTAAAAGACATCTCTAAAAATGTTGTTCGACCGGTGGAGGGGCTTTCGGAGCGAAATCGGTACGGAACATTTTTATAAAGTCGCCCCACAAAGAGCGGGCGAACGTTGTGCTCGGCGTTCCGTAGTTTTTTCAGTTTCAGCCGAGCGAAGATTTGCCTCCGGCTGGCTCGCTTATCGCTCCATCCATTTCTAGCCGCTTCGAAGTTGGTGCTTACGGAGGCGGTGGCTTATGTCCGTCCGCAAAAAGGATTTTTCCGAAGCTCGACTGCTCGATCTGAGTGGCGAGGCCATTTATGTGCGCGACGCGGAAGATCGGATTATCTATTGGAACGGTGGAGCTGAGTCCCTTTATGGCTGGCCGCGTGAAGAAGCGCTCGGCCGGATCGCATCCGATTTATTAAAGACCGAACGATCGTTTTCGTTATTGGAAACGAATGCGGCGCTGGAAAGGGATGGTTGTTGGAAAGGCGAGCTGATTCAGGTTTGCCGGGACGGCAGGCGAGCCATACTTTCGAGCCGCTGGTGGCGGGGCGATCCTGATCTGAAGTCGAAGACCAACTCCATTATTCAGATCGATACGGATATCACTGCGCGCAAGGAGGCCGAAATAGCGCGCTTACATTTTCACGCCCTCTTCGAATCGACCGCGGGCACTTATCTGGTCATGACGCCTCGCGAATATCAGATTGTGGCGGCTAGCGACGCTTATTTGCGCGCCACATCGATGAGTCGGGAAATTATCGGTCGCAAACTTTTTGAAGTGTTCTCCGATGTTTCGAACAATCCATTGGCGGAGAGCGTACAAAATCTGCACGCGTCGCTCGAGCGGGTACAAGCGAGCCGGTGCGCGGACGCGATGAGATTACAACGTTATTCCATGCAACTTTCGGTGGAAGAGAGCGAGGGATGTAAAGAGCGCTACTGGAGTCAGATAAACTCGCCTGTGTTCAGTCCGAGCGGGGAATTGGTCTTCATCATTCACCGTATCGCGGATGTGACGCCTGTTGTCCGGACAAAGCAGGATCAGGCGGACGACGAAGCGGCCACAAGGATCCTGGAGGAGCGTGCGACGTATATGGAGGTGGAGATCGCCAAGCGAACGCAGGAACTCGTGCGCGCCAATGGGTTCAAAGATCAATTCATCGCCACGCTTTCGCACGAATTGCGAACGCCGCTGACGCCGGTACTTGCGATCGTCAGTTACCTGGTGAAGCAAAGTTCCGCCCTGCCCCCCGAGCTGCGGGCCGAGATGGAAATGATCCAGCGCAACGTAGAGCTCGAAGTGCGCTTGATCGACGATTTGTTGGACATTACTCGCATCTCCAGCGGCAAACTGGAGCTGGCCACGGAGGTGATCGACGCACACAGTGCCATTCGCGATGCCTTCGAAATTTGCGCACAGGAGATGCGCGGAAAGAACCTCGACGTCGTTCTGGATTTGCAAGCAGCGCAACATTTCGTTCTGGCGGACCCCATCCGGCTGCATCAAGTGTTCTGGAACATCATCAGTAATGCGGTGAAGTTCACTCCGGCTCACGGGCGCATTTCCATTCGCTCGCAAAACAGCGCGAACGGCGGGCTGGTCGTTGAAGTGGAGGACAGCGGCATCGGTTTTGAACCGGAAGCGATCCCTCACATGTTCGACGCCTTTGATCAGATCGATCGTTCGACTACGCGCAAATTCGGCGGGCTCGGCCTTGGCCTAACGATCGCCCGGAGCCTGATCGATGCGCATCACGGAAAGGTCGAAGCTTCGAGCAAAGGCAAAGACATGGGCGCGACATTCAAAGTTACTTTGCAATCCGCGGCCGCTGAAAATAAAGCACTGGTCGCGATTTCAGAATCGTCTTCTCAGAAAGAAAGACTGCGCATTCTCGTTGTCGACGATCACGAGGACACCCGTCGAGTCATCTCAAATCTGCTAACGGTAAAAGGCCACAAGATTTTCAGCGCGATGAATGTGGCTCGCGCGCGAGAAATTCTAAATCGCGAAAGCATCGACGTGCTTCTCAGCGACATTGGATTGCCCGATGGCACTGGCTATGCATTGATGGAAGGCGCCAAAGCGCTCCAGCCGCTTACTGGAATTGCATTTAGTGGATTCGGCATGGCCGAAGACGTGAAGCGCGCGTTCGATGCAGGGTTCGCCCATCACATGATTAAGCCAATCAACTTTGATCGACTCGAATCCATCCTTCACAAGATCGTTGCTAAAGGCGTGTTCCGAAAAACATCGACACCGATTTCCTCGCCTTTGCCGGCCAGTCTGGTCCGGTCGTAGCCAAAAGCGGTTGCCCGGCTTGAGCGGTCGATCCGAATGCTCGCGAGAGCGTGTCGTTGTCTACGTAGAAGCCGCCGATCAAAATACGAGAATCCCCCGTGGCGATTCCGCACATACGCTGCTTTACCCAGCGTATGATCGTCCTCCTGGGTCAATTTCCCCCCGCAATATCAACACTTCGTCACGTTGCTCATCTCGAACCAAAGAGATCTGCATGGCTGTGCCACCTGCGTAATTCCTGTATCTACCTCGTCGTCGCGGTCATTGTTGCCGGGAATTCACCAGCACGGGCCGTATCCTTGTTGGGGTCAGCGGAGACATTCGCAGTCCTGGGCAACACCACCGTAACAAATACGGGCGTTACCATTGTTGACGGCGATTTGGGAGTCAGTCCCGGCACAGCGATCACCGGTTTTCCTCCGGGAAGCGTTGTGAATGGATCGATTTACACCGGGGCGAACGCCGTCGCCGTTCAAGCCCATGCCGACGCCATGACAGCCTACAATTTCCTGGTGGGTGAGTCGGCTGGCACAAACTTGACCGGGCAAGATCTTGGGGGTCTCACTCTTAATCCCGGCATTTACAAGTTCAACACGTCCGCCTTTCTGACCGGCACGCTGTTTCTCGACACGCATGGCGATCCCAACGCTGTCTTCCACTTTCAGATTGGAACCACTTTTGTCACTGCGGCACTTTCTTCTGTGATCACCCTGGGACTGGGCGGCGCCCCAGGCCTTAACATTTTTTGGCAGGTCGGCAGTTCAGCTACGCTCGGGGCCAACACGGCGTTGGACGGAAATATCCTGGCCAACACCAGCATTACCCTAACGACCGGTGCCGGCATCAGGGGCCGAGCGATCGCCATTGGCGCAGCCGTAACCATGGACAGCAATATGGTTTCGAACGCACCCGGCGCGCCAGTGTTGAACCTCGGAACCTACTGGAAAGGCGGGAATGACAATCTTTGGTCCCATGCAAATTGGTCCACCGATGCCAGTGGCCTTGATAACACGAACCTCCTTTCTGGAGCTAACGTTGTCTTCTCGGTCACTGGCGTCACCCCAGCCAATCAGAATACCGTTCTGGATTTCAACGCGGACATTGCCAGTCTCACAGTCAATGACGGCGTCGCCGTGACTATTTCTGGATCTAACACGCTCACTATCTCTGGCGCGGGCGCCATCACTGGAATTACCGTCAATAGCGGTGCGGGTTTTACGACCATTGCCACCAACGTGGTATTAGCCGGCACTTCGCAAACGATCACCGTGAACAATAACGCCGGCCTCTTGATGAGCGGTGTGATCGGCGGCACTATCGGCCTGACAAAATCGGGAACCGGCAAACTCACTTTGACGGGAATCGAAGCTTATACCGGGACGACGCTGGTCTCGGATGGAACTCTTCAATTGGGCGACGGTATCACTGCGGGATCTTCGATCGCTTCATCGAATCCCGTGATTATATCTGGTTCCACAACCTTAAGTGCGTCGAATTCGCTACCCCCGGGGACGGTTTCTTCGCCCGCGAGACCCGTTCCCGTGCTACCGATCCCGCTACCAACTCTCATCCTCGATCTGGCGGATGGCGAAACCTTCACTAATAATGTCACCGACGACGGTCTCATCAGGACCATTCAGTCGGGCACTACCACAGTGTCAGGGGTGATTAGCGGAGGAGGCGCGTTTACTCAGGATGGCAGTGGCACAACGATCCTGACCGCCGTAAACACGTACTCAGGCTTAACCCGAATAAACTCCGGGTCGTTGTTTGTAGAAGGCACCGTGAGCGGCGACGCATTAGTCGCAGGCGGAACGCTTCGTGGCACCGGAATGATTCTGGGGGACGTCACCGCAACCAGCGGGGTCGTAAATCCAGGCAACGCTGCCAATCCCGCCGGTACGCTCACGATCAGAGGAAATTACGATCAGGGAGCCGGCGTGACCCACGTTGCCTCACTTACCGCCCCGAACACGAACAACCTGCTGGCGATTGGCGGAGTGTCGCAGCTCGGGCCGACGCACCTGAATGGCACATTGCTGGTTAATTACGTCAACGGATTCAATGCCGTGCCGGGTAACGAATTTACAATCCTTACTTCCGCATCTGGAGTTACCGGGCGTTATGCCCAGTTTATTGATCCGCATGCTACCGGCACTCTGGTAACTCTTGGTGTGTTTTATCTGCCTGACTCCGTACTGCTGAAATTTACCCAGGGTTCATTCCTCGATGTGCCGGCAATAAACTGCGGAGAAGATGGCCTAACGCCTAACCAGATTTCGGTAGCCACAGCTCTGGATAAACTGGCCAGTCATAATCCAACATCTCCGTTGATTGTTGCCCTCGATGCGATGCCAACCGCGCTGCTGCCAGGGAGTTACAACCTTCTCGGGCCCGTGGATTTTGCTGCAATCTTCGACGCCGGTTTCGCCGCCGACCAGGTGCAGTTCGGCAATATAGAACGGCGACTGGAGGAAATTCGCGATGGCGCGACTGGCTACAGTGAACACCTGGTTTTGAGCGATGCGCACGGCAAGCTTTCTCCCGAGCGCAATGATGGCAAGCAGATGATCGATCGGGACGGCAGGGATGTTGGCAGCAGGCCACTAGATCCCCGTTGGGGATTCTTCGTCACAGGGAGCGCCGTCTCGGTCGACATCGACAGCACCTGCCACGCAGCCGGTTCAGATTTTGTTAGCGGCGGAGTTACCCTGGGAATCGACTACCGGCTGGGCGATCATTTCGCCATTGGCCTAACGACTGGTTATGCGAATACCAGGTCCGATGGAATCGGGGATGGCAGGATTGATCACAACAGCGCGAAGGCCAATGCCTTCGCCACCTGGTTTGACCAGGGCTTTTATGTGAGCGGAATTATCGGGGGCGGCTATACCGTCTATGATACAAAGCGCGCCTCGGTTGGTGGGATCGCGCGCGGGGATTCGGAGGGGACCGATTACAGTGGATCGATTGGAGCTGGTTATGAACACCACGCCGGAGGATGGACGATGGGACCAATCGCCGCGCTTCAATACACTACCGTGGGTCTCAATGCTTTTACGGAGACGGGTTCACTGGCGCCTCTGCACATCGGCGATCAGAGCGAGAATTCACTTCAATCCCGGGTTGGCGCCCGCATATCGTACGCGTGGAAAATGGGCCCTGCCGTTTTGACTCCCGAAGTGCGGGCCCAGTGGCAGCACGAATTTCAAGACGCGAGCCGAGGAATTGGCTCCAATTTTGCCGAAGATCCCACGACTTCCTTCAACGTTCACGGTCCGAAGATCGGGCGCGACAGCTTGCTGGCAGACCTTGGGGCTTCATTGCAAATAGGTCCGCGCACGTCCCTTTTCGCTTTTTACACCGGGGATGTGGGCGCTGCGAATTACACTTCTCAGGCTATCAACGGCGGGTTTCGCATTAATTTCTAACGCACCTTCTAATGCCGACGAGCTTTCGGCGTCAGATAAAAAGCGGCATTGCATTCGACGACGCAATTCGCTAGCTGGATTGAAGATAAATGCGCATGGCTCCGTCCATGTAACGGGATCAGTGTTGATCCCACAATCCAACAAAACGAAAACTATGAACTACAAATCCCAAATCATCGCTGCGGCGTTCGTCGCGGCGCTCGCGTTAGCTCCCGCTGGCATGTCGGCTGCAGAAAAGAAAAAACCGGAGGCGAAGCCCGCTGCATCGACCGCGCCAACCGCGGCGGCAACTAAAGCCCCACGGCCTATTCCGTTCCACGGAATGGTCTCGGCAGTCGATCAGAAGGCCAAGACGTTCACCATCGCAGGAAAAAAGGCCACCCGTGTGTTTAAGGTGACAGACAAGACCGTCATCACCAAAGGTGCTACTGCTGCGACCATGAACGACATCGTGGCAAATGAAGAAGTGAGCGGCTCGTACTGGAAGGCTGCCGATAACAGCCTCGAGGCCAAAACGGTCAAGATCGGGGCGATGAGCACCGGCGAGAAGAAGACCAAGAAGTCCAAGGAATCGAAGTCCGAGGCTTCACCAACCCCTACGCCGAAGCCCTAAGGGCGATCGCACGTTCGGAAGATTAATAAACCTGCCCCGAATATTTTTCGGGGCAGGTTTTATTTTTCGTTGGCGGTCTTCAGTGCAGTCCGAAGATCGGCAACGAAATGGCCGTACTCGCGTTCGCGCGCTGCTTCATCCGGCTGTTCGTAACAGGGAAGAGGGATGAACATGGCCAATACACTTGGCGCAAGCTGGGATGACAGCACTTTTCCGCGGTTGCGTTTGACTGGAAACGTTGGCCGTTCCTCTTTGGCATGATTGATTATTGAATCGAAATGCGGCCGCAATTTGTGTCCGTTCATGCATGGCAATTCTGGAAACATCGCGATTAATTCTGCGCCCGTTCCTCGAGAACGATCTTGATCGTCTGGCGACTTTGATGCAGAACGCCGACTTCATGCGGTTCTCCCTCGGTATCTACTCGCGCGATCAAACCAAAACCTCTTTGGACAAAATGCTGGCATGGAATTGCGCCGGACAACCCTCGCAGTTTGCTGTCATCGTCCGAGGGGACGAGACATTGATCGGCTACTGCGGATTTCTTCATCAAGAGGTCGACGGAGTGAACGAAATTGAAATTGGATACCGGCTTCATCCCGACTACTGGAATCGTGGCCTGGCCACAGAAGGGGCCCGAGCCGTGCGCGATCATGCATTCCGCGATTTGAATTTGCCGCGAGTCGTCTCGCTGATTCATCCGGAAAATTCGGCTTCACGCCGGGTCGCGGAGAAAAATGGGATGCGAATCGAAAAGGAAACCATGTATCGCGGATTTCCGACGCTCGTCTTTGCCCTTAGCCGGGCAGGGTGGCTGGCGATGAATGCCGCTTGAGAAATTCCTTCGCCAGTGCGCGGTAGGCCGCTGCACCTGTTCCATTCGTATCGTATTCGAGGACCGTTTTACCGAAGCTCGGCGCTTCACTCAAGCGAACGGTGCGCGGGATCACTGTTCGGTAAACGCGCTCGCGAAAATGTTTCCGGACATCTGCCACAACCTGCTCGCTCAAGTTGGTGCGACTGTCGAACATCGTCATCACGATGCCGCCGATCTCGATCCCGTCATTCGCGCCCGAATTGCGGATTTGTTCGAGTACGCGAACAATCTTCACCAGTCCTTCGAGCGCGAAGTACTCGCATTGGATCGGGGTCAGGAGCTCGTCCGCAGCGGCGAGGGCGTTGGTCATCAAGATGCCTAACGAAGGAGGACAATCGAGCAGGACGAAATCGAACGTGTCGTCGGCGCGGAGAGGCTTCAGCGTATCCGTCAGTCGCGTTAGATGACTGTCCATGCGCGCGATCTCGACCTCGGCCCCGGCCAGATCGAGATCGGCCGGAACAATGAATAGACGCTCACATCGCGTGGGCAGAATTTTCTCGGTAATCGATGCAGAGCCGAGCAACGCCTCGTAAAGACTGGTCCCGTCCAATCCCTGTAAACCGAACGAGCTGGTCGCATTCGCCTGAGGATCGAGATCGACAAGCAGAATGCGCTGCCCGAGTTCCGCCAGAGCGCATCCGAGATTGACAGCCGTGGTCGTTTTACCGACGCCGCCTTTTTGGTTTGCGATGGCAATAATTTTCATGGGCGCGGGACGATGAGCGTTCGCAGCTCGAAGGTGCGGCGGCCATCCGGCTCGCGCCACAACAAATGATCCGGATCAGGCAACATTTCGGTTACTTCGAGTTCGCCGGATTTAATGAGCCAGCGATGGAAAATCTCGAGAAAAAGGTAACTCTCAAGATCGACAAATACCGGTTTGGTGTCCTTGTCGCGCCCTTCTGCACCGCTGCGGCGAAGCGCCTGCTCGGTGGGCCGAATGTAAGCGTATCGAGGTAAGTCCCGCTCTGCGCGCAAACGTTCGACGGCCAGAACGAGATCGCGCGATACGCCGGTGTATTTGCCGGGTGAAAATTCGTCGGCCGTCACCACCCAGGTGCGGCGTTGCACGACTACCTTCCCGCACCGCAAGCGCGGCATGTGCGGCGCCATTCCAAATTGAAACGGATGAAAACCGAGGGGAATGATCCAGTTGCGGGCGAACGATCCGAGGTACTCGTGATTGTCGATCTTGCGCAAGCAGACGTCGCCGTTTGTTTCATCGACATAAACCTCCGTCTGCCAGGGTGGAACGGTGTTCCAGTTAGCATTCCCTCGATGCGTCGCGACGAAATTCGTAATTTCCGGAACGGCATCGAAGAGTCGAACAGTCGTGTGCGCGGTAAAATCGGCGGCAAAGAAACCAAAATGAAAATTGGGGCGACCGTAAGTCGTGCTAAGCAGGGCGCGAGTGAGTGCGGGCTTATCGGGACACGCCCAGTACATGCAATGTTGCAAAAGAGCGACTGGTGGATGCAGTTCGGCCAGGATCCATTGATATTCGCCGCGCGCGACCGCATCGGTGGATTTCGCGGCAATCTGCAAATCGGCCGACGGGAAAGTGTATTCGTCGAATTTTGGATATTGAAATTCTCTGCGCACGAAATGGCAATCGTTGGCGGTCAGTTCGTATTCCGCATCGTCCGCGTGCGGTTTGATCATTTCGCGAAATGCCGTTTTTACTTCCTGAAATCCGATATGGGCCAGAGCGACCAGGCCTGGGCCGGTGAGTGATAACTTCGCCGCCTCGCAGGCGTGCAGGAAAGCCGGCAATGGCGCAGCGCCATTTTGGGTTGGCATTTTCTCCACCACGTTCCGCAAACCTGCAGCGACGCGGCTGGCCATAAACGCGTAAGAATCGCGCCAGAGATCGATCCAGGGCGCAGCCTCGACTGCGACTTCGTTAATCAGATTATCGGCTATTGAAAAGCCGCAGTCGCGAAAACATTCTTCGCCAATTGGGTTGCTGGCGGAATACAAGGACCGTTCGCCCGTCTTTCGTTCGATTCCAAGCGATTGAAGCTGAGTGCGAGCGGTATTCAAAATTTCCTGTCGATCCTTCGCTCTGGCGGCGGCGGTAAATTTTGCGGGCAAATCCGCGATCGGCTCGAGGATCGACAACCATTTGGTGCGAGCGGTTTCCGGACGCCATTTTCTTATATCGTGGCAGAGGACGGCGAACGCATTCGGTTCGAGCGCGGGAACTTCCAGTCGGCACCAGAGGATATTTTGTTCGACGAGCGAGCGAATAGTTTCGATCGGCGCATTTAAGGCATGGACCGGTGTGCGCCCATCGCATCGGCCGACAAGATCGAGTTGCGACGCCCCCATGTGAAGGCTTTCTTCCGTTTCCATTGCAACGAAAGCGCCGTTGTCGATGCGACCGTTTGGATTCAAGCGCGGCGACAACTCGGCAAAGGATTCGGGATCAGCACTAATAGCTGCGGCGACAGCGTGAGCGGTCCACCGTTCCAGGAACGCTTCGCGTCTTGCGATACCCGGCCGTGGCTTCAGATTGATTCCGTTAACGAGGTCGATCTTTCCCCACCCGGTCGGTCCGAATTCGCTGAGCGTATCGTTCTTAGCGGCGGTGCGCTGCAGGTACAAAAGCAAAAGTCGATCGCGCTCGCGCTCTCGGGTGCCGCGTCGCGAACCATCGACCGGACCTGCGAGCAGTCTCGGCAGGCGCTCGCTAAAACCGATGCCGCCGAACAGAGAATATGCGGGTAGGATCTGCTGCGCGGATTCAAGAAGTCGCGCGCGCGCCGTGCCTAATTCAGTTTCGAGAATAGCCTCTAGCTCGATTTCTATCGATGATACAAGCGCTGCTCTCGTCGCGTAATTGGTAAAGATGGTTGGTTGTTCTCCGGCCACCTCCGCAGGAACCTGCCGGTGCTTCACGGCAGTGCGTAGAACCCGATAAGCTTGATCGGAGAGAAGATGCTCAGAGGAGCGGAAGAAGGTTTCAGCGAGAGCGCTGGCCCGTTCGCGCTGTTGTTTCGCGCGGACCAATTCCCGGGCTTTGGCAATCACACCAGGTGTCGCGAGGCGCTCGATCGCGCTGAACGGCACGCCAGGCACGCGGATCAGAAAGAGCGGCGCGACCTGATAAGCGGATGACACCCGTTCAGCAAATCCAAACGGGCCTGGACTGACAAGGGAAACCGCGCTTGTCGGGAAAAGGCTTTGCTATTCGGGAAAGGACCGGAAAGCGCGGCGTTTGCCTAATTATTAAGCAGCGGCAGGCGGACTGTAAGGACGGTTCCGCTGTCGATGATGCTGTCGACTTTGATCGATCCGTTATGATCTTCGACGACTTTTTTGGTGATGAAGAGCCCTAGGCCGGTGCCGCTCTTGCCTTGTTTAGTCGTGAAATAAGGATCGAATATCTTACTAAGTTGGGCCGGATCGATTCCCGGGCCTTTGTCCTCGGTAATCACGTCCACATAGAAATCTTTTCGCACGCAGGTAACGGTAACGGATGCTTTTTTCTCGGCCGAAGCTTGAAGTGCATTGATGACAACGTTCTGAATCGCGCGTTTCACTTGCACGGGATCACCCAGCAAAGTGCAGGCGTCATCGCAAACCTCAGATTTCAGGTCGACGCCATTTTGTGCGGCCATAGGGGCAACGCCCTTTAACACATCGCGAACGATTTCCGAGACGGAGATCGGTCGGCGCGGGGAAGCTTCAACGCTGCCATAACTTTGCCACATGGTGAGTAGCTCCCGGCACAACCGGACGTTCTCTTCAATGATGTTGAGTTCGCGAATGGAGGTCGCGTTCTCAGCGGTGGCGCCGTTGTCGGTGCCTTCCAGTTTCTTGGCCAGGAGTTGCACGTAGCCCCACACAATCGTGAGCGGATTACCCAGATCGTGAACAAATTCAGCCGAAGCCTGGCCGAGAGAAGCGAGCCGCTCCTTTTGAGCAAGCTCTTTGAGAAGCCGATTATTAAGTTCCTTGATCTCGACCGAGGCATGATCGGCGGTGCGGTGGACACGAGTGCGCTTGACGTTGCGATCGATCACGCTGCGCATTTCAGTGGCATCAAAAGGCTTGCTGATATAATCGTTAGCCCCCAGCCGCAGTGCTTCCCGCGCCGTCTCCAAAGCGCCGAAACCTGTGAGCATGATTACAGAAAGGTGTGGGTCGATCTCGCGGATTTTGCGCAACCCTTCAATGCCGCTTATGCCGGGCATGCGGATATCCATGACGATGGTGTCAGGATTGTTCTCTTTCAGCATCTTGAGACCAGCCTCGACACAATCGGCAGTGTGGACTTGATAGTCCGGCTTAAGAAGCATTCGTAAGCTTTCGCGAGGGCCCACTTCATCATCGATAACGAGGATTTCGGGCTGGTCAGATGGCGCGGTCATGTGGCTAGCAGCGGGGATAGAAGCTAACCCCGTGCCGCAGGGGTGTGGAGATGACAAATGCCTGGGGAGCCATAAGCTATGCGGCGAGAAGCTGAAATGAGTTTGATTGGCGCGCAAGCTGCGAATTGTGAATAACTATTATTTCTTGAAGGCAGGAAGCCTCGGAATGCTCGGTAATTAGCATAATGAATAGATTTAGGAGATTTTCTAGAATCGAGTTTTACTCGCCGTCACGCGACGGTCTTGGCGTGTCATGACAAAACGAAACCGCGTCGTTATTACCGGAATGGGGATTCTGGCCCCTAACGGAATTGGCGTTGAAGTATTTTGGGAATCGCTTCTGGCCGGCCGCAGCGGAATTGGCCCGATTACGTTGTTCGATGCGTCCGAGTTTAAGAGTCGAATTGCGGGCGAAGTGAAGAATTTCAATCCGCTGGATCATATCGAGCCGGAATTCAAGCCGAAGCGGATGGCCCGACATACCCAACTGGCCTATGCCGCTACGATGATGGCATTAAGCGATGCCGGCCTCGATCCAAACCAGCTCGAGTTGCCGAGCCCCACACCAGTTATCATCGGAATCAGCACCAGCGCCATTGATGTGATTGAGGACGTTTACTTTTCCATGCGCGACCATGGGCCGAATCGTGCGCCTACTACTTCCTCCGCAGCCTCGATTCCACAGGCGGCAGCCAACACGATCGCAGATCGGATCGGAATTTCGGCCCACGCAACGACAGTTTCATCGGCGTGTCCCTCCGGTCTTGATGCAGTCGCGGATGCGGTGGCAATGATCAGGTCGGGTGAAGCGGAGATCGCTATTGCCGGTGGGGCAGACGCCCCGATTACGCCTTTAACAATGGCGAGCTTCATTGCCAGCGGCCTTGCCTCGACTCGAAACGGCGAACCCGAACGGGCGAGCCGGCCTTTCGATCTGGATCGGGACTCTGGAGTCATATCGGAAGGTGCCGGGGTTTTTGTGCTGGAGAATTTTGAACGTGCACGGGCCCGGGGCGCGCGTATTTATCTAGAGATCCAAGGTTATGGCAAGCAGCGCGACCTCGATCAGGCGAAACCGGGCTCGGGGCTGGAAGATTCAATGAGATTGTCGCTTGCCAATGCGGGCCGTGCGCCCTTCGACATTGATTACATCTCCGCCTATGGACCGAGCCATCCTGTTTTGGATGCGGTCGAAGTGAATGTTATCAAGAAGGTGTTTGGGGATCGTGCCTACTCCGTGCCGGTGAGTTCCATTAAAGGCGTAACCGGCAATCCACTTGCGGCTGGAGGGCCGTTCCAAATCGTGGCCTGCGCGTTGACCTTTCGCGACCAGCTGATTCCGCCGACTGCGAACTACGAAGTGCAGGATCCCGATTGTGATTTGGATTTTGTTCCGAACCGGGCACGAAAAGCAAAAGTAGATTGTGCCTTGATTAACGTTCGCGGTATTGGAGGCAGCTCCAGTACACTGATTGTGCATCGCAATCCCCAGGCTGATGAATAGTGTGCCTATCCCAGTAGTCATCGCGATGGTCATCCAGTTCGGGTTGGCCCTGGCCGTTTTTCAATCGAATCCGAGGCGAAAATCGAACCAATGTTTTCTCGTGTTATCGGGTGCGATTTGTCTTTGGCTTGGCAGCATGGGCTACGCGTTCAATGCCCACGGTCAGTCTGCCGCAGAGTTGTCCATTCGCCTGGCTTCTGCCGCAGGCGCCCTCGTCCTGACCAGCTTTACCTTTCTGCGTCTTGCCATCACGCGCCGGCAGGACACCTGGCCCGAGATTTTTCGTCGTTCGCAACTCTGGCTGGTGGCTACGGGCGCCATCGTAATTCTTTGTCAAACTAAGTTCTTCCTGCTCGGGACGCATCTGTCCGGATCCAGTGGATCGGCGCCAATTCCAGATTACGGACCCGGGGGATACGCCTACGCAGCTTTCTTTGCGGTTGCGACGATTTTCCTGTTTGTGGACGTAGTGAGAAATCTCCGGACGACCACTGGTGCGGAACGCGCCGAGCTCTTGTTCACAATTCCCATCGGCATTCTGACAGCCGGCGTTTCTGTGCTAATCGTCCAGCTCCTGCGTCCGTGGATGCCGTACTCCCAGTTGCTGTGGTTTACGCCTTTCCGGGCTGTCCTCTTCAGTCTTGTCGTGGCCTATGGCATCGCCACCCGAAAAATCATGGAGGTGGGAATTCTCCTGCGGCGGCTGATCTCTTACATCTTGCTCGCGGCATATCTGTTAGGCGTATATGCCCTCGTTTGGTGGTTGATCGTGACGGTACTGCACTCAGTCCAGAATGCCCATTCGATCGCACACGTGACAGCGGCAGTTGTCATTGCCATTGCCATGGCCCCGGCTCGGGGCGTTTCCCGGCGATTCGCCGAACGTCTTTTTATCACCGCTCACACCCTGGATTTTCGCGTGACCGTCAGCAAGGCGGCCAAGATCTTGAGCTCGGTCACAACGCTCCGAGATCTGCTCGATCGGTTTGCCCATACCGTAGCCGAAGCGGTTGGCACCGATCGCGTTTTCATTTTGCTCTCGGACAAGTACGGATTTTCGCAGCAGTATCCCGTCTCCGAGCCGGGTTCACATCAGCATCTGGAGTTAACGCGCGAGCAGGCGACCATTGAGCAGCTTCAGTCCGATCGCGAACCAATCGTCCTGGACGAGTTGCATCGTGTCCGCCCAACTCCATTGCTTCAAAGCGTGATCCGGCAACTGGATTCGCTCCAGATCGCGTTGGCCATGGGAATTTTTGCCCGCGATCAATTGGTCGGGGTCATGCTGTTGGGTGCGCGAAAATCGGGACGCATTTACGGCGTGGTTGAACAGAGCGCATTGCAGGTCTTGAGCGGGCAGCTGGCCGTGGCCATTGAGAACGCGGAGCTGTTCACGGAAGTGCAGAACGCGAAGATCTACAACGAAACATTGCTGGAAAATCTGACCAGCGGTGTGATTGCGGTTGGAATGGACGAGCGTGTCACCGTCTTTAATAACGAGGCCGGAGAGATCACAGGTCTGAATTCCCAGGAGATGCTTGATCGCACGCTCAATGATCTTCCTGAACCACTGCGAGAGCCGCTGCGCAAAACCTTGGCAACGGGCGAAAGCCTCGTAAACAGCGAGTTGGTTCTCCACTTGGGAGACGGCGATGTGGCTGTTCGCGCCAGCACGTCCATTTTTTACGGGCAAGATCGCGAGGGCTTGGGCGCGCTGATTGTGTTGACCGACATCACTTCGCTCAAGCGGCTCGAATTGCAGATTCGGAGGAGCGACCGCCTCGCCAGCCTCGGAACGTTGTCGGCCGGAATGGCGCACGAGATCAAGAATCCTCTGGTATCGATCAAAACGTTCACCCAGCTATTGCCGGAGCGTTATCAGGACGCGGAATTCCGGGAAACGTTTTCCACTTTGATTGGGCATGAGATCGACCGGATCGATTCGCTGGTGAACCAGTTGCTCCGGTTCGCGCGGCCAGCCAAACCGATTCTCAAACCGATGCATGTGCACGAAATTCTGGATAAGTCGCTCGCCCTGGTGGGGCATCGATTGCATCAGAAATCGATCAATTTAACTCGTTTTTTGGACGCAAATGTTGATACAATACGCGCCGATCCAGATCAGCTGGAGCAAGTGTTTCTGAACTTCTTTATCAACGCGATGGATGCAATGAAAAATGGCGGTGAGCTAAGCCTGCGTACTGAAATCGGGACGGACGAGCCGTGGGCGTCCGCTCTGAACGATTCCAATGGCCAAGCGGGCGAGGTTTTACGCATTACCATTCGCGACACCGGCGAGGGAATTCGCACCGAAGACATTCCCCATGTGTTTGATCCGTTCTTTACAACGAAAGACTACGGCACCGGGCTGGGATTATCAGTCGTGCACGGGATCGTTCAGGAGCACGGAGGGCAGATCGAGGTTGAAAGCGTGCCGCAAAAAGGAACGGCGTTTCACATCCTGCTCCCTCTGGTCCGGTTTGACCGAGAGGTGGCGGCGGCATGACCTTCCCGCCGGTTTGCGTCTTATATACTCAGGACCCCGACCTCGTTAGGCGAATCAAAGCCTATTTGCGGTCGATGTCGCAGGTGCGTCAAGTGACCGCTGCCGATCGTCTGGACGCGGTCTTGCAGCAAGTCGGGTCCGCTTTGCTCATCATCGATCTTCGGGCGAAAGATGGCCGCGATCTCATCGACCAGGTTCAGGGTGAGTGGCCGGAGATTCTGATCATCGCGCTCGGCACCGCGCGTTCTGATCCGCTGCGCGAAGCCGAGCAATCGGGAATTTACGCTGCAGAAGATCTTGAGCTTGGCCGTCGCCCCTTTCAGGCGTTGGCCGCGCGCGCGTTCGATCATCTCAAGGTGCTGCAGGAAAATCGCGACCTGCGGGAAGGATCGACAATCGCTCACGCCGCACCTGCGGCGCCAGCGCCGCGATCGACCGACGTCGGCGCCGACCGGTCCACCGGTCCCTCACTCTCTCTGTTGCGGTTCCCGCGCGTGTTCCGTCGCTTCGAAAATATCGATGCGCTTCTGGCCAGCGTAGTGGAAGGCGTCGCCGATGCCGCCGGGGTGACGCGGGTAGGAATTTTTTCGAGAATCCGTCAGGGCGATCGTTACAAGCTTCGCGCGGGATTACGCTGCCTGCCGGAAACCCATGAATTGGAATTCGGTGAGCGCGATGCGCTCGTGCGCTGGTTCGAACGCTATGCCCGTTTGATTTCTCGAGTAAACCTCGCCCGAACACCGGACCAAAAAGAGCGCTCAATCATGCGGCGCGCTCTCGATTCGTTTGGCGCAGAGGTCATCGTGCCGCTCTACGCGCGCACCCCCGAACGCGTCAGGGGTTGGATGTTTTTCGGCCATCGGGCCACTGGCGAAACTTTTGACCACAACGATCTCGAAGGTTTAATGATGCTGGCCGAGCATGTCTCCACCGTTTTGGAGAATGCCTTGCTTTACGAGGAAGCGACGCTGCAAAAAACGCTGGCCCAAACGCTTCTCAAGGCGATCCCGCCCGGAATTGTGGCGACCGACGAGGTCGGAATCATTCGTTGGTGCAATCCCGCTGCCGAAAAAATTTTGGGTATCTCGAGCGCAGCTGTCTTAGACAAGCCAGTCGAGGCCGCTGGGAGCAGGTTGGCCGGCCTCATCCGGGAGACGCTTGATTCCAAGGCACCTCTATTGACGCAACAATGGATCGATAATGTAACAAGGCGAACCATTTCGGTGGAAACCCGCGAGCTGGGAGCGAACGGTGCATCGCTTGGCGCCGTCGCAATCATCAACGACGCGACCGCAGAACAAATTCTGCGTGACAAAGAATCCCTCGTCGATCGCGCCGCTTTTTGGACCGATCTCGCCGCCAGCATGTCGCACGAAATTCGCAACCCGTTGGTCGCGATAAAAACGTTCGCCCAACTTCTGCCCGAGCGCTTCGACGACGCCGATTTTCGAAAAGACTTCAATGAAATTGTGGTCAAGGAAATCGATCGCCTCGACAAGATCGTCTCGCAGATCAATAACTTTGCTCATCCGCCGGAGCTCACCTTTAAATCAATTGACGTGCGCAGGCCGATGGAAAAAGGGATCGAGATTGCGCGGGAGCGATTTCATGTGAATGGCGGTGTCTCGGTGGAAACATCGTTGGCCGGCGATCTGCCCAAGGTGCTGGGGGACGAGGCGGCCCTGGCCGAAGTCTTTGCCCACTTGGTGGCCAATGCCGCCGAATCGTTTTCGGGTAAAGGCAAGGCGCACATCACGCTCTCGGCAAAAGCGATTCGCCAGGGTAAGAAAGCGACCGGCGTTGTGGTGACGGTGCGCGATAACGGCAAAGGAATCTCGCCCGAGCTAAAGGAAAAAGTTTTTTCCCCGTTTTGCACCACGAAGCCGCGAGGAATGGGACTCGGTCTTCCCATCGTCAAGCGCACGGTATTCGATCACAACGGCCGGGTGGACATCGATTCCACCCCGCGCGGTACCTTGGTGAGCGTGATGTTGCCTACGAGCGCAAACGGACACTAAATTCGAGATCTCTTCGCCTAACGATAACAGTTAGGCCACTTTCGCCGACTTGTCACAAGATCAGCCACCGCGCGAATCACAGGCGGCGTTCATGGAACAGTGAAGACTAGGCAACAGACGGCCCGCGGTGGACTGCATGGCTTGGTTAGCCTCCATCCTCCGGGCCTCCGCTTCGGTTCGATCGTCAAAACCGTGCAGATGAAGCAGGCCGTGACTTCATTCGGTACCTTTGCGCGCAACATCGACAATCGCGAGAATGGAACCGATGCCGGCAAAAATAAGGAACGGAATAATAATCGTCAGGAAAACATGCTTCCAATAAGGAATCTTAGGAATGCGCGACCAGAGGAACGTTCCAGCGAAAATCGGTAGAACAAGCAGCATGAACCACTGTCCGACTCCCTCAATCTTGAAGTGCTCACAGACAAAGCCGAACGCAAAAACGTAAAGCGGGAATAGCCAAATCGGCAGGATGTACCGAGCATATTCCTTGACGTAGTAACTAAGGGACTCGCTCTCTGTCGCCATTGCAGTCTATCTTAGGTCTATGCCGAATTTTTCAACCTATTCCCTATTATAGATTGAAAATCGGGTCTAAAAAAGCGCAAAAGGCTGGTCGTCGAACTAACTGACCTCGCTCTTCCCCACAGTGGCAATCTGCGGAGTTCGGCGTTAAATTTGTTGCCGTCGGCGCGATTGCGCGC
>JBDTZF010000126.1:0-7242 GCA_040005265.1 Verrucomicrobiota bacterium
GCCGGCACAAATGCCTGGCGCAGGGGCAAACTCTTCTGGTGCGTTTAACCTTTACGATGCTCATTTTGCTGATTCTCGGCGGGCTTTCCCGGCGCGCATGGCGGCGTCGATGCGGGTGCGAAAACTGCCGTCGTAATGAGGCAGGCCGTTACGGCGTTCCCAGTTCCATACCGCCACGCTGATCTCGAGCTTGAGCCGCTCGAGCGTGCCGCGGGCGGCGAATGGGTATGGTGCTACCGCGATCTGCGGGGCGATGAATCCGTTCATGTGATTGATCATAAATCCTGTTGCCTTTCTGCGGGGTTATTGCTCCAGCTTTTCTTTGTGACGCTTTGAAACTTCGTAATGTCGCTCTCGAACCGGAGACGGATGTCGCCGACTGGGCCGTTGCGCTGTTTGGCTACGATCAATTCGGCGTATTCGTTAATCTGCCGGTCGCGTTCGCTGAGCTTTTCTTTTTCCAGGTCGTCGCCGAACAGGTCTGCGCCATCGGAGTCTTTGAGCTTCAATTTCTTGGCGAGCTTGTCGCGCTGGCCGTAGTGCTCGAGGTGGCGCTCGGGGCGCCAGAGTAAGAGCACCACATCGGCGTCCTGCTCGATACTGCCGCTCTCGCGCAGATCGCTGAGCTTCGGTTTACCGAATTCGCGGCCTTCGGCTTCGCGGTTCAATTGTGCGCAACAGATCACGGGCAGCTGCAATTCTTTCGCGGTAGCTTTTAACGCGGCGCTGATCTCGGTGATCTCTAACCAGCGCGCATCCTGGGCGCGTCGGCTGGGACTACGCATGAGCTGGAGATAATCGACTATGACGGCTTTGACTCCAAGCTGGCTTTTAGCGCGGCGACACCGGGCTTTGAATGCGGAAATCGTTAACGCAGGGGAATCATCGATCCAGAGGGGAGAGCCACCGACTTTACTTGCGTGCTCGGGCAACCGATCGAAATCGTTTCGAGCCATGAATCCGGTAAGCCGTAAGGCTTGCAGGCTGACCTCGCTTACTGAGCACATGAGGCGCTCGACAATTTCATCGTAACTCATTTCCATCGAGAATACGGCGACTGGGATACCGTTCGTGATGGCCATGTTCGCGGCGAGGTTCATGGCGAGGGCGGTCTTGCCTTGACTGGGCCGGGCGCCGACAATGATAAGCTGCTGCTTTTTCAATCCGGCGGTCATCCGGTCGAGGTCGATAATGCCAGTGGCGAGGCCGTGTATGGCTTGCTGGCCGCGATGGTGAAATGCTTCTTCGAATTTTTCGAGCACGCCGAAGGCGCCGTCATGCACGTGCTTGAGCACATCCTGCTGGTCGGCGTCCATCGATAACGCGGTGATGTCGGCCTGGGCGACATCGAGAAGGGTGTGTTCGTCGTCGTTTTCTTCGTGCGCTTGCCGGACGAGCCCGGTGCAGATGGTGATGATGGCGCGCCGGATGAATTTTCGCCTAACGATATCGATGTAATAATCGACATTCGCGGCGGTGGGCACAAACGTCTGGAGCGTGGTGAGATAACTACGGCCGCCGCTCGATTCGAGCTGGCCGTCGTCGCTAAGGAATTGACCGAGCGTGATGAGATCGATGGCTCTGTTCGCTTCGCGCATCCGGAGCAGGGCGGAATAAATCATCTGATGCTGCGACATGAAGAAGTGCGCCGGCGTAACCCGATCGCTACACCCGTCGAGCACGGTGATCGGCATCTGCAAAATGGATGCGAGTAACCCCATCTCGGCTTCCTCGGAATGAGGTGGAACGCGGGAAGTATCCGATGATTGGCTAGGCTGGTTCATGTGCTTCGTCCAGTTGCCGGCGACAGCTCGCGCCGAGATCGGAGAATTTTGGTGGGAGCTGTTGCTCAGCGCCGAATTTTCCCACGAAAGCTTTTTTACGCTGGGGGGTCCAGCCGTCGCCAAGGTCGGGCTCGATCGAGTGCGCGCCGTTTAGCCCCAGCTGTTTCCGGAGCGTTTTTCCTTTGTCCACTTCGCGCCGGAGATTCTGCAGGAAAGCTTCAAACGATTGACACCGGGCGGTGCGCTTCAGGGCGTCATCGTCGTTCGGGAGGCGATAAAGCCAATCGAGCGCAAACCAATCTGGGCGGCTGATCGGCAGGGCGTCATCGAGCCACCGGTCTTTCTCGGGGTTACTCCAGTCGGCATCGCGGACCTTCCGATCGAACACGGCCAGGGCGAGATCGGTGATGAGAGTCTTGGCTTCGGCGTGCTGAATCAGATCGTCCACGGATACCGCGGTATCCGTGTGGTATCCGTCCGGTATCCGTCCGGTATCCGTCTTTTGCCCGTTTTCTTCGGCGAGATCACTACTTTCTTTCTTAGTTACTTTCTTACTTTCTATGTCTGGTGCCGAAACACCCTCGGGATAGTCGGCGGATACCGCAGTATCCGTGTGGTATCCGTCAGGTATTTGGCTCAAGTGCTCGGCCTGCCCGTCAACTATCCTTATAAAGGCTACCTCGGGAGATTGAAGGATCTGAAGGCACCGGCTGATTTCTTCGGATGGTCGCCGGAATTGATTCGATAATTCACGGACAGTCAGCCGGCGGCCGTTTTTTTTGCCATCGGACGTTATCCAACCTTCCCGGGGGCGGCGTTGTCTTGAGCAGAGATCCTTTAACAAACACCAAATGCCCCAGATCGCGGCGCCGTCCTCGGTGGCCATGACGTTAGACCATCCGGAGCCGCCATGCTTATTAGGGGCAACAACGTATTGGCATTTATCGTAGGTGCGGGATTTCGCGTTCTCGAAGTGCACGTCCCAGTCGATGATCTGGTAAAGTGGTGGGTGGGCGTTACTCATCCCTTGAACCCCGCTTTCATCCTACGATCCCATTCGTCAGGCGTGTAACGGCGTTGTGGCCCCGGACCGGCCATGCGCCAGAACCCAGGCTTGTCGAGCTTCGGCACAATCTTGATCTTCATGCCGATGGTGTAGTTCTCGTTACGGCCTACCCACACAGAGAGGCGCGCGCGGTGCTCATCGATCGCAAGAATCACCATCGGGTTAGGACAAATCCGCCAGACCGTGGCGACAATGGGGATCGGCGAGAACGTGTCACCGAGCGGGATGGCTTCGCTCGCCGCGCCGTTTTTTTTATACGGGGCGTCAATAAGGCAATCGGCGAGATCGAACGCTGCTGGGCGCTCAGCCAGCGCGCGCCAAAGACGTTTCACGCCGGCACTCGATAATGCGACTTCGCCGCGGACTTTTTTCCAGTGAAGATCGACAAGCAGATGGCGATCCCGTAGCGGTTTGATGGGAATACCGATGCGATCGCAGAGCTTGGCCTCGCTGTAAGGGAACTCGGTCACGTAACCCTCCCTTTGTTCATAAAGTTGTGAGGACGGGTATCCATCTGAAGATTGACGGGTGGCCCAGCGCGTCGTGACCCCCCCCTCCCCCTACCGGCGATGCCATGCGCACGCCGATCTGGGATCCGATTGCCCCTGCTTTCGGAGGCATAATAGGATGCGTTCCCTACATCCGCCACCGTAGAGCTGCAGGAAACAAGTGATAAATCATCACTTCCAGCCACAAATCGGCGCCCGCCCACGCCCGCCTTTTGCCAACACCTTTTCTCCGACGAAACCGGTATGAAGCCCACTTCTTCTTTTAATGCGTTGCTATAGACGTGCGGGCTATCGACCATTGCCGTTCCTCCAATTCTTAACCGGAACGAAGAACTTCAGACGGTATGAATTCACCGAGCTGGCCGATACTCGCAGCGAGTTGAAGGCGAAAGCGAAGTAACCACCGCCATATTTACCAGCCTTCATGTCGATGATCACCGCCCGCTTGTCGCGCTTCTCGCGTGCCGCTATCTCTGCCGGCGTCAGCAGTTCTTCCACGGTAGAAAGTGAAAAGATCAGATCGATCAACTCGCCGGTGCTGCAATCCTTCAGCTTCTCATCAAGAGCCGCCCGAGAAATGCCGGTGAGCTTCATCATAGCGATTAGCGAAGGGCACGCGCTGGATCACTCGACAGACGATCGACAGTCATCGCCGTTCGCGAGCAACCGTCACATATCCCATGACTGATCCCGTTAGAAAAAAGACCGCCAGTTTTCAGGAGCTTCTGTGGCTTACACCACGCACAAATCACCCTCGGCGCAAAAAAAAAGCCGCACACGGCAGCCGAGGCATGAGAGAGAAACATCCTCATGGCTGTAACGACTCCGGCCGATAGAACTCATCTACCGGTTCCACCCTGACCACGTTACCGCCCACGATCGCAGCTGCGCGATGCGCCGCCGAGTCCTCATCACGAGCCCGGATCACGCCACACTCAGACCACCACTCGATCACCGGCGAGTTAAGATATTTCCCCGCACGCTGGCGCAGCTTCCAAACCTTCCAGCATGTGCGAGGCTCGGTCATACGTTCGCAAAGAGTCCAGGCACCCGCTGCGACGCGCTCATCGAAGCGTTAGGTTGCGATCCGGTGCCGGAGAATGAAAAAAAAGATTGCCGGGGCAACGGCGGAGCTGTCGTGGAAGCAGCAGCTTTTGACCCACCGCACACCGGCAAATTAGAAATGGTCAGCTTTAAGCGTCTGAGCGCCGGCAACCGATCCGTCGCGTGCTTACTCCAGACTCCAGGGCGCGCGAAACTCATGCCGGTTGCAGCACCTTTCCATTGCCAATAATCCGGCGACGCTTCCCGTTGGCGATCGGCTTGAGCGAAAGAATGTCCACCTCGCCGCTTCGGAACTTCGGAAGGGCAAACTTATTCGCTCGCCGAACGACCTCAGCCATTGGCAGCCCTGTTTCGCGACTCAAATCACGAATTAGAGTATCTTCTGGGGGGTCGAATCGCGTTGGGATTGGATCGCCCTTGACTGTTGGTTCCTCTGCCATTTCCTACATCGTATAAGAACTTATACCAAGTAGTCAAGAGCATTTTTAATACTTCAATGGAGAAAATCTTATTGACAGTAGAGAACACATCGTATAAAACCCTGTCTCATGACGGAGACTGCTATGAAAACACCGGTGCCGGTCCGATTTCGTCCAGGCGAGGACAAGTTTCTCACGGAGGCAAAATCCGCTACAGGACTGCCAAAGCTGGAGCTAATTCGTCGTGGCGTCCGTCTATTGCAACGCCAGCAACAGATCGTCCACAGCTACGCCTTTATTCTGGATCTAGGTGAGTAAGACGAAAAAAGGAAACCCGATTCCGACGAAGTTTGATCCTCCGGAGGAAAAACTGATTGTCGATCTGAACTCCCAAACAGGTCTCAGTCAGAGCGAAGTCGTTCGGCGGGCCGTCAGATTACTGCGCTTGGAAATAGAGCGCCGCGGCTCACGCACATTTCTATTTGAAGAATTGGGGCCGGGACAAGAGCACGGTTCACAGATCATTGCGCTCCGTGCCGCCGACGAATCAGGCAAATTTAAGGCAAAGCGTCCCTCAAAGTAATAACGTTCCCAGGAACGCTACCTTATAATTACCATAATCGCAAGCGCGATTGACGCGGATCATCTCTTCGGGCTCGGTGTAGGTGTCACGATTAGATGCTGTGAGTTACCGAGCGGGGTTGGCGTGGGTAACAGATCGGTGAAATCGACCGGAGCATCCGGAAGATTGACGAAATGTAATTGAGCGAACCCTTCGTCGGTCATTTTGCCTTTATCATCCCGGTTGATGTAATAGCGCCACGCTCGCGCGTTTGCCTTGTCGAAGATGAAAATTCGCTGGCCTTCCTCGTGGATCTCAAAGCGCGGAGCGTCCGGCATGCGTGACGCATCTAACCACGGTTCACTCTTCGGACTCTTCTTCAAATCCAAAACGCCCAAAACAAACGAACCAATCACAGAAACCGCCCCTAACGCGCCGAAGAGAAAACTTCTCACGCAGCCGTTCTAACAACCTGGAACTTCTGTGTCAACTCTGCCGCGCGCACTGCGTGCACCGGTTTAAGAAACCGCGCATAATGTTTCTCTGTCGTCCCTATCGTATCGCCCAGGAACCGCGCCGCACACGCCAGGCCGCCACCATCGCTTTCCGATCGCGTCAAGATCACAGAGCCCGCGTGTTTCCGTAGCTCATAAGCACACTTCGTCCGGGCCGCGATGATCGTCCGCAGCCACGAGTTAATATCGCGATGCGTCACCTTCTTTCGCTCAGTATCGTTAGGCGCCACGATCAACCATTCATCCGGCGGGCCCCAGAACGGCGCCAGCTTCGCCACCAAATCGATGTCCATTTCCAGCGTCCGCACGCTTCGATTCTTCACCTTAAAATAAGGCCGCCGCTCGATCATAAGCGTTCCCGTCCCATCCGGGAACCGCTGGAACCATTCCCACTTCGCGAATTCCACCTCGCAATTCCGTAACCCAAGATACAACATCAGTAACGTCGCCAGCTGCACATTCCGCGATTGCGCCGGCAGTTCGCGCTCGATCCGTTCCACCGTTCCCGGACCGAACGGCACGAACGACATATCCCCATCCACGTTTAACAACCGCGCCTTCATAAACTCAGTCAGATCCGGCAAATTCAATCCCTCATAAAAATGCAAATGATCCCGCCCGAATATCGACCGCGCCCGGCGCACCACCGCGTTCGCCGACACCTCCGCACTTTGCTGCTTCACCAGATTCAGCGAGCCGGCCGCCTTCTGCCGAGCCAGTTGATATTCCTTGATGATCTTCGCGTCCTTAAACACAGCCACCGTCGCCTTCGTCGGCTCGATGCCAGCGCCCTCGCGCACCAGCCGCCGCATAGCAGCGCGATTCGCCACTGCCGCGGTAGGGCTCACATTCTGCGGCAGCGGCTGATACCGGCTCAAGATTTCCTCCAGCTTAGCCACATCACTCTGAGTCGTTAACCCCTTCGCATCCGCCGACGCACCCGCATCCAGCCAGAAAGATTCGATAATCTGCGCCGCGATCCGTTTCGCCGGCTCCAGTTCGCTCGTCCCCGTCGATCGCGTCACTTCCTCGCGTCCGATTTTCTCCCGCACCCACCGCGGCGGAGCGAAATGCACATAATAATGAGGGCGCCGATCAGTCAGCGGCATCAGATAAAAATTACGCTTGGAACACGAGACCCGGACGAGTAATTTGCGGTTCTTCATGGAGGCGATGCTACAGAAATGCGTAAGAGTGTCAATAAAATCGCATCCGAAATCGCATCCGAAAATAGTGCACAAAACCACACATTTCCTCAGCAAAACCGCCGATTCACGAGGGAAGCACCGCTAGCTCAATTGGCAGAGCAAGTGACTCTTAAT
>JBDTZF010000127.1:0-7229 GCA_040005265.1 Verrucomicrobiota bacterium
CATGGTGCTGCATTTTTTGTCCTTCTACGGTCATCCCACTCTCTCCACCTGGTTCGTTAACGAATACAAGAAGAGCGGCAAGAAGCTCGACATGGGTAAAGGTTGCGTCCGCTTCAAAAAGTTGGACGATCTCGCTTTAGATGTGGTCGGCCGCACAATCGCGCGAGTGCCAGTCGCGGAGCACATCGCAAACTATCGAGCAGCGCGGGCACTGTTAGGAAAAGGAAAAAGCGACGCCAAGAAGTCAGCGAAAGAAAAGAAGTAACCTTGGCGAAAGCCTTCGGCTTTCTCGGCTCTCAACACTCAACACTCAACAATCAACTCTCAACTCTCAACTGACTTCGGCTGCGTCCGCTTCAAAAAGTTGGAGGACCTGGCACTCAACGTAGTCGGCCGCACCGCCCGCTCGCGAAATCGTTCGGAGTTGCACGCGTCCCCGTAAATGAGCCCATCGCCCATTACAAAGCGCCGAGAGCGAAACTGGGAAAAGGAGAGCGCAACGCAAAGAAGTCTGCGAAAGCGAAAGAGAAGAAGTAACCCTGGCGGTTAGCCAGCAAAAACCTCGACATGGGCAAAGATAAAACTCGTGTTTTATCGCATCAAATTTTTGAGGTTCTGATGGACCTGTCATGAGCAGGTTATCCAGCGCGAACTTCGGTCTTTGCGCTCGACACACGGACCGCCTTTTGCACTACACTTCATCCATTCTGAAAGCGAAGACCGGGAGGGTAATCGGCTACCTCTTCCCAAGAACCTCTCGAAAACCTTTATGGAAAAAATCGCGATCAGCGGCCGCATTCTAAAGAAAGAAATTTATCGAACTAAGCTAAGGCGGTTCGATCTACGAAACGCCGATTACCGTCTCGGAAGGAAAGCTTACGACCTTAAGCAGTCGTCAACCGGTCAGGGCGAGAGCATCGATCGGTTAGACACCATTCAGAATCGAATCGAAAGCCTAAACAAACCTGTTACTTCCGGTCCTTCATTTCGAGAGCGACTAGGAGCGCTGATAAGAAAGGTAGGAAGAGTAATGAATGTTCAAATCCTCAAGGTCAAACGCGATCAGCTATTCAGGAAGCTCGGCCGCCAGCTTCGACAAAGTGCGGCGATGAATAATTCGCTTACTACGGAAGTGGAACAGTCTACAAGCATCGCGGAGAAAATTGATGTCGTTACCTCTGAGATACGCTCACTCGCTCCTCGCACCTACTTCTGGGCAAGAAGGCCATTGATGACCGGCTCGCTTATCTTGATTCTGCTGGTTTTTGCCGGGGTGGCCTACGAACAAGGAGGGGTACTAGACTTGTCGAGTCCCAAAAGAACGGTGCAGGCATCCGCTGACGCTTTAACGCGCAACGACATTCCGGCGTCGAAAGTTGTTTCGGTGCAATCCGAACAAGAGAAAGCCTTCCGGCAAGAAGTGAAACGCGACATGTTAACCTATGCGCGTCTCAAGGTAATTTATAACTTTCCTAAGGACATATCGGAAGTCGGCAGTCTTTCCGCCGACAAGGCTGGAAACCTCTACGGAATTCTTCGGAATACAGACTCAGACAGAATAGTGTTCAAGCTCACGCCCGCTGGCGAATTTACAACGATCTCGCATTTGAAGCACGGAGAGGTGCCCCAGAGAGCGGATCCTGACCCAAAAACTGGAGTCGTCCAAGGCCAGAGCGGCACCCTTTATGGGACAAGCGAGGTCTCGGCGATCTACCAAATTACCCAAGCGGGTGAATTCAGCGTCGTTCACCAATTTAGCGGCAAGGAAGGCCAGGGTATCCCAAGCAGGCCTGTCGCGGCGAAAAACGGCAATTTATACGGAATTACCCGCAACGGAGGAACGGCCGAGGGAGGCACGCTTTTCAAAATTGCGCCCGATGGATCGTTTACGTCCTTATACAATTTTGTCTCAAATAGCGATGATGGTTTCTTTCCCGAAGGTGGTTTAATCGAGGCGAACGATGGCAATTTCTACGGCACGACCTCGTTAGGCGGGACCCATGGCGGTAGCATGCGCATGACGCCACAAGGTCCTAGTCACGTACCAACGGAGAGGCTCGGCACGATTAACGGCGGAACGATTTTTCGAATCAGCGCGGATGGGAGCCTAACCACACTCCACAGATTCAACGAACGTCCGTGGAGAGAGATGTGGACTAATGAGGACCAACTTGAAGGGAGTCATCCCAATAGTCCTTTGTTGGAAGGGAGTGACGGAAACTTCTATGGCGCGACCACGGAAGGAGGCAAGAATGGCCAGGGAACCATTTTCAGGATGACGCCGGAAGGCAAGCTTACCGTCCTATACAATTTCAAAGGCGAGGGGCCCATGGTGGGTGGCTTGGTCAAGGGCTTTGACGGCAACATGTATGGAATTACCAGCGGTATAAATCGCACGCCGAACCGTGGAACACTCTTCAAATTAGACGCAAAAGGAAACGCGATAGTTCTACTCACTTTCAAAGATCGAACCGGCGCCGGCGATCCCTCCAGATGGTTTCCATTTGCTGATCCGGAAATCCCAGTCGGTGGGCTGCACTTCGGTAAGGATGGTAAGTTATTCGGGTTGACTATGCGCGGCGGTCAAAAAGGTTTGGGAACTGTCTTTCAATTTGATCTCTCAGACAGTTTCACTGTTTCTGAGGATGATAAACGAAAAGCCGAAGATATCGCAGCCAACACTTCGCCTCCGGAGCGTCGACGCTCGGGCAGAGAAATCGTGACTGAGTTCATGGAACGCGTGCAAAAAGCTGAAGCCGAAAAAAGGGCAGCTCATCTTGCTGATTCCAAGAAACTCGTCGCCGCCAGTGGCGGAGCAAAAACCCTTTGCCCAAAGTGTAGTGGTTACAGGAAGATGCCTGAGTATAATTACGATCCGAGTCCGAATCGTTATAAGTGGGGCACCTTGGAACACAGCCTTTTCGAAAATGGCAGGGAAACTGTTACTATGGTCGATTGCGACAGATGTTCGGGAAAAGGCGCGATCGATAAATAACGCCGCCGCGTAGACGAATACGCCGTGTGAGGAAAGCGCCTACTGGCTGGAACTGCTCGTGGAATCCAGTGTTGTCCGCGTGGAAAAGCTCGCGCCTTTGCGACAAGAGTGCGAAGAGCTGACCGCGATTTTCGTTAACATCCTGAAACGAGCAAAGACTTCTTGATTCACTTCTTAATTTTTCCCTCATCCCTCTTCCTTTCCCAGCCCGCGCCCCACCAGGAAATCGTGCGACCGAGATTTATTTTGGCCAGGCCGCGCGCAGCTTCGCTGCGATCGCGTCATACTCCGCGGCCGGCAGCTTTTTCCTTGGCGCGGGAGTTCCAGGCGCTTTTCCTCCAAAAGACGGTATCACGTGAAAATGGGCATGGTAAACGGTTTGGCTGCTGCTGAGCCCGTTATTTTGTTGAACTCGAAAACCGGTTGCTCCCAGCCCATTCTTCTGCGCGATCGCCGCTTTTCGAACCGCGACCAGAAGGTCACGCATCTCGTCAGGCTTGAGATCCAACAGATTTCTTGCGCCCAACCGTTTCGGAACCACCAGCACGTGACCCGGCGCAACCACCTCTTCCTCCGGCAGCGGCATGAAGACCAGCACACGATCGTCCTCGAATATCTTGGACGCGGCCGACTCCGCGCTCTTATCCCGGATCAATTGCGCAATACCATTTTGCGGATCGTATTTGCCATCGAGCCCGGTATCAGTCCCCGCAGGAGGGAGTTCGCTAGCTGGAATTTGCGCGGGGAGCGAGACACCTTGCACGAATAATAGCGCGCTTAACCCGAAAAACATGCCGATGCTTCTGACGGTACTTGATTTTAAATTCATAACTCCAGTATGTTCCGGTCATTAGAATGATCAAGGCCGCGTAAAAGGCTTCGCCTCACGCGGTCTTCTCGTTTTATCCTGATGGAGTGTTCTACGTGTACGTGTTGCGGTCGGAGAGCGACTCCGGTTTCTACATTGGCTTCTCAACCAACCTGCGCGCGCGGCTGAGGCAGCATCAAGACGGCGAGAGCTTCGCGACCAAATCGCGAGGTCCATGGAAGCTTATCTATTATGAGGCTTACACGGAACGCGAAGACGCCGAAGGAAGAGAGAAATTCCTGAAGAGTGGGGCCGGACGGCGTTTCCTGCGCGCGCAATTGCGTCATTATTTAAAGCGAGTCCCCACACCAAATGTGTAGAAGGCTTCGTCCCCACCTGCCTCCAATCATTATGCCCAACGACGCACCAATTAGCCGCGTGACGCGAAGCGTTTTACGCGGCATGCGAACGACGGATTCCTCCGGACAGAGTGGCGTGCTCGTCTTGCTCGGAGTGTTGTTCACGATCATTCTCGCCGGTCTCGATAACACAATAGTCAGCACGGTGATACCGGTGGCATTGCCTGAGCTTGGCGGTGCGCACTTGTACGCGTGGACCTTTGCGGCCTACATGCTCGCCGCGGCGGTATCGATGCCGATCTGGGGGCCGGGGTCGGATCGATGGGGACGCCGACGCACGTATCTCGTCGGGATTGTCGTGTTCACAGTCGGGAGCGGACTTTGCGCGGTCGCGCGCACGATGGTGGAGTTCATCGGCGCTCGTGCCATCCAGGGCATCGGAGCGGGAGCCGTTGCGACTCTTCCGTTTGTTCTGCTCGGAGTCGTTTACCCGCCTAACAAACGCGGCCGGGCGCTGGGTGCGGCCAGCAGCGCATGGGCCGTCGCAAGTGTAGCCGGACCGCTCCTCGGAACACTGATCGTGACACATGTTTCATGGCGATGGGCTTTTCTTATCAACGTGCCGATCGCGATTGTGGCTGCTTTCCTCGTCATTTTCGGAATGCGCGAGAGCGTTGGGCATAGCGTCGGCCGATTCGATTTTGCCGGAGCCCTTCTCGCCGGCGCTGGCGGCAGTTGCTTGATGTGGGCGTTTGTGGATCTCGGAGAGAGAAAAATCGGGCTGATGCAGGCCGCGCTCGTCGCCGCAGGAATCATTCTGCTCGTCGTCTTCGTGTGGCACGAGGGACGAACGCCCCATCCGATTCTGCCGTTGAGTTTCTTTCGCCATGCCGGCTACGCATCGTCGATTTCTTCATCATTCCTCGCCTTCTTCAGCGGCTTCGGCCTGAGCTCTTATCTGCCCCTCGCAACCAATGCCGCCTTTCATGAGAACCGCGCGTTCGTTGGCCTCGTGGTTGGCGCGTTCACCATCGGATGGAGCACGTTCGCATTCGGAAGTGGACGATTGGTCCATCGAATAGGAGAACGACTTCCGAGTGTGATTGGAATCGTTGTGCATATTCTCGGGCTCCTCTTTTTCATGGTGGCATTTGAACATGGACTCGGCTGGGTCATCGCTGCGTCGTTAGTCTCAGGCGCCGGAATGGGACTGCTCTCGCCTGCGCTGACTGTAGTGGTGCAGAATAGCGTCCCGGTTGCCCGCATGGGTAGCGCGACCACCAGCCAGCAATTTATCCGGCAGATCGGTGCGGCACTCGGCGTCAGTGCGTTTGTTTTAGCCGCAACCGTAGGCGGATTTCGCCTGGGCTTGATGTTGATGATTGCAGTGAGCGCCGGAACATTCGCATGCGTGCTGGCCCTGCCAGCGCACAGTCTCCACGACGCACAGCAGACGGATGAATGACCTCGTTTCCAGCCGAGGCGGGTAGCTCAACCTTTGAACATCGACATTCGATCCGGCAACCTTGATATACGTGAATCACGTATATCAGCGCCTGCGCAGATGTTTCCGTCGTCGGCGGCCGGCTATCCGATTAATCGGCCTGCCAATGATCCCTTCCAAGCCAATCAATCCGAGGTGCGTCGGCATCGCCCGGCCTTGTTCCCACTCCTGCAGGGTGCGCTTCGACACTCTCAGTTTTATGGCAGCCTCGCTCTGCGAAAGATTGCGCGCCTCCCGCCATTGGTAAATCCGCTCGCTTAAACTCTCCGGATCTCGCTGGCCGCGACGATCGTTGGTTTTACGTCTTCGACAGCTCATTCCAATCGTCGGTTTATATCACGCTAACCTAGGTTGAACTGATATACGTGATTCACGTATATCGAGGCAAGACCTTCTTTGCTTCTCTCTGCGCTAACTGTCGTGGTGCAGAATAGCGTCCCGGTTGCCCGCATGGGTAGCGCGACCACCAGCCAGCAATTTATCCGGCAGATCGGTGCGGCACTCGGCGTCAGCGCGTTTGTCTTGGCCGCAACCGTAGGCGGATTTCGCCTGGGCTTGATGTTGATGATTGTAGTGAGCGCAGGAACATTCGCGTGTGTGCTGGCCCTGCCAGCGCACAGTCTCCACGATGCACACCACATTGATGGTTTATAATAAAGGAATTTCCAAAAGAGAACTCGCGCCTCTGCTTCGCTCGTCACGTGTCACTTCTGAATCCAGCGTTTCAGAATTTCAGCTTCTCAGTTTTTCAATATCCTGAAGGTCGATAGTAAGCTCTGCCCCCTTTTTATTTATCCTCGTCCAGGCACGCGACGTAGACGGTGCTCTCTGATTCACCTTCCAGAATCGGATTGGGGAACGTGACGACATGTACACGCGCTGTCGCGAACGCGGTGTCCAGCATTCCGAGGAATTCATCATCCGGTGCGTCATCCGACCAGAGCGCGAAGACGCCGCCAGGATGCAAATGCGCGGCGAGTGCGCGCAGTCCGTCCGGTTGATAAAACGCCGCGCTGCTCGGGTGCAGCAGATCGCGCGGGGAATGATCGATGTCCAAGAGGACTGCGTGAAATTTCCTGCCGGCCTTATCAGGGTCGAAGCCGTTTGCCGAACAAGCAGTGGCAAAGAAGTCTGCCTGCAAGAGTCGGGTGCGCGGATCGTTCGCCAGCCTCTCACCCAGCGGAACCAAACCACTCTGGTGCCACCCGATCACTTGTGGCAGGGCCTCGATCACCAGCAACGACGCAACGTCACGATGCTCGAGCGCCGCCACCGCCGTGTACCCGAGCCCAAGCCCGCCGACAACAACGTCCCACTCGGTGCCCTTCAGTTCGGAAAGGCCGCGATGAGCGAGCGCGACTTCCGCCTCATGAAACAGGCTCGACATGAGGAATGCCTCGCCCAGTTTGACCTCGTGAATCTCAATGTCGCCTAACGACAAGATGCGTCTCCGGCGCAAACTCAGAAGACCGAGAGGCGTTTCCTGGGAATCGATCTCGTGAAAATTGCGGCTCATTGCATGGCGTCTGCCATCTTAATTGTCCAGACTCTATCAGCGCAGCT
>JBDTZF010000029.1:0-23563 GCA_040005265.1 Verrucomicrobiota bacterium
TCGCGCCCGGCTTCATCGACGTCGGGATGAGCAAAGGCATGCCCGACGAAGTGACTGAGAATTTCAAAAAACAAATTCCACTCGGCCGGCTCGGCGACGTGAAAGAGATTGTCGATGCGGCATTGTTTTTAGCTTCACCGATGGCGTCTTACATCACCGGTCACGTACTTAATGTGAACGGTGGCTTTTACATGGGCTGAGCAAAACATTTCCGTGCGTAACCGTACGCCAGTCCTTCGGATCTTGACGGTCCTCCTTCTCGCAATGGGGCGAGTCCAGGCTGCGCAGCAAATTTCCGAGGACCGCGAGCTTAAGGAAATCGACCTGAGCGGCTGGAATTGCGTTACTCGCCCGGAAGGGACCTCTCGCAGTCCCGATACCAGCGAGCGAAACCGGCTCAAGAGCCGATCTCCGATCGATCTCGCAGGGGTCAAAGTTCCATCTTTCGATACGGCGGGGTTTCTTCGCCATGTTGGTCCGTGGGATGCCCAATCAAACGGCAAGCGCCGGAAAGAAGTGAGCCCGCAGGACAAACAGAAACTCGAGCCGATGGAAAAACAGATCGTCTCGCTCACTGGCTACATGGGTCTGGCCTATCCTGGACCGCCGGAAAGCACCAATTGCAGCAGCGTCGATTTCCACGATTGGCACATGGAGATTTTCGAAAAGCCGCCCGATCATCCGCCACAGCCTGGCGATCCCACCCCGATCATCTGCGAGATCACCCCGCGAACGCAAAACGCCGTTTATCGCGACGGCATTCGCATCCAACAACTCACCGCATTCTTTCGCCGGTCCGATGTGACCTATGAATCCACGGGGCACAAGGCAGCCAAGGTTCGAATCACCGGCTATCTATTATGGGACGACGAGCATAACAGTGCCAAGGATGTGGGCACAACCATCCAAACGCTTGGCCGGAGTAAGTATCACAATCCTTGGCGCTCAACCGCGTGGGAGATTCATCCGGTCTTAAAGATTGAAAAGCTCGACGGCTCGAGCCCGCAGATACAAAATAGTCCGCCTCCCGCAACTCCTGAGGGTTCGCCGTCGCCCGACAAGACGAGCACTCCTCCAGTGGTTCCGGCCGAAGCTACCCCCGTCGCCACTTCTCCTCCGCCAACGCCGACTCCGGTTCCGACCCCGACACCGCAAAGATACGTTACGATTCTTCGCCAGGTGAAAATCAAGATTCCGTATGGCGAGACGATTCTTCAACGTGGGATGCGTTTGCCTGTCATTTCGCACGACGCGCAAACGGTCACGGTTGATTACATGGGCAAAAAACAGGTGATTCCAATCGCGTCTACGGATCTGCGGTGAAATTCTGGCCGATTGGGATTAGGCTTAGATGTGGAAACTGAGCAGATTCCAGCGCGTTTAGTAACCGGGGCACAACCGCCAGCCGAGGCTAATGCTGCCGATCTTGCAGCGAGTCCGAAAGCCGCGGCGGGATTTCCAGCGATTTATCAAACCCTGCGCTTCGGACTTCGCGAGATGGGTCCAATGCGAACTCTCAAAACTCTGCTGTCGATGAACAAGAAAAAGGGATTCGATTGCCAGAGCTGCGCCTGGCCGAGCCCGGACAAGAATCGAAAAGTAGCTGAGTTTTGCGAGAACGGCGCAAAAGCAGTCGCTGATGAGGCGACGACGAAACGAGTGACCGAAGAATTTTTCAGGCGCCATTCGCTCGATGACCTGCGGAGCAGAAGCGACTTCTGGCTCGGGCAACAGGGACGCTTGACCCAACCGTTGGTTAAGCTGGCTGGCGCAAATCATTACCAGCCGATCGCCTGGGACGATGCCTTTCGATTGATTGCGGCGGAGCTCAACGCGCTTCCGAGTCCAAACGCTGCGGCGTTTTACACCAGCGGCCGCACCAGCAACGAGGCAGCCTTTCTCTATCAGTTATTCGCTCGCCAGTTTGGAACCAACAATCTGCCTGATTGCTCTAACATGTGTCACGAATCGAGCGGAGAGGCATTGAGTGAGGTGATCGGAGTGGGAAAAGGATGTGTCACGCTGGCCGATTTCGTCCAGGCCGACGCAATTTTTATCATCGGGCAAAATCCCGGGACGAATCACCCGCGGATGCTGGACAGCCTGCAACAAGCTAAAGAAGCCGGAGCAAAGATCGTCTCCATCAATCCGATGCCTGAGATCGGCAATTTCCGATTCAAAAATCCGCAGGACCTGAAGAATCCGCTGCGCCTGCCGGGATTGTTGTTCGGCGAAGGCCACAAATTGAGCGATCTTTGGCTGCCGATCCGGATCAACGGTGACGTCGCGGTCCTAAAAGGGATCATGAAGGAAATGCTGACCGAAGAACGGAACCGCCCGGGCGCGGCGTTCGATCAGGAGTTTATTAAAGATTTCACCGAGGGGTTCGAGCAGTTCATCGAGGACTTGGAGCAAACCAGCTGGGATGACATTCTCGTGAGCAGCGGAATCACCCGGGAAGAGATTCGGGCCGCGGCTGAGGTCGCGATCAATTCAAAACGCATCATCTGCTGCTGGGCGATGGGTTTAACCCAACATCGCAATGCAGTCGGGACGATCCAGGAGATCATGAATTTTCTGCTGCTCGGCGGAAATATTGGACGTGCGGGAGCCGGCCCGTGTCCGGTCCGCGGTCACTCAAACGTGCAGGGGGATCGGACGATGGGAATTTCGGAGCGCATGCCCGATGCGTTCTTGCAAAAACTTGGCGCCGAATTTGGGTTCGACCCGCCGCGCGACGAAGGCACTCATACTGTTGATACAATTAAGCAGATGCATCGTGGCGCGATCCGCGTGTTTGTCGCCATGGGCGGCAATTTTCTGTCCGCGGCGCCCGACACGGAATTCACCGCGCAAGCGCTGCAAAAGTGCCGTCTAACCGTACACGTTTCGACCAAGCTCAATCGTTCGCATCTGATTACCGGAGAGATCGCTTTGATTCTGCCGTGCCTTGGCCGGTCTGAGAAAGATCGACAATCGACTGGCGAACAGTTTGTCACGGTCGAGGACTCGATGGGAATCATCAACCCGTCGCGCGGCGTGCTCAAGCCGGCCAGCGAACAATTGCGCAGCGAACCGGCCATCGTCTCCGGTCTGGCACGCATGACTCTTGGCGATCGGAGCTCGGTCGATTGGGAGGGACTCGCCGCCGATTACAATCGAATCCGCGATCACATCGAGCATGTGATTGACGGTTTTGAAAATTTCAACGAACGGATCGCGGAGGACATTTTTTATCTGCCAAACCCAGCCCGCGATCACCGGCAGTTCAAGAACAAGATCGGTAAGGCGCTTTTTACCGTCCATCCGATTCCTCGCAACGAACTCGAAGCGGGCAAATTCATTCTCATGACCATCCGCTCTCACGATCAATTCAATACCCACATCTACGGCTTGGATGATCGTTATCGCGGTATTTACAACGGTCGGCGCGTGCTCTTCATGAATCCGGATGACGTTCGCGAGGCGGGGCTGATGCAGGGACAGATTGTCGATCTTTCGAGTCACTTCCGCGATGGGGAGAAACGGTGCGCGCGGCATTTCCAGATTGCACCCTATCCGATCGCGCGCGGATGCACCGCAACCTACTTTCCAGAAGGCAACGTGCTGGTGCCCATCGACAGCGTTGCGGAGCGTTCGAACACACCGACGAGTAAATTCGTTGTGATTTCCATTGCGCCATCAGCGGATGCTGAAACGGCCGCGCAAGAAATTAGAAGCGGAGCAAAAGTTTCCTAACTGGAGGACGTCGCGCCGTCGGCGCTCAAAATATGGGACACGAGTCGCCGCGGCGACCGTGTCCCTCGAACTAAGTATTTAAAAGGTGAACCCGTTCGACGTGTGAATAGAGATTGAACGACGGCGGGCGAAAAAAACCGATAAGGGTTTGATTGCTTTCGCGGGCGAAACCCACTGCCAGCGATGAGGGCGCAGAAACGGCGGCGACAATCGGAATGCCTGCAGCGAGCGCTTTCTGCATGATTTCGAAAGATGCGCGGCCACTAACCAGAAGGAGATGTCGATCCAGTGGCAACAAACCATCGAGAGTCGCGCGGCCGATCGCTTTATCGACTGCGTTATGCCTGCCGATGTCTTCTCGAATGACGAGCAATTTCCCATCGACATCGAAAATCCCAGCTGCGTGAATCCCACCGGTACGCTCAAACTCCGCCTGTTTCTCGCGCAGCTTTGCCGGCAACGTTAGCAATGTGCCGATATCGATCCTGATGTTCGCCGCTTTGATAGCTGGAAAATTCTGACGGATCGCGTCGATACTCATCTTGCCGCAAAGTCCGCAGCTGCTCGAGATCGTTCCGAATCGTTGCGTTGCACCAAGGTTCACTTTCACTCCGGGCGCAAGATCGACATCGACCGTGTTCTGGCCGCCCGCCGCGATCTTCGCGATATCTTCACGGCCGTGGACAATTGCTTCCGAAATTAGAAATCCGGCGGCGAGTTCTTCGTCGTGACCCGGTGTGCGCATGGTCGTCGCCAGCACCGTCCCGCCGACGCGAATCTCGAGCGGCTCTTCGATGGTAAGATTGTCCGGTTGATACTCGAATTCTCCGTCGCTCTTACGCCTGATAATTTTTTCAGAATCGATTCCGGTTTCTTTCATGTGAAACGTCGATGCTCGATGTTATCATGAACGCCGTGGAAATCTGCCACCTTTACATTTCCCAGGGGCACAATTTTGTCGGTCATTACGGACGCGAGCCGGACACGTTTCCGGCGATCGAAGTACCAATGATCGAGTGTGTGGCCGGCCGCGGGATCTGCGGCGACCGCTATTTCGATTTCAAAGACGATTTCAAGGGCCAGATCACATTCTTCTCCCTGGAGGTTTTTGAAGAGCTCTGTGGCGCTCTGCAAGTTCAGGATTGTTCGCCGTCCCTCCCGCGGCGGAATGTGGTCATGCGCGGCGCCGATCTGAACGAATTGATCGGAAAGGAATTCGAGATCCAAGGCGTGCGTTTCTTCGGGACCGAGGAATCCAGACCATGTGAGTGGATGAACCTTACGATTGCGCCGGGTGCGAGAGAATTTCTTAAGGGCCGTGGCGGGCTCCGCGCGAGAATTCTCAGCGACGGCCAGCTGCGTTCGACTGCGCAGATCCCTGCGGCGAGTGCATGAACCTGAGCGCCGCATTGCTCGCCGGCGGCGAATCGCGCCGGATGGGCGCGGATAAAGCGACACTTCTTTTCCGCGGAAAACCGCTTTGGCAAAATCAGCTTGATTTGTTACGCCACTTGCAGCCTGCGGAGATTTTCGTTTCGGCGAAAAGAGATCCGGACTGGCGCCCGAATAATGTGCAATTTATCGCCGATGATTCGCCGTCGCGCGGCCCTCTCAGCGGTCTGGCTGCGTGTTTGAGTCGTATCCAGACAAGACATTTGCTCGTCCTCGCGGTCGACATGCCATTCATGAGCGAGGCACATTTGCGTTTCCTTTGCGACCAGACTGCGCCGGGTTGCGGTATTTTGCCGATCATCGGCGATCGGATCGAACCGTTGGCCGCAATTTATCCGATCGAAGCAGATGTCGATGTTACCGCGGCGCTTTTCAGTTCTGATTTTTCAATGAAATCACTGACGAACCGGCTCGTAAAAACTGGCAAGCTACGCGTCTCTCAAGTCTCCGGGCAGCACGAGAATTTCTATCGAAATCTCAATGAACCGGCCGATTTAGCTCAGGTCACCGATGCCTCGAAAGGGCTATTTCGCTCCTCAAATACGAAGAACATTAAGATCGTTAAGCGAATAATCGTCGGAATCATTGGCGGGACTGTGCTGCTGATCGGCTTTGCCCTGATCGTCCTGCCGGGGCCCGCGTTTATCGTTATTCCCATCGGATTGGCCATCCTGGCGACAGAATTTGCCTGGGCCGGACGCTGGTTGAAAAAGGTGCGCCAGATCGCGAGCAGCGTTGTTTCTCGTAAAACGGAGTCGTAGTCTGGACGCACGCGGAGTTGCGCTGTCGCTACTCACTCACGATGGACGATCCAACCAAAAAGCCGCCTGATCCTCAGGACTCCGCGATAACCTCCCCGCCGGAGCGCGCGGAAGAGATCTTTCTCGAAGGACCGCGTTCACGGTTCGAGGAAACGATCACGCTTTTCCGGGTGATGCGCGATTTCATTCGCGGCTTTCGCGTTCTTCATTTCGTCGGCCCTTGCGTGACCGTCTTCGGTTCGGCCCGCATCAAGGAAAACGATCCCGCTTATGAACTGGCGCGGAAGATGGGCGCGGCCATCACCCGGCTCGGCTTCACGGTCATGACCGGCGGTGGTCCCGGCATCATGGAAGCGGCCAATCGCGGCGCGAAAGAAGCCGGCGGGCGCTCGGTCGGTTGCAATATCGAGCTGCCGTTCGAGCAAGCGCCTAACGGTTACCTCGATCGCTGCGTGCGGATGCACTATTTTTTCGTTCGCAAAATGTTGCTCCTGAAATATTCCTACGCCTTTGTTTTCATGCAGGGCGGCGCCGGCACGCTCGACGAATTATCGGAAGCGCTCACCTTGATTCAGACCGGCAAGATCAAAAACTTTCCGATCGTGCTGATGGGAACCGATTACTGGCGCGAACTTATCGCGATGATCGAAAAAATGGCGCGCACCGGAATGATCGCCACGAACGATTTGAACCTGCTCTACGTCACCGACTCGGTTGAAGAAGCGATCGAACACATTCGCGCCAAGGCCATCGAACCCTTCGGCCTCAAACGCGTCGCCCGCCGCTCTTTGCCCTGGCTCGGCGAACACGGTTTGTTAAATCGAAAGGCCGGTGTCGTCGGGAACCGGTCCTCCGGGTAGCGCACGCGTCTCGCGTGCTGGCGAGCGCGTCCTCGAGATCGCGAACTTCCCTTTGGTTCGCCATGTCAATTGCGGGCGGCCGTTCCAGGAAAGATCGTTTCGGCGAGACGCCGAAACCAGCACGCGAGACGCGTGCGCTACCCAGTCCTCGCCGACGCAGCTACCCCTGCTTCGGTTTGAGCAGCGGAAACAGAATCACGTCGCGGATTGATTCCGCGCCGGTCAGTAACATCGACAATCGATCAATGCCGAGACCAAAGCCCCCCGCCGGCGGCATCCCGTGCTCGAGCGCGAGCAGGAAATCTTCATCGACCTTTTGCGTCTCTTCCCCGGCTTGCTCGATCAATCGCTGGCGTTGAACGACAGGATCGTTCAACTCACTGTAACCTGGCGCGATTTCGGCGCCGTTAATGATCAGCTCAAAAACATCCACAACGGAATCGTCTTCGGCGTTTTGCTTGGCCAGCGGGACGAGTTCCTTCGGGGCGTGGGTGACGAAGACCGGGTCGATTGTTTTTTCTTCAACCAATTTCTCAAAGACCTGCTGAGTCACTTCGAAATCGGCCAACTGCGGCGAAATCTCCAGACCGAATTTATTCGTCGCGCGCTCGCGCCGCTGTTCGCTCGTGATGTCGAACCAATCCTTGCCCGCTACTTCTCGGATAAGGTCGCGATAGCGCGCGCGACGCCAGGGGCGTTTCAAATCGACCGTGCGCGTTACGTTACCATCACCATCCCGATGCTCGATCTGGAGGGGCGAGCTCCCGCGAGCCCTCCCCGGCGTCGCAGGAGTTTCACCCTCCACTCTCGCGGCATCAAGCGCATGAAGTCTCTCCGCCAGATGACAAATCAACTCCTCGACAAGGTCCGCGATCTTTTCGAAATCGGAATAAGCCCAGTAGGCTTCGAGCATCGTGAACTCCGGATTATGTTTTCGCGAGATGCCTTCGTTCCGGAAGTTGCGATTGATCTCGAAAACCTTGTTGAAGCCGCCCACAAGTAGCCGCTTCAAGTAGAGCTCGGGCGCAATGCGCAAATAAAGATCGATGCCGAGCGCTTTGTGGCGCGTCTGAAACGGCTCGGCCGCGGCGCCGCCGGCGACCGTTTGCAGCATTGGCGTCTCCACTTCCAGAAAACCGCGGTCCTCGAAAAAGCGCCGTGTCTCGCGCACCATCACGATCCGCTTCTCAAAAAATTCTCGCGACTGCTCGTTTGAAACAAGATCGAGGTAACGCTGCCGGTAACGCGCTTCGACATCCTGCAGGCCGTGCCATTTTTCCGGCAAAGGACGGAGCGACTTTGCCAATACCTGAAATTTTTTGACCTTTAGCGTTGGCTCACCGGTCTTAGTCAAAAAACATTCGCCCTCGATGCCCAGGAAATCGCCAAGATCGAGGAGCTGGAAAAGATCGACAAGTTCCGCCCCAACTTCCTTCGCGTGAATGTAAATCTGGATCCGCCCGGTCGCGTCGCGAAGATCGACAAAGTGGCTCTTGCCCATGTCGCGATGGGCGGTGATGCGTCCGGCGGCACGAAAAGTTTCACCCTCTTTGAATTTTTCGCGGACCTCCGCGATGGATCCGCTCGGTTCGAAACCGGCCGTTCCACCAAATGGGTCGATCCCTTTCGCGCGCAGCGCGTCCAGTTTCTTGCGGCGCAACCCAATCAGCTCGTTTTCTTCGTCCATCGTCGGCGCGAATGTAAAGCGCGGCTCGCAAATGAACAGCCAGAAACGCGGCCTGGTTGCAGGGGGAAGCTGGCCGCTTCTCCTACAGGACAGGCGACCCCATATTGCATATTATTGGTTTGCCAAGAAAAGACCGGAGATGGCATACTTCCAACGGCGAACGGCTCCCGATTTTCGGCTCTGCGTCCGCGCGCTTCAAATGTCTGTCGATTTACCGCAAACAACTCAGAAGATGGGAGCACCGCTGGTCAAACAGTTTTCGGTCTTCCTGCCTAACAAAGTGGGCAGATTGCTCGACGTCGTAAAGCTGCTCAACGCTCACGAAACGCACGTGCTCGGTTTGAGCGTATCCGAGTCGACCGATTCAGCTATCGCGCGGATCATTGCGAGCGACCCTGGCCGCGCCGAAAATTTGTTTAAAGAACATAACATTGCCTACGGTGTTTGCGAAGTGGTGGTGGTGGAGTTGCGCGAAGTAGCCACGCAATTGGTGAAACTTCTGGCTGCCCTGTTCATGGCGGAGGTCAATGTGCATTTCACTTATCCATTGCTGACCCGGCCGCACGGCCTCGCCGCAATTGCCCTGCACGTGGACGACACCGATTGCGCGTCGTCGGTCTTGATGGGGGAAGGTTTCAAAATTCTGGGTCAAAACGAGATCTCGCGGTGAGAAAACCACGAATGAACACGAATGGACACCAATGATGAGAAGCTGTTATTCAAAGAACAGGTCTTTCAAATTGTGGGATGCGCCCTCGAGGTTCCTTTTAACATCCTTTACAAGGGCAACGCGGTCGGGCTTTTCATTCCCGATTTGACGCTTCGAGGCAGTTGTCGTGGATATGAAAGTGATTGACCGGATTACCGATCACGAACGCGGGTTAATGCTGAATTGTCTTAGAATCACGAAGTTGCGTGTCGGGGTGATCCTGAACTTTAAACACGCCAAATTAGAATGGGAGCGTCTGGTTTTATAGATTAGTGTTTATAGGTGTCCATTCGTGGTTAAGACGCTTGGTGGGTTGACAGGTTTAGGGAGAAGCGTTTACAGAAATGGCACCGTTTTCCCATGCGAATTCTGACACTTTCCACTTCGCCGCATGCTGACAAGAGTTTCCAAGTCGGCATCGGTTTAGTTGTACTTTTCGCCGTAGCTGAGCTTTCTTCGGCCAGCTATTACTATTTGCGACGGTTCCGAGTGGCCCAGCCGACAACGCAATCAGCGGCGCAATCGGTCGCGGTGGCCCAACCAACCGCCATACCGCGGGTCGCACCGGCTCCCGTTCGCGCGACGCCGCCACCCGCCGGAGTCGGTTCGCCTCCACCGGCCGCCCTTCCTCGAGTCGATCGTCTTATTCAAGAGGCGACCGCGTTCCGCAGCCGGGGCGACATGACCAATGCGCTCGCCCGGTTATTTGAGGCAGCCGAGTCCGAACCGAAGAATGGGAAAGTGCTCGAGGAAATGGCGAAGACTTACGAGACCTTCAGCTTGTTCGAACGCTCGAATGAAACCTGGCGCAAAATCCAGGAAATGGGTCCTTCGGCCGGTCCATCCTACGATGTGGCGGTTGCTCGATTGAAAACCGGCGCGGCGTCGCCTCCACCGGCCGTCGCGCCAACCACTGCGCCGGCGACGGCGGCGGTGAAACCCGCCGCGGCTGCTCCTCCGCCCGCAGACGCAGGGGCATCTCCGGCCAGCGGCTCGATATTTTCAATCGCGCAAATTAAAGCAAGCGAAGAGCCCGATGTGGACACGGAAACGAACCTGACACTTCGAATCGCGGTGAAAAAACAGACGAGCACCGTCATTGATCACACGAAGGTAAAAATCCAAGTGTTCTTTTACGACACGGTTGATGACAAAGACATCAAGCTCACCGATGCCGAAGTGAATTATGAATGGGTGACCTCGAAACATGATTGGGCCGGGGCCGATCCGGAGGTTCTCTCGGTAAATTATCTGAGGCCAAAAAATAAAGTCATAACATCCGAAGCGGCGCTGGCCGCGGCCGCGGCGTCAGTCAATCCTGGAAGGAAAGGAAAGCCGGTCAATCCCAGCCCGCCTCCGGACAATGGCAAGCGTCGATATCTGGGCTACATCGTCCGCGTTTATTATCATGACGAACTGCAGGCCCAAAAAGCGGAACCAAAACGGCTCTTGAAACTCTTCCCCGCGGCGTCCGCTGCGACGCCGTAATGCAAATACTCATCGTGCACCGCGACGCCGTGCTGGGCGAGCAGCTGGTGCAAATGGTGAGAGACTACACGGCGCACGAGTGCGAGCTCGTGAGCAACAATGTGGCTGCGGTCGAGTGGGGCCGTGCCCATGCCCGGTGCACACTTCTTTTGACCCAGGTTCTGGATCAAGGCGTTGACGGCCTCGTCGTGGGTGGTCAGCTCAGCGAACTTTTTCCCGGGTTGCAGACGTTATTTCTTCCGGCGTATCCCGCGAGTGAGCAGCGGCTGGAAGTGACGAACACAAAAGTTTTTCCCGAGCCAATCGACGGCGAAGGTCTGCTCGCAGCGATTGCTCGCGCGGAGGCAGCCACCCCGGGCACGCCGGACTGGTTTCATGTTGTCGATGTGCTGCAAATGTGTTGTCTTAGCCAGCGAGGCGGAGCGATCCAGATGGTAAGAGAAACACGTAGTGGAATTGTGTTTTTGCGCGGGGGACAAATCGTCCACGCCGAAACCACCGCTTGCCGGGGCAAGGACGCGTTGCTGGAAATGATCGCTTGGGAATTCGTCGAGTTTGCTTACGACGGCACCGTTCGTCCGCCGGTCGAGACAATCCCGTCACCATGGGATGGGGCGTTGATCGAAGCTGTGGCGCGCCACAAACAACAGAGGCTGGCTGAAAACCTGCGGCGGCACGCCTAGAGCTCGACCGCCCCCAAACGCCTATTCTTATGCAACGAATTGCGTTATTTTATTCGCGCATGAGATTTTCGCTGATATTCGCCGGCATTCTCCTATCTGGCGCGACGGCGCAGGCGCAAATTCAGGTCGATCTAAAGCTGAGGCGGTTGCAATATATCGCCCACGAACCCGTTATGGCGACCATTGGCATTACCAATTTAGCCGGCCGCGATGTCGATCTTCGCGATGCCGATGGCGAAGCCTGGTTTGGGTTTGAAGTAACCGGAAAGGAAAGCCAGCCGATCGCGCCTTTGCCACCAAACCAATCTCAGCCCGGTCTCAAGATCGACATCGGCAAGAAAGTAACCCAGCGGATCAATCTCACTTCACTTTTTCCAGTCAGTGACTTCGGCACCTACCATGTCCGGGCCCATATTTATTTCGCCGACCTGGGCAAGTTTTTCTATTCCCAGACAAAGGTCTTTGAGGTAACGGACGCCCGGCCGATCTGGCAAAAAACGGTCGGAATTCCCGACGGAGCTGCCGGCCCCGGCAACGCGCGCACTTATTCCCTGCTGAGCAATCGTTTCCCGGATCACACGTCGCTCTATGTGCGGGTGGAGGACAAGGACAGCGGAATTGTTTACGCCACGTATTCACTAGGTCGCGCCATCGCCTTCAACGATCCTCAGGCCGAGATCGATCGCGCCAATCAGCTTCACATTTTGCATTGCGCCGGGCCGCGCAGTTGGGCTTACTCGCACGTGGGCTTGAATGGCGAACTACTTGCTCATTCATCTTTTATGGAAACAAAAACACGACCCCGCCTGGCCCGTGCCGCTGATGGTTCGGTAGCGGTGCGTGGAGGCATGCTCGATCAGCCGGCGGCGGTGCCGGTCGTGGCTCCGGGCAAGGTGCCAAAGCTCTCCGAACGTCCGGATGAAATGCCCAAGGATAATTAATATGCGAGCGCGTTTCAGCAGTTTCATTTTCGCTTGCGGCTGGTTATCGGTCGCAACGCTGGCCGTCGCCCTTCCATCCCAGCAGGACATGGTCGACAGACTGCACAAGGATGAAGCCCGCTCCCGCACCCGGGCCACTCCCACACCGACGGCCACACGCACAGTGGCTCCGAGTTCAAATTATCGCTCGACCCGCGATACTTCGGAGCCGGCTTCAGGTGGCAGCAGACCGTCCACAGTTGTGGTAATCGATGCCGGCCATGGCGGTTTTGATCGCGGAGGAATTGCCGGCCAGCGCGTTTCGGAAAAAATGATGACCCTCGATGTCGCGCAACGTCTCCGGACGATTCTCAATGCTAACGGCTATCGCACGGTCATGACCCGCGACAGCGACGTATTCATTCCGCTCGGGACCCGGGTAGCCATCGCCAATTCATATCGTAACGGAATTTTCGTCTGCATCCATTTCAACTCGGCCAGCCGCCGGGGAGCGAATGGCATCGAGACGTATTTTTACAGCTCGCAAAGTCTCCCCCTCGCCTCCGCCATTCATTATTACGTTGCGCACGCCGCGCCTTCGTCCAATCGGGGGGTGCGCCGTCGCGGCTATTATGTTTTGCGCCGAACGACGGTCCCCGCCGTTCTGGTTGAATGCGGATTCCTCACCAACCCAACCGAAGCTCAGTACGCGCAAAGCGCGACCTACCGGCAATCGCTCGCCGAACAGATTGCCCGCGGAGTCCGCTCCCGAACGACTGTCGCCAGTAACGAATCAGTTCCGCTTCAGCCTTTCATCGATCAGACGCGTGTCCATGACCCGGACATTTCCGGATCGAAACATCGGTCGAAAAAAGCCTCCTCCAAGAAAAAAGGAACGACTGTTCACAAGAAAGAGAAAAGCAGCAGCGACGAAAGCAGCGGCACCCCGAGCAAAAAAAAGAAACCAGCGACCAAAAAATCGGAGGACTGATTGGAATCCCCGGTTCTAAGCGTAGCGCAAATGCGCGAAGCGGAAGAGGCAGCTTTAGGGCGCGGCGCAAACGTTGAAGCGCTGATGGAAGCAGCCGGCGCAGGCATTGCGCGCACGGTGAGCAGATTTTTTCCGCACCCGGGCAGGTGCATTGTTTTTGCCGGCAAAGGTCACAACGGCGGCGACGCGCTGGTGGCCGCGGAACATTTGAAGCGTGCCGGATGGAAGATCGACATCTGTCCCGCGTTTCCCGAAGCGGACAGCAGCGAACTCACCCGCAAAAAACTGAAGGCGCTTAACGAAGCGCCGGAAAATCCCATGCCCCCCGGCACGCGAACCACGCAGCGCCTGATTGTTCTCGATGGTTTGTTGGGCGTAGGCGCCAGTCGCCTCTTGCGCGAACCGATTCGCACTTGTGCGGCAAAAATCAATCGGTTGCACCGCGAAGAAAACGCATTCGTTTTCGCTGTCGATCTTCCCACTGGCCTGGATGGTCATTCCGGCGAAGCCGATCCGGATTGCGTCCAGGCCGATTGCACAATCACGATCGGTTTCGCCAAACATGGCCTGATTGAAGACGCCGCACTCGATATTGTTGGCCGGCTTGAAGTCGTTCCCCTGCCCGAGCTCACGCCACCGGATGCCGCCCGTGCCGAAACGCTGAGCGCCGCCCATTCGATGCGGTCGCTTTTACCGCAGCGGAAATTCGGCGCCTATAAGAATCAGTTTAAGCGTATCGGCGTTGTGGCTGGGTCGAAAGGATTTGTCGGCGCGGCGTTGATGACGACACAAGGAGCGTTGCGAGCCGGCGCCGGACTCGTTGAAGTTTTCGTCCCCGAAGATATCTATCCGATTGTCGCCGCGTCTGCGCCACAGGAAGCGATGGTCAAATCCATTCGCTCGTATCGCGTCCTGCTCGATCACGATGGCATCGACATTTGGGCGGTCGGGCCGGGCCTTGGCTTGTCGCACAGCAGCGATATTTTGAAATTCATCGAACGCGACGAGCGCCCGATGATTGTCGATGCGGATGGATTGAACATTCTGGCGGATAAGATCGACATCTTGAAACAATGCCGCGGTCACCGCCTGGTCACGCCGCATCCCGGGGAAATGAAGCGACTGCTCGATCCGGGCAGGATGTCGCGCGCCGGCATCGCGAAAAATTTTTGCGAGCAATTTCCAGTCACGCTTCTGTTCAAGGGAAGCCGCACGATCGTGGCCGAGCGCAATCGCCCGTTGAGTTACAACACGACGGGAAATCCCGGAATGGCCACGGGTGGAATGGGCGACATTCTCACCGGCGTGTGCGCCGGTTTGCTCGGTCAAAATCTCCCGCTCTACGATGCGGCCCGTCTCGGCGCGTGGACTTGCGGGCGCGCCGCCGAAATCGCGGTTTTTCATTCCGGCGCCAGCGAGCAATCACTCCTCGCCACCGACGTCCTCGATCATCTCGGAGACGCCTTTAACGATTTACAAAACTCGTTCTAAGGGCATTCGATTAAGATGTTGAACGAGCACGACGCCTTAGATTAGTTTTCGTGTCATGGCCCCCTGGTTTTGGTACGCAGTGGTCGCGGCAGTCCTTTATGGCGCGCACCAAATCTTCACACGCCTTGCCTCCGAAACTATCGGTGATGGTCTGGGCGGCTTTGTGGTGGAGGCGAGCGCAGCATTGTCGATCCTGCTTTATCTCGCGTTTTTGTGGATAAGCGGGCGATGGAATCAGAAATTCAGCATGCCTGGCTTCAACTATTCCGTAATCACCGGAATTTGCGTTGGAGCAGGCACGATCGCATTCTTTCTGTTGTTTCAGAAAGGCGGACCGCTTTCCTCTGTTCCCGCCATCCTCGCTGGCGGCGCGGCGATCATGGCGATCGCCGGGATTTTGTTCTTTCGCGAACCAATGTCATGGCAGCGACTTCTCGGTGTCGCGTTCGCGATAATCGGATTGTTTTTCTTGCGCCGCTAACTGAGGGGCGTCCTGGCGACGACTTGCAAAATGGGTTTTGATCACCGACTAACCGGCGAATGGATCTTCAACCCGAAACCGTTGGGCCAGAGCGCGAAAGCTTCCTGACCCGCGCGAAGAAGGCACTCGGGCCGCTTGGAGTTGTGGCGGTGTTGATAGCGAAGTTTTTCGCGAAGTTGAAATTTTTCATTCTGCCCGCGCTGAAATTTCTGCCGGTCTTCCTGAAATCGGGCGGCACCATGCTGCTCTCCATCTGGATTTACGCGACGATCTGGGGCTGGAAATTCGCCGTCGGCTTCGTGCTCCTCATGTTCGTTCATGAGTGCGGACATCTGATTGTTGCAAAAAAATTCGGTCTGAAAGTGACCGCGCCGGTTTTCATTCCGTTCATGGGCGCATTCATCTTGTTAAAAGATCAGCCGCGCAATGCCTGGATGGAAGCGTGTGTTGGAATCGGCGGGCCGATTCTTGGGTCAATCGGCGCGCTCGTTTGCAACTCGATAGGCGAAATGACCGACACTCCGATTTTCTTCGCACTCGCCGCGTCCGGTTACTTTCTCAATCTTTTTAATCTGACCCCGGTTGGAATGCTCGACGGCGGCCGCATTGTGAGCGCAATGTCACGCTGGCTCTGGATTCCGGGCTTTGCCGTGCTCATCTGGCTCGGCTGGCAATACCCGAATTTCATTATCTGGCTCATTATTCTTCTGTCCTTGCCGCGCCTCTATTCTCTTTTCCGCAAACGGACCGAGGAAGAGCAACGCTATTTCGAGGTAACGCCTGCTCAGCGCTGGACGATGTCGATCCTCTACTTCGGGCTCATTGCCATTTTACTTTTTGGGATGCACATGGCTCAGGAGGACTTGAATAATTACGGTGTGCGTCCTCACAACAAGACAGACGCGCCGCTGGTGCAATAAATCCGGTAATCCGGCAACGAATCAGCTTTGGGTCTTGCGAAAGGTCATTTCCGTCATACATCGATAACAGCCCATTCATATGGACAAGCGCCTGGGCAATCACATGGAAAAAATCCGGCCGTTTCTCGTTAGTCTGCTATTTGTCACTCTGTCGGCGCGCTTCGTTATCGCGGCGGAAGAAAAAATATCCACAACCACGCCCCAAGATGAGACTACGCTAGATCTTGTTTCAACCGAGAGCACCTACACGCTAAGCAGCGATTTTAAGAATGAATCGCGGCTCGGTCACGGCGATTCGTTCTACAACGATTTTAACTTCGATCGTCGCTTCTTGATCACCGGGAAGTGGTATTTTCGTGCCGGCGTAGAATACGAGCGCTACGATTTCGGAGGGTCGGACAACGGAATGCCCGACCACTTGCAAGCAGCCTCCAGCCACGTGGCGGTCGAATACGTGGTGCACGATTTTCCGGGTATTCTGCTCGAGCTCGACCCGGGCTTTTATTTTCAGAACCGGATTAGCAGCGATGCTTTCGACGTCCGGTTGAAGGCTTTCGTCGCCTTCCCGCTCAAGAAGGACAAGGTCTTCGGCGCCATCGGAATCGGCGGCGCGCTCTACCAGGACCCGGTGATCGCTCCCGGCGGCGGCATCATCTGGCTCATCTCAGACAAGTTGCGACTGGATGGGGTGATCCCGAAACCGGCGCTTGTTTACCAGCCGAACGCCGACTGGAAGTTCCAGATTCTCGGTGAACTGGTTTACGAAAGCTTTCGCACGGACGATGTGATAACGCCTTTACACAAGCTGCAGGTCCACAACGCGGTGGTGCAATACAACGAAGACCGGGCTGGCGTTCAGGTGACTTATTCCGGGTTTAGACCGTTCAAGATTAGCGCCGGCGCAGGTTATACCGCGGTTCGCGACTTCGATTTCTTTCGCCACGGCGTGCGCGAACGCCTGGATCCGGCGCCTTACTTCCGATTTGCGATCGACGCGCGGTTTTAGAATTAACCACGAATAGACACGAATTCGTGTTCATTGTGTCCATTCGTGGTTGAAATTTCTAAGGAAAGATCTCGTCGAGCTTGCGTGCTACGGCCTGGCTGCCGCGGACCTTTAAACGCCCGGTCATAAAAGCCCACGTTCCCTTCAGTTTGCCGTTCGAGAGCGCGACCCAGGTCTGATCGCTGGCGATGAAGGTGACGTTGGGATTGTCGATCTTCCCCCGGTCCATCTTGAACTTGCCGTCGTTGATCTCGAGCCACCATTGACCCCCGTTCGGTCCGCTCAATTCCCACTGGTAGCGAGCATGAAGGCCTTTGGCCTTTTCCGCGTGAAAATTCTGGCGCATTCCATCGAACACGTCCTGCGGTGTCACATTGTCAGGCTCAGCCGTAGTGGCCGCGAAAACGCTCGAGCAGAGGGCCGTTGCGATTGCCGCTGCCAGAAAAGAGACGCGCGTTTTCACAGGAGATTTATGTACTGAAATCGCAGCAGAGGCGTTCATCTGCCTTGCCGAGGTGCGGCTCGGCAGGGAGCACAATCAGGCTGAGGCTGTTTCGAATTCAGCGAGCGACGGATCCGGCTCGGCCTCGTCGCGCGGCGCCGCTTTGATTGAAACAATCCTGAACTTCTCCGTACCATTCTCGGTATTCATCGAAATAACTTCATCGGCCGCGTGACCCAGTAGTGCCTGGCCGATTGCTGTTTGATACGAAATGATATGCCGGTCTGGATCGCCGTCCCACACACCGAGGATGGTGTACGTTTCTTCCTTACCGGAATCCTTCTCCCGTAACGTGACTACCGTGCCAATCGAGACCCGCGTCGTATCCGGGTTTTCGAACGACGTCCCTCGTGCGTTTTGCAGGGCTTGCTCGAGCTCGGACTTTCGCCGCATGAGTACTGCCTGCATTTGCTTGGCTGCTTTGTACTCAAAATTTTCGCTCAAATCGCCGTAGGAACGGGCGAGCGCGATTTCCTTCGTGTTCTCTGGGATTTTCTTTTTAATCAACTCCTCGTATTCGGCGCGCCGTTTTTCCAGGCTGCTCCAGGAGACAACCAGCGCCGCAACTTTTTCCTCCGGCTGCGCACCAGTAATTACAATCTCCAGCTCGGGATAAAGTTTAACGATCCGCGCCAGGAGCGAGCGTTTAGTGAGCTCGTCGAATAACGGGCTGAGTTGAAGGCGCCGCAGAGCATCGCGAGCGACACCGACATCCGCGTTCGCAAAAATATCAGTCAGTAGTTGCCGGTCGTCGACCAGCACTCGCTGCAACTTGCTGTTCCGGCCGGTGCCGCTGTGCTGTTCCCTCTCGAGCGCGGACAAAATCGCGGTCAACAATTCGGGCGTGATGAGTTCGGGCCATTCATCGCGGTCGCCGCATAACCAGACCAACACCTCGCAGGTGGCGGAATGTTCGCGGATGCTCCGCTCAAGGGCGGTGCGCAGTTCCGCCTGTAATCCGGCATCGGTAAAAAGGCGCGGGATTTGCGCCACCATTCGGCCCGTCTTCGCCTGCATCAATTGCAACGCACGAACAGTCCAACGATCGCCCAGCGTAGCCGGCAAAGCATGCAGTACCCGCTTTTCCTTGGCGGCCGGTAATTTGGGCAGCACTGAAATCAACCGCGTCTCTTCATCCAGGATTAACTTTCCAAGGGTAAAGCCGACACGCGTACTGTGGAGTTGCGGAACGTGTTCCAATAAATCGTCGCGGTTAAGGATCAGCTCGAAGGCCAGCCCGGGATGCAGTTTCTGATTGCGCGCCGCGACATTTTCAACCGTCGCTACAACCGGCTGCAACTGTTTCTGCGGATCTTTAAATTGCTCGTGAAATTTCACGATTTCCTCGAGGGCCGCGATCTGCTCGCGGGGCTGGCGCGCTTGAAGAAACGCGGCGATCAGTTCATCGGCTTGGGAAACCCCTTCGCCGCGCAGTTGGATCGGCTCGCTTTTCTTTGCCGGAATGGAAAATTCGCCGCTGGTCTTGAGTTGCTTCTTAGCCGATTCCCACCAGCGTTTCCACTCCGCCTCGGTGAACACGTCGCCGATTAACCATTCGCCGATTTGTTGCGGTGTGGCCTCGCCTTCCAGGCTTTCCAAAATGTTTCGCATCAGCGCGACCGGATCTTCCTTGGCCAATTGCTTGGTCGCTTTCAGGTCGTTTGCTTTTTTCGCCAGAAAATGCCCGGGCGGAATCACCGCCACGTTTTCTCCGGCGTACTGCAGCTGCATCGGGTGATGTTTTTTTCCCGCGAAATCGATGACGATTTGATTGAGCAGAAGGTTCCACTCCGCCACCCGCCCAAAGCCCCAGCTCTTGTGAAGACAAAAAACTCCCGGCCGAAGTTTAGCGAGTCGCTCGGCAGCTTTAAAAGTGAGTTTGCCCGATTCGACGAGCTTTTGAAGTTCCGCGTCCATTGACGGGACAGATATGTCCCATGTGACTTATACCTCGGCGCGCGCTTTTATCAACGTCTGCGCCGCAATTGGCAAAAAAAGGAGAAACAAACTTCTGCAGTTTCCGATTGCCGCGAGGCGCACCTCATGAAAACCTGCCCGCGGTGACGACGAGTATCTGGTTCTGGATTGCATTTCATATCGGCGTCTTCATCGCAATCGGGATCGACCTGATCACGTTCAAGCGACGCGAGCGCGAATTAAGCATGCGCGCCGCTGCGCAGCGAAGTGTGCTGTGGATCCTCGTCTCGCTCGCCTTCAATCTTCTGGTCTGGCACGTCAAAGGACCTGATCACGGTCTCGATTTTCTCGCTGGCTATCTTATCGAGTACTCCCTCAGCGCCGATAACATTTTCGTCTTCGTCCTGATTTTCACTCATTTCCAAGTGCCGCGGCATGCCCAGCATCGGGTCCTGGTTTGGGGAATTCTGGGGGCGTTGGTCATGCGGGGAGTGATGATTTTGTGCGGCATCGCCCTGGTCCAACGGTTCCATTTTATTCTCTATCTTTTCGGCGTGCTCCTTCTTTTCAGCGCGGCGCGAATGTTCTTCGCAAAACACACGCCGCAGGGTTTCCATGAAAACCTGGCCATACGTGTGACCCGGCGCATTTTTCCAATAACATCTGATTTCCACGGCGAGCACTTCAAAGCGCGGATCGCAGGCCACTGGATGATGACGCCGCTCGCTTTAACCATGATCGTGATCGAAGTCATGGATCTGGTCTTCGCAATCGATTCGATCCCCGCAATCTTTGCGATCACGCGCGATCCATTCATCGTTTATACGTCGAATATCTGCGCAATCCTTGGCCTGCGCTCGCTTTATTTCCTTCTGGCTAATTTGATGGATCGCTTCATCTATCTCAAAAACGGACTCTCGATCGTTCTGGCTTTTATCGGTCTCAAAATGATCGTGGCCGATTTCGTCCCACTTCCAACCGGCGTCTCACTCCTCATCATCCTTGCCATCCTCGCCACCACGGTCGCCGTTTCCATGTTGATCACACATCACCGGAGTAAAACCCGGAGACCCCAATGAATCTTGTTGCCTCCCGGCTCGAAACTGTTTAATTCTTTTTCAGCGCCCATGAAACATTTCCTTGTCGCCGCCCTGGTCGCAGGTTTTTCCACCGCTCTGCTGGCCGATATTCAGGACCCGCCGTCAAACGATTACGGCCCGACTCGCAAACTTGGCCGCGGGCTCTCGAATTTCTTTCTGGCTCCGGCCGAGGTCTTCGTAACGGTTGGCACGGTCAACACCAACGAGGGCAATTCCGCAGCGTTCGGGTACGGCATGGTGCGAGGGTTTGGCCGCTCGTTTGCCCGGCACGGAGCCGGTCTGCTTGAAATATTGACCTTCCCATTTCCGGTGTGGCGCCAGAGTTATTATCCGATGCTTCCTCCGGATGTTCCATACATCCACGCCGGTTATTCGGAATTCCCGCCCGAACTGGGTAACGAATCCAAATATCCTTACGTCCGGGATTACTAAATAAATATCGTAGCGGGCGATTCGCCTGCTCTGCCGGTAGCCGCGCCCTGTTGACGGCGAGCCGTTGCGTCGTAGAGATAGAGCGATTCGCTACCAAGCAGGGTGATGCATTTGCGACGTTTTCCAACGCTACCCGCTATCAGCATCCTCGCGCTGGTTTATTTCTTCGCGGGCAAGCTCAGCCTTCAACTGGCCTTTCTCCACGCGAGCGCGTCGCCGGTCTGGCCGCCTACTGGAATCGCCCTCGCCGCTTTGCTGCTGCTCGGTTACCGCGTGTGGCCGGCAATTTTTTTAGGCGCGGTCTTGGTTAACGCCACCACGGCCGGCAACATCGCCACATCTCTCGGCATCGCCACCGGCAATACACTCGAAGCCTTGTGCGCCGCATGGCTTATCAATCGATTTGCCAATGGGGCACGCGCGTTCGATCGGCCACAGGACGTTTTTAAATTCGCGCTTGCTGTGATGGCGAGCACGTTGCTCGCCCCTTCGTTCGGCGTAACCAGTCTTGAGCTCGGACACTTTGCCCAATGGGCGAATTACGGTCCAATCTGGCTGACCTGGTGGCTGGGAGATGCAACCGGGGCACTCGTCATCGCTCCGCTCATTCTTCTTTGGAGTACCGCAACAACAAGGCACTGGAATCGCCGGGACGCCATCGAGGTCGGCATCCTGGTGTTCCTTTTGTTTCTCCTGGCCGAAACCGTGTTTGGCGGATGGGTCTCCGTGTCAGCTGGAAACTATCCAATTTCCTTCGTCTGTGGCCCGATCGTTATTTGGACCGCCTTCCGTTTTACTCAGCGTGAAACCGGGACCGGCCTTTTTATTCTTTCAGCCATTGCAATCTGGGGCACGCTTCGCGGCTTCGGCCCGTTCATCATGCAGACGGAAAACCAATCGCTCCTTACTCTGCAGGTATGGACAGCGGTGCTGACCATCACGGCCATGGCGTTGTCCGCGGGAATGGTGGAGCGCAGACGCATTGAGACCGAGCTTCAAGAGCAAAAGGCGGCCGTGGAAGCGGCCAATCGCACGAAGGATAATTTCCTGGCCATGCTTTCGCACGAATTACGGACACCGCTCACGCCGGTGATTACTGCATTGGATACATTGCAATCCGAACTCGTTACCGCAGAGGAATCCAAGTCCGCGCTAGCCATGATCCGGCGCAACGTCGAGTTGGAAAGCCAGTTGATCGACGACTTGCTCGACCTCACTCGAATCGCGAAGGACAAGTTACGGCTCAAATTTGATTCAATCGACGCGCATCGCGCACTTTCCAACGTCGTTGAAATGTGCCGCACCGAAGCAGACGCAAAAAACCTCAACGTGCATCTCAACTTAAGAGCGGGCGCTCATCACGTGTCGGCCGATGCGGCAAAATTCCAGCAAATCGTTTGGAATCTTCTAAAGAACGCGATCAAGTTTACACCCCAAAATGGCGAGATCTCCATCTCATCGGCCAATCCCGCTCCCCAGATAGTAAACATTACCGTGCGCGACAGCGGCGTTGGAATGGAGCCGGACTTAATGGAGCGGATGTTCGATCCGTTTGAGCAGGGCAACCGTTCGGTCGAACGCGGCTTTGGCGGCCTGGGGCTCGGACTGGCGATTTCAAAATCGCTCGCCCAGGCTCATGGAGGCGCGCTGAGCGCAGGAAGCGAAGGGCGCGACCTGGGATCGACCTTTACCTTGTCGATGCAAACGATCGCGCCGCCTAAAATAACAAACGTAGACGACCGTGAAACCTCGCGCGTTTCGCGGCGCTCATTTCGCATCCTTTTGGTCGACGATCATCAGGACACTTGTGATGCGTTAGAGCGGCTGCTCATTCGGCGCGGCCATTTTGTGGCGGCGGCCCATACCGTCCGGGCCGCCATGGAGACCGCTGTGCGAAATCAATTCGACCTGCTTATCAGTGATGTTTCCCTGCCGGATGGAACCGGAATGGGACTGCTAATGCATCTGCGGGCGATGTCCGCGATGCCGGGAATTGCTATCAGCGGTTTCGGCAACAACGGCGACATAGAAAGAAGTTTGCAGGCTGGTTTTTCGGATCATCTGGTCAAGCCGGTAAATCTCGAAACGCTCGAAGCGGCGATGGAGCGAGCAGTCCCGGCAACGGCAGCGCCCGCGAATCAAGCGAGCTAACGAAATTTGATTTCGCCCAAGCCGGTTCGGTGGCAGGGTGTGGGATGCCGAAATCAAAATCCCAGACGAAGAAGCAGCCTAAAAGAGAAGAGCGCGATTTCGGAAAGAACCCCTTTTCGGGCTTTCAAAAGACGCCAGGAATGAAGCCGAACGTGCGTCCAACCGGGCAGCGCCATTCCCGCTCCAGCCACGGTCGCTAGTTCCCCAGTCCCCCTCCAGTCTTGCGCATCGTCGACCTGAAAATCGAAGACATCGCTTTCGGTGGAAAGGGTGT
>JBDTZF010000128.1:0-6953 GCA_040005265.1 Verrucomicrobiota bacterium
CGTAACGATCCACATGGCGGCGAGCCTCGACGGCTTCATCGCTCGAAAGGATGGGCGCGTCGACTGGATGGAGACCTCGGATGAATTCGCAGGCGGTGAGACCCTCGCTCCAGACTTCGTCGAGGCGTTCCTCAAGACGATCGACTGCTACGTCATGGGATCGCGAACATATGAGACCGCGTTGAGTTTTGAGGCGAAAGGGTTGGGGTGGGCGTATGGCGACAAACCCACCTTCGTCCTCACTAGTCGCGAGTTGCCGCGGACCCGGGATACCGTGGAGTTCTACTCGGGCGATCTTGCGCAGTTCGTGAATGGGCGCCTGCGGCCCAAGTTCCGGAGCATCTGGTTTGTTGGAGGCGGTGCAGTCTCCGGCGAATGCCTTCGTCTCGGGCTAGCCGACGAAGTTCGTTATTCGATCCTGCCAATCTTAATTGGTGATGGGATCCCATTCTTCGACAAGCTTGATGGAGACGTCGCTCTGCATCTGGCGGAGGTGAAAGCCTACAAGAGCGGCACGGTGGGGCTTCGCTACGAGGTGCGAGGACGTCGCGGTGAGTCACCAAATGTCACCTAACCAATCTCTACACGCTGATTGCGCCGATTATGTCCCTGGCGTATCGGAGCGGCCATCGCGGCCAGTCAAGGCGCGGTCGTTGCTGGTTTTTCCACGATGATCGATACGCGACGATTTAGCGTGCGCCCAACTGGATTGTCGCTTCCATCGGCGTTTTGATTTGACGCGACGTTGTACTGTTCGCCGAAACCTTTGGTCGAAATATTTGTCGCGAGCACACCGCCATTCTTCACGAGCCAATCTTTGACTGATTGCGCGCGCGCGACCGAAAGCTGCATGTTCACGGACTTGCTGCCTTTCGAATCAGTATAACCTTCGACCGTGACTTTGCTTTCCGGAAATTGGGAGAGGACGACGGCAACTTTTTTTGAGCGCTTGTTCCGCTGCCGGTCTTAAGATTGCTTTGTCGTAATCGAACAGCACATCCCCGCAGAGATTGATACTTAGGGAACGACCACTTTGTTGCGCTTGAAATTCCTGGCGCGCTTTTTCCAGTTCGAGCTCTTTCTGTTGCAATTGGATACTGCGTTTCTCCAGCTCGATTCGCTGTCGGTCGAGGCTTGTTTTTTGGCGATCGCGGTCTGTGCATCATTCTGCGCCACGACTGGTAGAGCGAGCGAGGTCGATAGCACCACGATAATGAGACCTTTTCTGACTGAAAGGCAAAATGCGTTTATCAATATCTTTTCTTACATCATTTAATCCCTTTGAAATTCGATTTGCGCGAAAAAATACTGCTCGTCCCTGCCATTCCTTGATCTCGATCCGGTTGTTTAACCACCAAGCCAGCTTAACGATTTGCGCCGTCTTCGTCCGCTCTTCCAGGCAGGGTAAAATGAAACTTGGAACCGAATCCTTCTTTGCTTTCAACGCGCACGCGTCCACCGTGAGCTTCAACAAAGGTTTTGACGATGGCGAGACCAAGACCCAAGCCACCCGCCTCTACGGCGCCCGGTTCCAATTCGTCGAACACTCTTTCAAGTTGTTGCTCGGGAATGCCGGTTCCATTGTCGCTTACCCAGCACTCAACAACGTTCTCCGATTGAAGCTCCCGGGCCCCAATGGTAACCTTTCCGCGCGGAGTATACTTTATCGCATTGGCGATCAAGTTTTGAAAGACACGTCGCATCAGACTGGCATCTGCGTAGATGACCAGATTGTGCCGCACCTTGTTAATCAGTTGAGTGCTCCCGGTGCCGGCGACTGGATGAAGATCATGAGTCAGCGCTTCAACCAGCGGCCACAAATCAAACTCGCGACATTCGAGTTTAACGCCAGTTTCTGTGCGCAAATTGGTGTTTTCGTCAATGATCTTTTCGACCAGCAGATGAAGCTGGTGCACGTTCCGGCCCAGGGTTTTCAACATCTGGGCAGTTTCAGCGCGGGCGCTTCGCTCCCGAAACGTCAACTCCAGAACTCTTGCCGCCAGGGAAATGGCGTTGAGAGGCGTTCGAAGATCGTGCGCCACGAAAGAGAGATACTCTTCTCGTCGCTTCTGTACCTCTAGCGCTTGTTGAGTTGTGTATGTCTGCAGCGCTATGCCGATCGCCTGATCGAAGACGCGGTTCAGAACGTGGAACGAGTCACCTTGCAAGGTCAAACCGTTTTTTTCGGCCAGATCGTGGATGCAGCCGCGCAAAATGTTGTACTCAGCTACGACCTCTTGAATGTCGAATGCTTCCTGAAGACGTTGCAACCCGTGGGCGGGCGGGCTGGCTTCGACCAGCGCTTCCGGAATCGTTTGGCGCGATCCGATTTGAAGCGCGTCGACTAATTCGTCCAAAAGCGTCGGAATGTGATCGTTGAGCACCGGGATATCGAGATTCCGGGCTGAAGGAAGTTGCCGTACCTGTTGCCGCCAGCGCAAGAGCAAAGCGTCACGTTCCTGCTTGATGAGCGCTGCCAGCTTATCGAGATTGTCCATGTTCATTTGTAATTCAACTGTCACGCCGCTTTTCGAGGCGTCTGCTTCGCAACAAGGAACAAACTGTTCATAAGACGAAAAGTTCTCACAATAATTCAAATCGAATCAATCAAGGACCTTTCGCTGTCAGGCAAATTGGACCGAAGCCAAGGTCACAATACAATCCCTCAGGCGCAGCGTGCGTCCAGCGCTTGCGCGACGGCGTTTTATCAAAAGCATCGTGGTCGAGTGGGCCAACAGCGAACTTGAAGCGGCAATAGGTTGGATCCAGAGCAGTTCTCTCATCAAACAGGAAAAGGAAACATGTGCTCGCGGCCACCGCTTCATCGCCCTCAGCCTTGATTTATGTGGTGGCGCAATTTTAGCGCAGCGGCTACTTCTCGCCCATCGGAAAGGAGAGCGACGATGACTGAGTTCAATCTTTATCGCGTCTACTATTATAGTGCGCCTCAATACAAATGGGACGTGCGCATTGATCTATATATGAGCGCCGCGGCGGTCGGCACCTTGCTCTTTATGAAAACAGGGCAACCGATTCCGGCGAACACAATCGTGGGTGGAATTCCGCGCCTGCACTATTCGATCACTGATTTCGCGGCGATGATGTCGATGATACGCGAGGAAAAGCCGCTCTTCATTAACCTGAACGAGGCTAACGGGATCGGCACAATCTGCACGTCCGACGAGCCGGTGGGTGAGCAGGAAGGCGTTTGATTGGCTTTCGCATTGGGTCTTCGTCGCGCGATCCGATAAGTGCGGCTTCGCCGTCTAATTAACATCGAGCAAGGGACTGCTCGATCCACCGCTTGCGTTAACAAATTTCGTCGAGCGCATCGGTGACGGCGTTTTCGAAAATCCGGGGACCATTTCCGCCTAGATCATTGTCGATCGTTTCCAGACGGCGGATGAGATCGAGAACTTCGTGACGCGCGAACGGGCCGCCGGCCGCGGCGCAAAAATGGGTGCGGCATCCGAACGGGCGATCGTCGTAGATTAGACAATTGCCGGTGCCGGATTGGAGCATGGGGCAGGCGCCCTCAGGATTTTTCGGGAGCGATTTGCGTCCTGTCGTGCGAAGCGCTCGCGCCGCCACGATTGCTTCGCCTTTCGTGAGATACGGCGTGCGGCCAGTCAATTTGAAATGGCAACACTCAGTCTTCCGGACGCAGTTTCGTTCAATCGGGCGTTGCGCAAGATCGACATAGACCTGGCGCACTTCGGCGAGGCTTCGTTTCACCAGCGGTAACTCGGTGCGGTTCATGGATCTTTAGCTCGGGTCGGTGCCATTGTAGGCCGTCTCTGTGAGACGGCGAATAATGGATGGCGTCTGGCACAGACGCCCTACAATCCTGGCCGCTCAAGCGATTGTTTTCGGTCCTACGCCGGCCATGGAGTGTCCGGCGATCCAGCCGGTGGTCCAGGCTGCCTGAAAATTGAAGCCGCCGGTGATGCCGTCGATGTCGAGCAGTTCGCCGGCAAAATGGAGATGAGGTGTCACCCGGCTTTCCATGGTTTTGAAATTGATCTCGCGCAATCGAACGCCGCCGCAAGTGACGAACTCATCTTTGTTCAGCGATTTCCCATGGACCGCGAGCTCAGTTTTGCGCAATTGCTGAGTGAGGGAATTGACCGCCTCACGCGGTAGTGATGTCCAAATGACGTCGGGCGAAATATTCGAGTTCGAAACCAGTTTTTCCCAAAGCCGGGCCGGTAATGTAGCGACAGGCGAATTAATCACCCGTTTGTTTGGTTGCGTTTTTCGACGCGACTGAAATTCCGCGCGAAGTGCATCCTCTTTCATTTCCGGAATCCAGTTTATGCGCAGGGGAAACTGATAATCCATGGCGTGCAACACACGCGCACCCCAGGCGGAAAGCCGGAGAATGATGGGGCCGCTCACGCCATTATGAGTGATGAGGAGCGGACCGCGCTCGCGCAATTTTTCCACTGACACTTCCACGTCGCTCACCGATACGCCGGGCAACGACTGCAACCATGTCGATCGAATATGAAGCGAGAAAAGGGAGGGCACCGGCGGCTCGATGGTGTGCCCGAGCGAATGGGCGATCCCGGCGCCGACCACGCTGCGGGCGCCACCAGTGGCAAGGAGCAATCGATCGCAAGGGGTCGAAGTGCCATCGCTCAATTTCAAATCGAACCCGCCGTCGGAACGAATGTGCGCGCTTTCAATTCCTTTGCGGGTGTAGAGTCGCACGCCGGCTGTTTTCGCTTCAGCAACCAGGCATTCCACGATTGTTTCCGATGAATCTGTTACCGGAAACATTCGCCCATCTTCTTCGCGTTTCAGAGTGACGCCGCGCGATTCGAACCAGGCAACGGTGTCCTCCGCGGAAAATTGATGGAATGGAGAAATCAATTCGCGTTCGCCACGGGGATAAAGTGTGGTGAACGTCCTCGGATCGAACAAGGCATGCGTCACATTGCAGCGGCCTCCGCCCGAGATGCGCACCTTGGATAGAAATTGCGAGCTGCGCTCGAACAATGACACTTCGCAATCGCGATTCGCGCGCGCGGCGGTAATCGCAGCGAAAAATCCGGCGGCACCACCGCCTGCAATTGCGATTCGAGTCATGCGTCAATCTATCGCATGAGTTAGGAACCAGGGAATCGATTCCGGGTTCACATCCGCGACGGGAGCGTGCGACGATTTCTAAGAGGATGCGAGAGAACCATTTGGCATTAGACGGCAATCTGAGTTAAGTCATGTCAGACTATCCAAAGAGGAAATGAAATGGCGTTTGTTTACGGCGATTAACGCGGGAATCGCGTTGATCACACTCGCGCTCGTCGCAGTCGATCTTCGAGCCAACAAAAAACGCCGAGCCCAATCGCCTATGACGGAAAGCGAAAGGGATCGAGCCGGCGACCCTAGACGCGCCTCGTTACGCGATTACGAAGGGGATGACATCACCCGAATGCGGGTGGATCAAATCGGATCAGCGCCGCCGTCTGAACTCTACCAAGTTCTCTTGCGCGCGACCCCGGAACAGAGAGCGGCACTGGCGCAAAAATTCGACGATTTGCACTACAACGCACCGACGCATTCAGCCACCTGCATATTCTTTCAGGCTTGGGCCGAACTTGACGGGAGAAGCGCCCTCCAGAGTGCGCTCGAGATCAGAGATCCCAAGATTAAATTCGCGGCCATCAACACGGTGGTGAATTCTATTTCGCCATACGATTCGCCCGAGTTGGCGGAACATCTTTTGGCCAAGCCTGATGAGGTGTTGGGTCGAGCTCATGGCGTATTTTTGTCGGCGCTAATTGCCCGCTGGGCGGAGACGGACGCGCCGACAGCGGCAAAGTTTCTGGAGGGTCTTAAGAGTGATGTTAAAGGCGCGCTCGTTTCCGCCGGGCAGGAGGTCGCGTTTTCGTGGGCCACAGTCGATCCAACCGCAGCCATTGCCTGGGTTAATCAGCAACAAGGGCTCCATGTCGAGGGCGCGGACACATTCCTCACAGCGGCCGTCAAGGGTTGGTTCGAGGCAGATCTTGAAGCGGCTTCTGCATATATCGCCAGTCACGCGGATCAGCCAGGTGTGTCCGCCAGCATCGCTGATGTGACCGTGCTGTTAGTTGTGGAGTCGCCTGACAAAGCGGCGAAGTGGGTGCCCACTATTTCATCTCCGGAAGCCAGAGAGAAGGCAACCCGAAAGCTGGCCGTGCTTTGGGCAGACAGGGACCCGCAATCTGCTGTGCGCTGGTTTGATCACCTCAGCCAGGAAGATCAATCCGTAGCCGTAGGCGGTCTCGCCGCAACCTGGGCCGAGCTGGATTTTGCCCAAGCATCAAAATGGATCGGAGGGCTGAAGGGAGACTTCAGAGATCATGCAATCCAAGTGGTAATTGCGAATGTAAAGGACGCTTCCCCGTCAGCAACTCTCGACTTGGCTAAGTCAATTGAAAGCAGTGAACAGCGAATCGATGTGATTGAAGGAATCATTGTCCAATGGGCCCACAAGGATCCGGGAGCTGCAAGGGCCTGGATCACCGGCAGTTCACTCAGCGAAACCGACAAAACGAGATTGCTGGCGTCCAGTGACCCGTCGCAGCCTTCCAACCCGTAGTCGATGATAGGCGCACGTAATATTTCGATAATCGTCGCATATTTATGCCTAACGAACCTGCCGGTTTTGGCAGTTGATCCAGGACGAATCGTTGTGCCCGACAAATCGGCGTCCGGAAGTGCCGCGCCCGGTTTACAAAAGCTCGTTGGCGCAAAGGGATTGCTTTATGTTCCATCGAGCTATCGCGCGGCGGAGCCGTTGCCGTTGCTTGTTTTGTTGCACAAGGCAACTGGAACTGCGTCGGAGTGGTTTCCCGGCGGTGGGCATGCCGCCGGATCGTTCGCAGCCTACGCTGATGCCGGCCACTTCATTATTCTCGCGCCGGAAGCGCCCGGTCAGAGCTGGGGCACTGGCCCGAAAAGTTGGG
>JBDTZF010000030.1:0-23075 GCA_040005265.1 Verrucomicrobiota bacterium
TGTTCGATGGCCGTGTGGCCGCGGAAAAGATCGCAACGTTTTATCGGACGCTCGCGGAAGATCGACATGTCACTATCACGTGCGCCGGCGAAGGCCAAATTTACGCCGACCCGGTATTATTCGAGCGCGCCGTAAGCAATCTGGTTGATAATGCAGTGCGCTTCACGCCGGACGGCGGCGAGATCCAAATCTCGATTGCTGTGGGTGCCGCAAGTGTCGAAGTCGACGTCAGCGACAATGGATCAGGGATCGATCCCGAACATTTGCCTCGCGTGTTCGATCGCTTTTATCGCGCCGATTCATCGCGCACCTCAGGCGGCGCTGGCCTGGGTCTGGCCTTGGTAAAATCGATTGTCGATCTTCACGGCGGCTCGCCCAGAATTGAAAGCGAAGCTGGTCGCGGCACAACCGTGACCCTGATTTTCCCTAACAAGAGATAGCTCGTCTGTCCCCCTTCAGCGGCCGGACATCAACAAGAGCGGTGCTCTTACTCTTTGTTTCCGCCGCGCTTCTTGAGGAGTTTTCCGTCGGGACCCACCTCGAATCCCCATTGCTTGCCGTTCGTTTTTACAACGACCTCGTAGTTCCATTTACCATTCGTGTCGTCTTCCCTTTTTACACGAACGATTTCTCCGCCGGCTGCCTTTGCCTTAATTGCTTGTTGGATGTTGGCTGGAAGCGACTTCATATCGACTGCTTCTCCCATTTGTTCCTTTGCTTGCGCGCCCACGCCAAGAGTGAGAGCAGCGCCGATCATTGTCGCAATTAGTAGTTTTGTTATTCTCATGGTTATCTCCTGTTATCAAGTTCGCTCGGAGGCGTAAGGTAGCTCACAATCAGGGTTTTGCTATTTCCTAAGGCAACGACGGAACGAGTTGACCACGAGACCATTTGATAGTTGCGCGGTCGGGGAGAGCACAATCAGCCGTACTCGCAAAAAAGTGCTTGTCATAGATCATTACAATATTGTAATGATCCTGATGGCTTCGCCGAATTTAAGGAACAATCTAAGGAGAATATATGTATTAATTTGTTAAGGCACTACTTCATGGGAAGTGCCGACAATGACGGCGGCTGACCCTCAAAGAAGTCCCAAAGCTTTCGCGATCTTGGCGGATTGTCGCAGGCTGACGGATAGGTGGTGAGTGGGCAGCCGCCGTTCCTTTTTCGGGGCTCGTACGCTTGGGCGCAGGCTGAAAGAGCGGAGCCAGATTGTCCAGCTGAAAACGGCTTGCAATATATGACAAATCTGTAATGATTGGAGCCGCTACTTGGTTTAACTAATACGAAGGAAACTTTATGACGACACAACGTTTTGGTTTTTGCCTGATCATTTTCTCAACATGCTTCGGCTTCCTTACGGCCGGTGATCGTTGCTGCGGACAAGACGCCGCAGCTGAGCAAATCGTTGTTACCGGCCAGGAATTACCAAGTGCGTATGGTGCCCCCACCGCCTTCTCTCAGTCGCGGTTCTCGCCTACGACGAACGCCTACGTGCTCCCGCCCGGTGCGATTTACGCGAGCCTCATCTATGAAGACGCCGTTGTCCATTTCCGCAGACCCGATCATGATTTTACTATAGAGACAGAAGTTGGCCTGCCTTATCGAATCAATATTGCGATGGAAACTGATCTCGAGCATTACGCCGATGAGACCCAAGTGCGAAGCGTAAGCCTCGAAGCGCGTTACGCCTTTGCCGATTGGAACAAAATACCTCTCAATCCCACGATCTTCGCTGAATATAAGTTTGGTGGGGGAAGAATCCTGCACGACGAAGGCCCTCCCACGCCCAATCATAAATTCGGACCGGGCGGATTTGACACCAGCATGGAGACTCCAGACGCCTGGGAACTTCGGCTCCTGCTTTCACAAGATTTCTTCGATCGTATCGAATGGGCATTGAATGGTTTTTTTGAACAAGAGATCGAAGGAGATCGGGGTCGCGAATGGGGTGTTGCGCAGAGCGTTGTAACGCCGCTCTGGTTTCGTCATGATTCACGTCGACCCACCGCTGGCAAAGATAGCAAAGCTGTTGTGGCAGGGGAAGCCTCTCACGAAGAGCTCAAGGCAGGAATTGAATGCCTCTTTCGCAGCTTCACCGATAAAGGCATCCGCGGAACTCCCTATAATAGCTTCGTCATTGGACCGACTGTAGCTTGGACGCCGGCCCGCAACACGCGTCTTGATGTTTCTCCATTATTTGGGGTGAATCATAAGTCGCCAGTAATGCAGCTTTTTGTTGTCTTCTCGTATTACTTTGGCGGCGGCTCCGCTGGCGCCGCAGAGGGCGGCGAAGCACCCGCCTCAACACGCAACCGGTAACAAGGTAAGACAAGGTCGCATGTCTTAACCGGCGTTTGTGCGACATTGTTGTCCCGAGCGCAAGCGAGGGATGGTACATTATTGGAGAAGAAGCTGGCCTTGACCGCATTCTGACACTCCGATAATTGTCATCTGGGGAAAGGAGCGCATGGTGAAAACCGAGATATCGATCGAATATTGCGTCGTTTGAAACTACACGCCGAAGGCCGTCAGTTTGGCGGCCAAAATTCTCGAACTAGGCGAGCGCATCAAATCGCTCACGCTTATTCCTTCGAGCGGCGGCGCTTTTGAAATTCGCGCCAATGGCAAGCTCCTACATTCCAAACTCGATTCCGGCGACTGGCCTGACTTTGACCAGGTCGTTACCGCGATCAAGAAACTCAAGTAGTCGATCTTCTTCTGTCGTAGTTCGACATTGGGCGTTGAGCGTTGGGCGTTGGACGTTTTCTTTTCCCTCTTTTCGGAGAGTGAGGGGTGCCTGGTGGCCCTCGCGGTCTTCAAAACCGTTGTCGATCCTGCAAACGCAGGAGCGAGGTAGGTTCGATTCCTATCCTCTCCGCCAATTGACTTCCGCTGGGGATGTAGTGGCGGCCGTGTCGGCCGCAGAGATTTCGTTGAAAGGAGGTGACTGGCATGTCGCGCGAACAAATCCGTAAACTCACGGCGCTTTCATCCTGCGCCGGGTGAGCGTCCAAATTGAGCCAACCGGCCCTGATGCAAGTTTTGCGTCAGCTTCCATTTTCAAGGAATCGCAACGTCGCCGTGAATTCGAACACACTGGACGACGCCGGCGTTTACCGCCTCGATCGGCATCGTGCGCTGGTCCAGACAATCGACTTTTTCACGCCGATCGTGGACGACCCGTTCGCCTATGGGCAAATCGCCGCCGCCAATGCGCTCTCCGACGTTTTCGCCATGGGCGGCCGTCCACTCACCGCGCTCAACGTCATGGGATTTCCCGAAAAGCTTGTTTCACAGAAAACGATTGTCGCGATTTTGCGCGGGGGCATAGAAAAAACGGCGGAAGTCGGTTGTGCGATCATCGGCGGCCATTCCATTCGCAATCCCGAACCAATTTACGGATTGGCGGTTACCGGAGTGGTCGATCTTCGCAAAATGATGACAAACGCGAACGCGCGTCCCGGCGATCTGCTTGTTCTGACCAAGCCGCTTGGCACGGGCATCGTCACCACTGGAATCAAGCGCGGCCTGACCTCGCGAGCGCTTGCAACAAAGACGATCGCGCTCATGGCAAAGGTTAACAGTGTCGGTGCGGAGTTGGCCGAGAGCGGCCTGGTACGCGCTGCGATCGACATCACCGGCTTTGGATTGCTTGGTCATCTGACATCGATGTGTCGTGCCAGCGGAACCAGTGCGGAGATTCAGGCCAACCAAGTTTCGGCTATCGACGAGAAAGTCTTCGACTTGATCGCGCGCGGCTGCATTCCCGGCGGCAGCCGGGACAATTTTAGAACTGCGAACAAAGTTACCGATTGGGGAAAAGTCTCGTTCCCTCAGCAGGTCTTGCTCACCGACGCGCAGACCAGTGGCGGGTTGCTTCTGTGCGTAAGGCCGGCCCGGCTGGAAAAGGTGCGGGCGCTTCTCAAACGGCACCGCGCGCCGTGCGTGGCCGTCATCGGCAAAATCGGACGGCCTGGAAAACGGCTTTTATGCATAAGCGAATAACAACACAGCGCGACATTCCTTCGGTTACAAAAGTGCTCGACGCGTTGGGCGCAATCGATCTGCCGCGCCCGTTGATTGTCGATCTTGTTCGCCGGGAGCTTTCGAAGGTTCGCACTGCGAAAAACATCCCGGAACTTGAATCTATTGTCGATCTTGTCCGAGTCTCGATCGCGACTCTTCGCGCCGGCCGAGTTCAACCGGTCATAAATGGGACCGGTATTGTCATTCACACAAACTTCGGACGCGCGCCGCTCGCTCCCGAAACTATCCGCGCGGTTAGTGAGACTGGTGCGGGCTACTCGAATCTCGAGTTCGATTTGACGACGGGCGAGCGCGGCAAGCGCGGAATCTATGTCGAAAATGCGATTGCCGTGCTATGCGGCGCTGAATCGGCCGCGATCGTGAATAACTGCGCGGCCGCGCTGGTTCTAATCGTCCAGCATTTTACCAGAGCTAAACCGAACGTCGTCATTTCGCGGGGCGAACTGGTTCAGATAGGCGGCGGTTTCCGGATCGGTGAAATCATAGAGGCCGCCGGAGCGAAACTGCGCGAGGTCGGCGCCACAAATAAAACGACGCTTAATGATTACGCGCGAGCGATCGACCGCGAGACCGCCATGATCCTCAAAGTTCATCGCAGCAATTTTTTCATGAGTGGCTTCGTCGAATCGCCTTCGTCTGCGGAGATTGCGGCGCTCGCCAGAAAGAAGCGTATTCCATTTGTGGAGGACCTCGGGAGCGGCGCCATCGTCCCCTCCGAACAGTTGGGCATTGAAGAGCATGAACCGACGCCTGCTGACGCGTTGAAAAACGGAGCCGATCTCGTTTGTTTCAGCGGAGATAAACTCTTTGGCGGCCCGCAGGCCGGCATCATCGCTGGGACGAGACGATTTGTCGCCGCGTTGCGACGCGAGCCTCTGTTGCGGGCTCTGCGCTGCGACAAGCTTTGCCTCGCGGCGCTGCAATCGACTGTCGATCTTCACCTTCGCCAATCGATCGCCGAAATTCCCGCGCTCGCGCTTCTGCAGATTTCAAAGGATGAATTGCGCGCCCGCGCCGCGGCGATCTTTTCCCGGCTTCGAGGATTACCGCTGCAAATCTCGGTCGGGCGCGGTAAGGCGAAAGTGGGCGGCGGCACATTGCCGCGATCGATCATGTCGTCAATTACGATCGACATCGTTCCCGGCCACGGTTCCGTCGCGGATTTTGCAAAGGTTCTGCGCGCCTCGAATCCGCCGGTGATCGGTTACATCGGCGAAGGACGTTTCAAACTCGATTTGCGCACAATCTTCCCGCAGCAGGACGATCTCGTGGTCGACGCGATCCGCAGCGCTGCAGCAACGGTGCCATAACATTTCGTGTCCTCCGTTGTTTCAAAAAGCGATGTGACCACGCGTCATTTCATCGTAGGCACCGCCGGTCATGTCGATCACGGCAAAAGCGCACTCGTCAAAGCTCTCACCGGAACTGATCCCGACCGCTTGCCCGAGGAAAAAGCCCGCGGCATTACAATCGATCTGGGGTTTGCCGAACTGAATCTTACCGCGCCAAACGGCGACAACATTCACGCAGGGATTGTCGATGTACCTGGTCATGAAGATTTCGTGCGCAACATGATCGCCGGCGTCGGTTCAATCGATCTTGCCCTTTTTGTTGTCGCTGCTGATGACGGCTGGATGCCGCAGACGGAGGAGCATCTGCAAATTCTGAATTATCTCGGTGCGCAGCACGCCGTGATCGCGCTTACAAAATGCGATCTGGGGAATGTCGAGACTGTCTCGGAGCAACTCCGGGAACAACTGCGCGAAAGTCCGTTTGCCGATGCGCGAATCGTTCCCACATCGATTCGCACGGGTGAAGGAATCGAGGATCTAAAAAACGCGATGGTTGCCACATTAGCCTCAATGCAACCGCAACGAGACCTCGGGAAACCGCGCTTGTTTATCGATCGTGTCTTCATGTTGCACGGGATCGGCACCGTGGTAACCGGAACACTGAACGGAGGTCAACTGCGTCGCGGCCAAGCAGTGGTGATTCAACCGCAAAACGTCGATGCGCGAATTCGCTCAATTCAGAGTCACGGTTACGAACTGGAGTCGGTGCAGCCAGGAACCCGAACGGCGATCAATCTCCCGGACATCGCGATTGAGGAGATCCAACGCGGCAACGTGATTACTGTTGTCGATCTTGGCCAGGCGAGTTCTTCCATGATTGTTCAGCTTCAAAGATCTTCGCGCCTTCGTTCGGCTCGCCCGCTGAAGAGTGGAAGCTCGGTGTATCTTCATCATGGGGCGTCGCGCGTTTCCGCCAGGATCGTTTTTTCTGATGCTGGACAAATCGCGCGGCTAAAGCTTGCATCGCCGGTCTTTGCCTTTCTTGGTGATCGCTTTGTAATCCGCGATGCATCCGAGCGCCACACAATTGCTGGCGGAGTGGTTCTCGATCCGGACGGTGGGAAAAACTACGACTCGCCCGTGATGCCAGGAGACGTTGACGCCTGCGTCCAAGTCGACATTGCCCGGCGCGAATTTGCGCGAAAGGAAACGATTTTGACGAAATCGCATTTTAGTTTGCAGGAGATAGCGGAGGCGCTCCGACGCTTGGAAGATCGGCATGGAGTTGTTGTCCGTGGAGAAATTGTCGCGACGACTGAAGCCTGGCAGGAGTTGCGCACCAGGGCGACCGCGCTGATCGACAATGCGCACAAGCAAAATCCAGAGCGTCCTGGTCTGGACTTAAACGGATTGCGCACGGTCTTAGGCAAACAAAGAGTGGGAAACCTGTTCGACGTACTCATTAACGATCTATGTACCGCCGATTTTGTGCGCCGAGGTTCGGCCATTGCGCGAGTTCAGCATCGGCCGGCGTTGCCGATCGCCCTTCAAGCTGCCGAGACTCGTGTGCGTGAAGCCCTTTCGAAGAAGCCGTTCGATCCGCCGGCGCGCAAAGAATTCGAGCAGGATCGACAGGTTGTCCGGTTCTTGATCGAGTCCGGCCAGCTGATCGAACTGGGCACCGACTTGGTTCTGCTGGAGGAAAATTTCGAGAAGATGAAATCCGCTGTTGTCGATTTCATTTCTCAGAACGGTGCCTCCACTGTCAGTGAACTGCGCCAGGCACTCGAAAGCTCGCGCCGGATCATGGTTCCTTTGCTTGAACGCCTCGATCGTAATGGGGTGACGCGGCGCGTAGGGGACAAACGCATCGTGGCATCGTAAACTTGCATCCGCCGGTATGCGCGTTTCGCTTTCTTTAGCCACTTCAATCGACGCTGCATGGGAGCACGTGATGCTGCCCTGGTTCGAGGCGGTGGCGGTGAGCGCTGCGCAAAATCCGGTCCCCGTCGCAGTCGTGACGCCATTTCGCAGTCAGGCGCATCTCATGCGGAGCAGACTTCTCTCGCGAGGAATTTCCCTTTTGGGATTGAAATTTCTATCGCCGTCGCAACTACGCGAGCTATTGCTGCGCGGCAACCGTCTTAATATACCGCTGCGGGAACACCTTCGTCTCCTCTTGGGAATCGCCGCCGAAGAAATCGCCGCGAGAATAGAGCAGAAACAACCGGGCTATCTCATCGCAAAATCGGTTGGACGCGATCCCGATCATTTTTTGAAGGTAATAGACCAACTGAGCGCTGCTGGCTGGGAACCCAGCGAGGTTGCCGAGCCTGCCTTGCGTGAAATCGCGGTGCGTTTTGCAAAAATGTCTCACGATTGTGGTTTTACGTTTGTCCACGAAGCCGACAGCGACGCGGTGGCAAGGGCGGAAGGATCGCAGCAGCGGTTCGGAAATCTATTGGTGATGGGGTTCGATGGTGCTCACTGGCCGCTCTGGCCGCTTTTGCGCGCCGCGGTGAGGTCTTCATCGGAAGCGACCGTGATCTTGAATGATCCACGCGATGAAGCGCGGGATCTTGATGAAACCTGGGTCGGTACCTGGGAGGAAACGTTTGGAACGGCCGAGCCAATTGGGGAGACAAGCGCCACCACGCCATCTGAAAACTTGACTGCTTTAAGCGGTCAAGTTCTCAAAGCGCCTGAAACGGAATCGGAGCGAAGCGCGCGCGCCATAAAGCCGACGGAGAATGTTTATTTTCTGGTTGGACGCGACGCGACGGAGCAGGCGCGGGCCATCGTGGCGCTGATTTCGAAATTTCTCGGCGAAGAAAATTGCGAGCGCGTCGGTATTCTGTTTCCGCAGACCGGCGCGCTTCCCCGTCTGGTGGCAGGATTTCTAAACTCCGCGGGAATCGCGCACAACGACGGAGTCGCTCATCTGTCGCCGAGCGTTTTCGATGACGACTCCTGGCGGGCGTGGCTTGAGATGCAGCAGAATCCGCGGCTGAAATTTTTGTTTCGGTTCCTGCGCGCCACCGACGCGAAGATTTTCGAGAAGCTGTCGATCATCGAGGTCGAAGACAAATTGCGCCGGGCTCACGGAGAAGTGCTAATCGATAACATCGACATTCTCCGAGAGTTTTGCGCGCGCTCCGAGGACAAGACGGCGATTGTCGACGGCCTCAAAAAGATTCAGTTTCTTTCCGCAGCGGCGACGTTCGCCGGATTTCTTTCGCAGACCCGAAAGATTTTTGCGCAGCTCGATTGGAAGCAACATTGGGAAGAGGTCGAGCGGCTTAGCCGTAGTTGGACGGAGCGCGTGCCGCAGTCATTCTCTAAAACGATTTATCTGCGTTGGCTGCGCGAGATCCTCGGCGCGCCGTCGCTCACGCGCGATGATCTCGGCGCCCATTCCTACAGCCGGGTGCATCTGCTTCGCTATTCCGAAGCCGAGGGCCAGTCATGGTCCCACCTTATTTTTGCGGGTCTGAATGAGGAAGCGTGGCCGGCACTCGATGACGAATTGGGATTTGTCGGCGACCAGGCGATTGATGAGTTCAACCGGAAGAACAAAACGTTGAATCGGCGCGCGGTGAAACGCGGCCGGCAGGGCGAAGGTCAATGGAGCGTGCGCGAAGGCAAAACGCTGCTGCTCGGATCGACCGAGCGCCGACAGATTCGACGGCGGCAGCTTCGTAATCTAATGGAATCGGCGTCTGCGGGCGTCGGCGTGACCGCGAATCTTTATTCAGAAGCGTTTCCGAGCCGGGTCGCTAATCCGACTGAATTGTTTTCGCGCCTTTATCTTGTGGCCCGCGGACAGGGCGTATCGCAGCAGACCCTCCACGCGCTCGAACTGCAGACCCGCGAGTGGCTCAGGGATTGGTCGCCGGTCGATGCCCAGAAAGTGGATTCGATCAGTGTGGGCCGGACGCGCTACGCCTATGATGCGCGGCGGCAACTGCGCGCGGCGGGGGAATATGAATTTGCACTGCGCACGCCGCCGGACCGGCCGATCTCTTTGCGTGTGACCGAGTGGGAGTACGCGTTGAAAGGGCCCGCGCTTGTTTGGCTTAAGATTTTTCTCGGCGTCGAACCGGACAACGACAGCGGCGACGCATGGGCGACTGCCACCGGGCAATGGGTCCATCGCTGGCTCGCCGAAAGCGTGCGGGACACTAACGGCGAAGCTTTCGTGGAGCTTCGAGAAGTTGATGAGATTCGCGCGCGAATGCTTGAGAGCGCGCGTAAATTCCAGAATCAGATCCGTGAACTGTGCGTCGCCTGTGCATTGCCGTTGCCCGATTGGTGGACCTCCGGATGGAGTAACGCGCTCTACGTTGCCGATTGCCTGGCGGCGAATTTGGGCGGCCTGGCCGATGATTGGTCCCACATGGCGCCGGAATGGTCGTTGGACTCACCAACGGAGATCCCGTTAGGCGAAGGGAGGTCGTTGCGCGTCCGTGGCCGGATCGATGTGATTTTGGCCAGAGGCGAACGCAATCAATCGCGCCTCGGGTTTTCAGATTTGTGGATCATTGATTACAAAACAGGACGACAGGTCGGCTTCAAAGTTTGGGAACTGAGAAAGAGCAAGTCGCACGAGGAAAAATTGCGCAAGCAGCTGGTCAAAGGCAAAGGCGTGCAACTCGCGCTTTACGCGCTGGCGGCACATGCGTTGGGGGCGTTGACCGTCAAGCTCACGTTGCTCGGGCTGGCTGATGAACTCGAGCCGCAATTCACTCTCGAGCATGCGCTCGCCCAGAAGGATTTCTGGGACGAGTTGCAACGAATGCAGGAGACCGGCGTGTTTGGCATGCTCGGCGCCATTCGTAGCGAATTCGGATTTTCCCGGCCATATCCGCTGGCTACGGTGGCCGTCGATCCCGATCGCTTACGGGAAAAATGGGGGATCACGCATCCAGCTTTGGCAACTGAACCGGAGGAAAGCTGGTGAGCGCGGTTACAATGGGGTCCAAAGCGGCGGAGCACCGCCGCACTTCAAGACGCAAGCGTGAAAAGTTTGCTCATAAGGGCGGTCACGTTTTGGAGTGCGCTAGTGCTCTGGCGCTTTTTGAAATCGGACAGGACACGACATGACGACCGCGGATCACGACGCTCGACGACGGTTTGCCAGCGAAATGGATCGGAATTTTTCCGTTATTGCCGCGGCCGGTTCCGGAAAAACTCGTTCGATTACCGACCGCATCGTAGAAATCGCCACGAGCCAGCATGCGTTGGAGTGGTTACCGCAGCTTGTCGTTGTCACCTATACGAACCGTGCGGCGGACGAGATGCAGCAGCGAACTCGCCAGCAAATCCTGGAGGCTGGTCTTTCGCTCGACGTCATTGAAGCGTTCAATCGCGCGTTTTTTGGAACGATTCATAGCTTCTGTGTGAAACTGCTCGCGGCGCACGGCCACCATCTCGGCCTTCCTGCAACGCTTGAGCTGATCACCGACGATGACGATTTGTGGAACCAGTTCGTTCAGCAATACACGACCATCGGTTGTTCGTTGAGTGAGGAGAATCGCCGGGTGCTGTTGCGCCATGTCCGGGTTCGGCATCTGATGGAACTCGCGCGCAATGCCGATGTCGATCTTGCCGGCGCGCAGCCGGCGACGCCATGCCCCGATACGACCTTTGCCAAGGTCTACGCCGCCCGACCCAAAGGCGCGACAAACATCTCGAAAGCGCAGGCCGAACTGAAGCGATGGGAGAAGCGCTGGCGCGACACGGACGAGCTTGCGCCCTGGCCAAGGTGCGCAACCTCAACTCGCGATTTCGTTCCTCTGTGGCGCGAGGCGTTCCGACCGTTGCGCGAATGGGTTAACGCTTGCGCACTTTGCGCGGCTTCCGAGGTGCAGCGCGATTATCGCGACTTTCGGCTCGAGCGCGGGCTGGTGACGTATCGTGACCAGATCGCGCTGGCCGCCGAATTAATGCGACTGCCTGACGTGGCGCGGCGCATTCGCGAAAAAAATTATCGCGTAATTCTCGATGAAGCGCAGGACACCGATCCCCAGCAATTCTTCGTGCTTCTGGAAATCACGCGGCCGCCCGAGGCCGCCGGTATTTGGGCCGAAGATCATAAATCACCACCGCGTCCCGGGCAGTTCTCCATGGTGGGCGACTTTCAGCAATCGATCTATCGGGATCCGGCCGACCTCGCGCGTTACCGCGTGCTTCACGAATCGCTAGTCGAGACTGGCGCGGCCGAGGAAGTGAAATTTTCGGTCACATTTCGTCTCGATCAGACACAGCTCGAATTCGTGAATCAAACATTTGGCGAAATTCTAAATAATCAGGATGGACAGGTTGCGTTCGTGGAACTGAATCCGCGTCCGGACGTTTTGCCTGGTCAGGTGATCCGATTCGACTTCGGTTGTGATGTCGATTTCGAGGCAAATGAAGCACAGCGCGCAGCGTTGGAAGCTAGAGAGTTGGCCGCCTGGGTGGGCGCCACGGGCCTAAAAAAATTGCGCGCGGAATCGTGGAGGAACGTTGCGATCCTCTGCCCAAGAAAAGCGTGGTTGCGTCCATTGCGCGACGCTTTACTCGATGTCGATCTTCCCGTGGAAGTTCAATCGGAGAGCGATCGAGAATCGGAGAGCCCGGCTTACGCCTGGTTGACGGCGTTGCTTGCCATCATGATCGATCCGAACGCGAGCTACGAAATCGTCGGTGTGTTGCGCGAGATTTTTGGTCTTTCGGATGACGATCTCGCCCGATTCTCACAAGGCGACGGCCCACGATTTCAGATCGCCGAGAAAATTAGTGGTCGCGGGACCGTGCCGGACACATTGAATCGGCTCGTCCGGATTCGCGAAGCGATCACGCTACAGCCGTTGTTCAGCGCGGTGCAGGAAATGGTCAGGACCACCCAATTACGGGAGAGGCTTCGCTCGCTTCCGGCTGCGGAATTCGGCGGCCTTTGTTCGGAACTGGATAATCTGCTCAGCACCGCGGCGGCGGAGGAGGCGCGGGGTCTTTCGTTGTCGGACTTTGCGCAAAATCTGCGCACGAAGTTCCACGCTGTTCGCGAAACGCATCCATCATCAGGGGATGCGATTCAACTGATCACCGCGCACAAGGCCAAAGGCTCGGAGTGGCAGGCGGTGATCGTCCCGTTCCTGACCCGGAAGGTGGGGGCCCATTCTCCCCGCTACCCGTACGTGATCAGCGGCGTGGAGACAAACGGACCGCAAATTCTGTTCGATCAAACCGACTTTGAGGAATTCAAAGAGAGCGTGAAGCAAACGGACCGGCAGGAAATGGAGCGGCTGCTGTACGTGGCGTTAACCCGGGCGAAGCACACGCTCGTCCTCGCCTTCGACCGGGATTTCTTTCTTACCGCGAAGGGTCAATTTCACTCGGATACGCAGATCAAGTGGTTGCGCGCCGATGCCAACGAATGCAACGGCAACGTCGTCGCTGCACTTTCGAGTGAGGCGCGAGAGTGTGTTGAGACGAGCACGCGTCAGGAAGCAGTTCCGGTCGAGCAGGTTTACAACAATCTTGAACGGAGAGAAACCGGTTGGATCGATAACGCCCGCCAGTGCGCCGCGCGCTTCATTCACACGGTAAGCCCGAGCAAGTTTGCACCCGAAGAGGAGGGCCCGCCCGTGGAGAGCACGGACGTCTGGATCGAAGTCGAACCGGAGCTCCGTCCGCCGCGCATTGAGAATCCCGCCACGCGCTACGGCGTTTGGTGGCACGACTTTGTTCAACAGATTCCGTGGAGCGCCGATGCATCGTCCTGGGACGAGATTTTTGCCGCGGCGCATGGAAACTCACCGGACATGGCGCGCTCAGCGCGAGAATGGAAGTTGTTGAGAGAGAAAATTTCCAATCTTTCGGATTTTGCTTCGCATTTCGCGAATGGCGGCACTTCGATCGTTCACACGGAGATGCCGTTCTTCTGGCGAATGGACGGTCCGAGCTCTCCACGGCGAGTCTTCGACCGGACTGGCGAAAGATGTCTGGAAGGAATTGTCGATTTTGCGCTGTTCGAGCCGGAGAAAAAGAAATGGCTCATTCTCGATTGGAAAACGAACCGGATCACACCCGATAAGATCGACATCTTGCGTGCGCAATACCGCCCGCAGATCGCAGCGTATTGGAAAGCCGTTACCGAAATGACTCCTAACGCTTCCGGGGTTGAGGTTGGAATCTATTTTACGTCCACGGGACAGTTCGTCGTTTACGACGCCGACGAGCTTGCTGGCGAATGGGAGCGACTCAGGAATTTACCTCAGTCAGACGTCGCAGCGGAAATCGTGGCGAATTAGAAACGCCGACTACGGAGTGAAATTGGATCGTCATTTCTTCCGAAACATCTGCTGGGCTTCTTCTTCCGTGAGCCACGTAGCGTCTTCGCACTTTGGGCAGTAGGTCACAAGAGTGGAAAGGGGTTTGTCTCTGCTGCGATGAAGCGCCTGGTCACGAGGAATGTGATTCGGATTGCATTCTTCTCGCCGCGCTTGCAGACCCCATGTGTGAACAAGCGTGACCACTCGACGCGGTCCTGGTGCATAGTCCATGGTCCCAAAGCCACGGACGGTGACGAGCTGGATTCGATGACGAGAGCAAAACTTCTGGCCTGTTGAGGAAGTAATAATTCGATGGTTGTGCCAGTAGCTGCAACATCCGCTGCAGATGACTGTCACTGCGATGAGTAAGAGCGAACGCACCCCAACCAAGAACCCTCGCGGGTTTGTTATCGACCGGCACAGTGCGCATTGCATACGCTCCAGCCTCTCTTAAACACTTCTGTAGCTCAGCTCTCGCGCTCGCCGCGGATGAATTGTTCGACGCAGCGGTGGGCTTCGTCGTCGGTCATCTGGACGGGCGGATGCTTGGAGAAGAAGGCGGACGGGGAATGGAGCACGCCGCCGATCCCGCGATCGAGCGCGAGCTTGCAGCAGCGGATCGAGTCGATGGCGATGCCGGCGGAGTTGGGCGAATCTTCGACTGAAAGTTTGACGTCGAGTTCCATCGAGACATTGCCGAAGAGGCGGCCTTCGACGCGAATAAAGGCGACTTTGTTGTCGAGTTGCCAAGGAACGTAATCACTCGGGCCGATGTGAATGTTTTCATCGGCGAGGCGCTCGCCCATGACTGATTGCACGGCCTCCGTCTTGGATGTTTTCTTGGAGGCGAGCCGCTCGCGGTTGAGCATGTTCAGGAAATCGGTGTTGCCCCCGGTGTTCAATTGATAGGTGCGCTCGACCTTCACTCCGCGTTTGCGGAAAAGATCGACAATGGTCCGGTGCAAAATGGTGGCGCCGAGCTGCGCTTTGATGTCGTCACCGATGAGCGGGAGATTTTTGTCGGCGAATTTCTTCGCCCAGACCGGATCGCTGGCGATGAAGACGGGAATATTATTGACGAAACCAAGCCCTGCCTCGAGGGCGCAACTGGCGTAAAACCGGGTCGCTTCCTCGGAACCGACAGGCAAATAGTTGACCATCATTTCAGCCGAGGAATTCTTGAGCTCGGCGATGATGTCTTCGCGGGTCGATTCCTTTTCCAATGGAAGAAAGGTCCGGAGCGGGTCTTGGTCGGCCATGTGCGAGGCGTAACTGTCGAATACGCAGCCCATTTTCACGATGGCGCCGGTGAGTTTGACCTTGTCGCAGAAGACCTTGGTGCAGTTGGGAGGCGAGAAGATGGCGCGGCTGACATCGAGGCCGACTTTGCGCCGGTCGATGTCGAACGCAGCCACGACTTCGATGTCGCTTGGCCTGTAGGAGCCGATCTGGCGGTGCATCAGGCCGACGCTGGTGCCGTTGGGGGAGGCGCCGTTGTAGAAATTGATTCCTTGGACGAGTGAACTGGCGCAATTTCCGACGCCAACAATTGCGATTCTAATTTTTCTCATTTCGGGGTTAAGGTTGCTAAGGCTAGCCGTGTGAGGACAAGGGGTGCAAGAATCAAGTTAGAGCAATTTATTGAGGTTTGGTCCTCAAAAAAGACGGAGTCTGCTCTGGGTAAGGCCGAGGTGCAAGAACTGATATAACCATAAAAGCCAGAGGGATTTTGATTGAAAAAGGCCGACCTTGGTGAGGAGATAAGCTAAATGCGTTTGGAGTTATGGGTCATTGCGGTGCTCGTCGTCCTGGCGTCGACGACTGCGTCGCAGGCGGCCAAGCCCACCTACAACATTGAGCAAGCGGTCGGTCTGGCGCAAGCGCAGAATAGCGAGATTGCCATTGCGCGCAAGAACATCGAAGCCGCTCGGGGCGACTTGGTTGCCGCGCGGGCCGGATTTCTTCCCGCGGTCATTTCGACGGGGTTGATCGATAAACGCGAGCACCAGCAGCAAACCAGTCTTAGGGACGAGGATTACAGCACTTCGTTGCGATTGTTGCAGAACCTTTACACCGGCGGCGCGGTCACTAGCCAGGTGGCGATTGCCCGATTGAACATCGAAAAGCAGGACCTCCAGTTCCAGGAAATCACCAATCGCGTGGTGATGGAGGTCCGGATCGCGTTTAATGATTTGCTCTTGAATCGGGCCAAGGTTCGCGTGCGCGAAGATTCGGTCCGCGTTTTGGAAGAGGAACTCAAGAGTCAGGAGGAAAGGCTGAACGCCGGCATTGTGGGAACGTTGAATGTTCGCCGCGCCGAAGTCGCCTTGGCCAATGAGCGGCCGGAGTTGATCAATGCCCAAACCCAGTTGAAAAATTCCTACCTGCGACTGGGCGAACTTTGCGGGATCGACTTTCAGTCCGATGTCGAAGGAGCGCCCTTCGAAATTTCGGGCCAGTTGCAGTACCGCCCTCGCCATCCCGACTTAAATGAGTGTCTGGGGCGAGCCGAAGCCAATCGACCTGAAATCAAAGCGCGCGAGAAAGACGTCCAGATTCAGGATCGACAATACACATTGGAGCAAAGTGAGCTTCGGCCGCAGGTGCAGTTTTTCTCGGGTTACGAAGTGTACAACGAACGCGACCCGGCGGTGGGCCAGGAGTTCAACCATGGTTATCTGGTCGGGATTAATGCGAACTGGCACGTGTTCGATGGCTTTGCCACCAAGGGGCGGTTGCAAGCGACCCGCGCGCGTCGCGAAGCTGCGGTCCAGGCCCTTGAAGCTGCCCGGCGCGGAGTTGCGGCCGAAGTTCGCAGCGCGTTTGCTGATCTCGACCAAGCGACGCGGGTGCTGGAAACAGAGACAAAAAATGTCCAGACGGCGGATGAATCTCTTGAGATCGCGAAGACCAATCTTGGAGCGGGGCTCGGAACACAGCTCGATATTTTGCAGGCAGCATCCGATGTCACCCGGACGCGGACGACTCGATTGAGCGCAATCTATTTACACAACGTGGCGTTAGCGCGGCTCGCTCGCGCCTGTGCCAATCAACCGGATGCGCTCGATGTTGAGCCTAAGGTCAAAAACGTTTCGAAGAAAAAGAGCGGTGAAACGCGGGCAGCCGATGTGGCGCGACCGCCGAAGAAGTTAACCGTGCGATGAGACAAGGCGCGCAAAGAAATTTTGCATCGGTGGATCGACCGCTCCGTCGGGCGATGCTAACAAATGTGCGGCTTCGCCGCCTAGCTTTGACATCGAGCAAGGGACTGCTCGATCCACCTGGGCGTTGGCTTCTCCTTTTAATGGTGGTTTGCGGCGCGCAAACAACCAATGCCGTTACGCTCGAGAACGCTATGCAAGCCACGCTGGATAAGAATCCGGCAATCCAGGAGGCGAAATCGAATCTTGAATTAGCGGCAGGCCAGCGGCTGATCCTGCGTTCAATCATGTGGCCCGGCGCACGGCTCGGTTTGCCAGGCGGCCTTCAAGGTGGGAAGAGGGCCGGCGAAAGCACCAAGCTTTTCGGATTTGCTCGCGGAGCCTTTGGTCAGCCCTTGTTTAACGCCGCTATTCCGGCGTCGCTCCGTCGCGGAGATGTCGATCTTCTGATCGCGCGGCAGCAGCTCAATGTCGCAGTGGTGGAGCAGCTTCATGCGGCGCGCCTGGCGTTTTACACGGCGCTTTACAATCGTTCGTTGCAAGCAGTGCGCGCAGATCAGCGCCAACGGCTCGAAGAAAATGTCGTGAGCCAGAACGATCGCTACTCGGCGGGGTTGATCGACCGCAGCGCTTTGGCTGGAGCCACAGTCCAGGCGCGCGAATTGGATCCGCAGATCGAGGTCGCTCGTCGCGCTTATGCCGAAGCCCAACTAATTCTGGCGCGGGCAATGGGCGTCGATCTCGGTCCAGACGCAAGGTTGCCGGAACCGGAAGGCGAATTGCAATTCAAGCCGATGGCTGTCGATCTTAATTCAGAAACGACAGCGGCGCTGGAGCGGCGCGCGGACTTGAAGCTGGCGCGCCTGATGGTCCGGGCTGCGAACGAGGATCAGCGCATCATCGAGGCCGGTTATTACCCGTTGCTGGCGGCCAATGTTTCCGGTCATTACATTCCGGTTACTGGGATTCACAGCGAAGGTTCTACCCGCCGCACGGATGATTTTATCTCGTCTGAAATTCGCGGTGGTCCAGGATACACTTGGCGCGTGATCGACAACGGCAAAGTGACTGGTGCCGTAAGAAAACAACGGGCAACGCGGGAGATAAACGAGATCGCGTTGAAGAAATTGGAAATGAATGTGAGTCGCGAGCTCATGCGCGTTCACAACAATTTGGAATCGATCGAGGCTCGCCAGAAATCGCTCGCCTCGGCTACGGCCGCCGCGGATGAGAGCACGCGCATCGTGCAGGAGAACATGGCCGACGGACTCACCTCACAGCTCGAGTACCGACTCACCCAAAGCGGTTATCTTGGGACCCGGAGCGGACTCCTCGGCGCCGCTTTCCAGTACAACGTCGCTCTGGCCGAGTGGGACCTCGCTACCGGGCGTTATTTTCAATTTTCCGAAGACACCGCCCAAAACGTGCATTAGTTCAGCAGTTTGAAATTGCCGGAGTCAAAGAAGATTTTGTGGGGTGGTGCAGCGGCGCTGGTGCTCCTTTTCGCTGTGGCGTATTACTTAATGATGCCGGTGGCCGAAGTGGCCACGGTGCACAAGGGCACTGCTATTTCGGCCGTTTACGGCACGGTGCGAATCGAGCCGGCTTTTCTGGTGCACGTCCGGGCACAGAACTCGGGATTTATTCAACTGGCGGAGGCGTTCGCAGCCGGGCGCGGGGCGATTGGCAGTAAAGTAGAGAAAGGCCAGTTGCTGGCCACCATCGCCGACGAGATCACTTCCCGGCAGTTAAAACAGGCCGTTTCGGATTTGGAAGCGGCCCGGGAGCGAGCCAAGTTACCGCTGCCATCCGAAGAGTTGCTAAAGGCCGCGGAGGACAACCTGCATCGCATCGAGAAGGTGGTGGCGTCGGGCAACGTGCCGGCCGTCGAGTTCGAAAAAGCGAAGACGGAAGTGAACCGTTTGCGCGGCTTGGTTGAAACGGAACGGATCGAGCGAGATCGGAATCTCGAGTCCCTCAATGAGACACGGAAAAAGCTCGAGGCCCAAATGAAGAACTCCGAAATCCGTTCGCCGATGGACGGACTTCTGACCAACGTCCAAACCATCGATGGCGAAGTCGTTGCGGCGGGCAACGAACTTTTCACCGTTTCATCGCGCAAGACTTACGTCCGCGGCGAAGTAAACGAAGAGGACGTGGGCGAAGTGAAGCCGGGAATGAACGCCAAGGTGCAGTTATACGCCTATCGAATGCGGACGTTCGCAGCCCGCGTCGCTTCCATTCAACCGGCGGCCGACCCCACGACCCAGCGTTACACCGTCGTTCTCGAGATGGAACAATCGCCCGACAACCTTATGACCGGGATGACAGGTGAGATGAATATCATTACCGGCACGCACGAAAATGTATTGCTCGTGCCCACGCGCGCATTGCTGGTCGATCAGGCATTGGTGGTAAAACAAAATATTGTCCGGCGACGCACGGTCACGGTCGGGTACCGGACACTGGATTTCGCGGAAGCGATGAGCGGCCTTTCCGAAGGCGATCACGTGATTGTTTCGGACCTGGATAAATTTAGGTCGGGTCAACCGATCCGGCAAAACAGGATTGACCTGTCACGCGCCAAAAAGAAGCCGTGACGCCAACGCTCTACATAGCGCTGCGATTTTTAACGCATCGCAAACGGGCGCTACTTCTCAGCCTGACCGGTGTCGTCTTCGGCGTGGCGATTTTCATCGGCACGCAAGCGCAGACGCAGGGATTCTCTCAATACTTCATCGATTCGACCATCGGTAGCAACGGCGCGCTGGTAATTCGTTCCCGTTTCCGGCCGCGCTACGAAGCACTGAGTGTCCAAGCGCGAGGTTCGAGCGCGCATCGCCGCGTTTATTTCGACGGCATCACCAACGCGAACGAAATCATGCGTGTGAGCCGGCAGTTCTCAAACGTGGTTTCCTGTTCTCCGATTTTGCGCGGCACCCTGAGCGCGCGGGCCGGCTTTGAGAACGCCACTGTCGATCTTTTTGGAATCGAGCCGGCGCTTCATGTGCAAACCACCGATCTGTTGCGACAACTGGTCCAGGGGAAATACGACGACTTTAAAAACAACACGAGTTCAGTAATTTTAGGCTCGCGCCTTGCGGAAACGCTTAACGCCGGAATCGGCGACACAGTGCAATTGCTCTCTCCTGGCGGTGAGTACTGGCGGTTCACTGTCGCTGCAATTGCGCGCGCCGGCGTGGGTGCCATCGATTCGACACGCGTTTACGGGCACGCGCGCGTCGCCCAGATGCTGCTGCAAAGGCCATTTGGCGCATCGAGCATCATTTACAAGCTGCGCGATCCGAATCGCGCGCCGGCCCTGGCCGCTCATTTCGAACAACTATTTCAACACGACACAGCAAGTTGGCAGGAACGCGAAGAATCGACCTTGCAACTTTTTCTCACCTTGCGCGTGTCGGCGGCAGTGACGGTCTCATTGATTATTTTGCTGGCCGGTTTTGGAATTTTCAACGTCCTGACCATGTCGGTCCTGGCCAAGGTAAAAGAGATCGCGATCTTGCGTTCGATGGGCTACCGGCGGATCGACATCAGCGCCATTTTCTTATGGCAGGGGGCGTTGATCGCCGCGGCAGGATCGTTCTTCGGCTGCTTGCTTGGTGCCCTAATGACGCTTGGAATTTCACATATCCCGATTCGGATTCGTGGATTGCTCTATGCCAATCACTTTCTGGTCACGTGGGATTGGCGGCATTATTTTTGGGCGACTTTGCTCGCGATCCTCGCTGTGTTCATTGCGAGTTACGTCCCGGCCCGCCGCGCCGCCGAGCTCCCGCCGGTGGTTACGTTGCGCGGATCCAGCGTATGAACGGCGAGAGCTGTCTCAGTTGCCGCAACCTCGAACGGTTCCTGGGCGAGGAAGAGGAACGCGTGCACGCCTTGCGTGGCGTTTCCATCGATCTGGAACCGGGTAGCATCCATGCCGTCGTCGGCCCTTCCGGGTGCGGCAAGAGTACCCTGCTTTATATTCTTGGCCTGCTCGACTCGCCCGACGCCGGCCAAGTCTCAATCGCCTCCGAGATGGTGTCGGATTTGAGTGACGACGCGCTCGCTCGCAAACGCAGCGAGTCCATCGGCTTCATATTTCAATTCCACTTCTTAATGGAGGATTTCACGGCGGAAGAAAACGTGATGATCCCGATGCGCAAACTGGCGCGGCTTTCCGAGGAGAAAATGCGCGAGCGCGCTGGAATTCTTTTGGACGCAGTCGGACTGGGGCAGAAACGACGGCGACCGAGCCGGCATCTTTCCGGCGGCGAGCAACAGCGCGTAGCCATCGCCCGCGCTCTCGCTAACGATCCACGAGTCATTCTCGCTGATGAGCCGACCGGTAATCTCGATACGGCCAATTCAGAGCGCGCATTTGAGTTGCTTCAAAAAATTGTTCAGCAAGGGGAGAAAGCGCTGCTACTTGCCACGCATAACCCGGCCATTGCCGAAGCATGCGATTGGATCCACGAGATGAAGGATGGCCGCATCGTCACCAGCCATTCGCGAAAGGCGTCGCTACACGCGACATGACAGGGACAGCAGTATGCGTATAATTTTCCGCTGCGAAACTAGATCGACATGACGCCGTTTCTTCGAAAATTGCTGGGCCTTAATTGGATGCTTTTTCTTGTCATGATGTCGCTCGCCGTCTTCGGAGTGATCGCCATCTACAGCGCGACGTACATGCGCCAGGACCCGGTCGCTGCGGAGTTCTGGCGCAAGCAGGCCAATTGGGTGGTGGTCGGCTTCTTCGCATTCATGATCACAAGCCTGATCGACTATCGCTGGATTCGCTGGGGAGCTCTTCCGATGTACCTGGGCGGCATCTTCTTCTTGATTCTGACCAAGTTCATGGGCACTAAAGTTTACGGGGCGCGCAGCTGGCTGCATCTGGGGCCGATCAACTTTCAGCCGGCGCAGCTTGCAGTCGTGGCTGGCATCATGGTGCTCGCGTTGTTTCTCAGTCAGTTTAGGGAGATGCACCCGATGTTTCGGTTGCTGTTGTGCGGCGCTATCGCCGGTGCGCCTTGTCTGTTGATCTTGATGCAGCCCGACCTTGGTGAAACGATTATTTGGGGACCAGTCCTATTGGCGCTGTTGTTCGTCGCTGGGCTCCCACTGCGCTACATGGTTTGCATCCTTCTCATCGCCGTCGCCTTTATTCCGATCGCCATCAATTTGGGTCTGAAACCGTATCAGCAGCAGCGTATCACTGCGTTCCTCGATCCGACGATTGATAAACAAGGATCCGCCTGGGCCATCAATCAATCGCTCATCGCCATTGGGTCTGGTGGCTGGGCGGGCAAGGGATTCAAGGCACCAAACACGCAAATCGAACTCGGCTTCCTTCCGTCCACCGCCGTTCACAACGATTACATTTTCTCCGCGATCGGTGAGCAATGGGGATTTGTAGGGGGAATGTTTCTTCTCGGCGCGTTCGCCTTGCTGCTCGTGACTTGTCTTTTCGTTGCTTTCTTTATCGAGGATCAGTTTGGTTTGCTTCTCGTCATTGGCATCACCGCTCTCATTTTCACGCACGTCTTTCAGAACGTCGGAATGACGATCTCGATGTTGCCAATTACCGGCGTGCCACTGCCGCTAATCAGTTACAGCGGTTCATTTGTCCTCATGATCATGTTCGGCCTGGGAATCGTAAATAGCGTCTGGGTCCATCGAAACGCGTTGGACTGAGCTTCTGCTTTCTGCAAGATCGACATCGAACTCCCGTTGCTTAAAGTCGGGCGCGACGCATGGAAGCCGATTACAAGGTTAAGCTGGAGATTTTCGAAGGGCCGCTCGACCTCCTTCTTTATCTCATCAAGCGCGATGAGATCGACATCTATGACATTTCCATCGAACGAATCACCCGGCAGTACCTCGAATATATTCAGGCCTTCAAAGAACTGAACATGGACCTTGCCGGCGAGTTCATCGTCATGGCGGCCAATCTCATCTATATTAAGAGCCGAAGCCTCCTGCCGGCCGATCAACGACCGCCTGATGAAGACGCAGACGAGGACGACCCGCGCTGGGATTTGATCCGCCAACTGATCGAATACAAGAAATTCAAGGAAGCCGCGGGACAATTGCATCTTCGCGAGCTCGAACAAGAACGCATCTTCGCCAGGGAGGGAACCGCGTCGCCGATCAGCGACGGACCCCTGCGCCTGGAGGAGGTTGGGATTTTCCAGTTGATCAATGCGTTTCAAGCGGTGCTGAAGCGCGTCGAAGCCCGCGACGATTTG
>JBDTZF010000129.1:0-6913 GCA_040005265.1 Verrucomicrobiota bacterium
CCGCCCCGGACGGGCGATCTCTATTTCATCGACAACTCCGTGCAGCCGGGGATCGGGACGGTAAAAGCCCGCGGGGTCACGCCAAATCCGGATCGCGCACTCTGGCCCTCGCAGTTTGTGCGAGTCCGATTAATTCTCGACGTTCTTAAGGAAGCCACATTGGTTCCGAGCAGCGCTGTTCAGATCAGCCAGAACGGTCCATATGTTTTTGTCGTAAAATCGGATTCAACGCTTGAACTTCGCCCGGTCAAACCTGGTCAAAGGCAGGGAGATCTCATGGTTATTAGCGATGGTTTGAAAGCAGGCGAGACGGTTGTGATCTCCGGACAGCTCCAACTGGCGCCTGGAACAAAGGTAGTCGCACAACCGATTGAGACGCCGCACGATGGATCGAGCGCAGCCAGTAACGCCGGGCTAAACTGAAATTTCCATGATTGATTCGGGAGATAACGGCGAGCCGAACTCGGGCGAGCATTTGCCGGATGGAAACGGCGCGCCGGTCTACGGTGGGTCGAAATCGCAGCATCGCCTGAAATCGAAGGAGAGCAGGTCGACGCCGGCAGCCAAGCTGGCCCAGTTTTCATCCGGATTGTCGGAGCCATTTATTAGGCGGCCCGTCATGACGACGTTGCTGACCCTGTCGATTGTCGTCTTCGGCATCATCACCTATCAGCAACTCGCGGTGAACGATCTTCCGGCCGTCGATTACCCGATTATTCAGGTCAACGCCTCCTATCCAGGCGCCAATCCCGAAACGATGGCGAATACGATTGCGACGCCGCTGGAGAAGCAGTTCACACAAATTCCCGGTCTCACCCTAAGCACCAGTTCAAGCACTCAAGGCAACACCTCTATCACGTTGCAATTCGATCTTTCCAAAACGATCGATTCCGCCGCAACCGACGTGCAGTCCGCCATCCAGCGCGCGACTGGTCAGTTGCCGTCGGATTTGCCGAGCCCACCCACCTTCGCCAAGACGAACCCGAACGATCAGCCGGTTACGTACATCGCGTTGACCAGCGATACGCTCACCGATGGCGACCTCTATAAGTACGCCACCACGCAGGTTCAACAGCGGCTTAATATCTTGCCGGGTGTGTCGCAGGTTCAGGTATACGGGGTTAAAAGCGCGATTCGCATTAAGGCCGATCCCGGGACGCTGGTGGCGCGAAACCTGACCATGGCTGATCTGGCCGCGGCCATCACTGCCGGAACGTCATATTCCGGAGCCGGTCAATTCGACGGCAAGACACGCTCTTATGTTCTTCGGCCTAACGGACAGATCGATACTGCCGAAGGATATCGCAATCTGATGATCACGCGCGGAGCGGATAATTCGCCGGTTTACGTGCGTGATGTTGCCAAAGTAATCGATGGCGTGCAGGACGAGCGACTTTCACGCCACTTTTTTGCCCGCGGATTTACCCCGCCCGCCTCGGTCATCGTGCTGGCTGTTTCGCGTCAAGCCGGGGCCAACGCCGTCGCGGTTGCAAGATCCGTGACGGATCTGGTACCGCAGCTTCGTCTAGAACTACCCGGCTCAGTTCGATTGATTCCTACGTTCGATCGCTCGCAGACGATTGTGCGCTCCGTTTCCGATGTTGAGACCACTCTCTTCATCGCGTTTGTCCTCGTTATCATCGTCATCTTCGCTTTTCTCGGCCGTGCTGCCGACACGCTCATTCCAGTCGTGGCGCTGCCGCTTTCGCTCCTGCTTACGGTTACCGTAATGTACGCCCTCAACTACTCGATCAACAACCTCACGTTGATGGCGATGACGCTGGCCATTGGGTTTCTCGTCGACGACGCGATTGTTTTTTTGGAAAACGTCGTGCGCCGCGCGCAGCATGGGGAATCCATTTATCGCGCTACGCTAAATAGCGCCGGCGAAATTTCCTTCACCATCCTTTCGATGACGCTCTCTCTGGCGGCCGTTTTCATACCGCTCGTTTTCATGCCCGGCCTTCTCGGACGCATCTTCCGCGAATTCGCCATTACTATTATTGTGGCCATCTTCGCTTCGGGCCTGATTTCGCTGACGCTGACGCCGCTGATGTGCGCCCGATTGCTTGCCGAGAGGCAGCCGGGACACAAAAGGCATTGGATGGAGCGTTGGAACGACCGTTTCTTCCAACCCACGCTCGGCTTTTATAGTCGCACTCTCGACTGGTTTCTTGATCACGGGTGGCTCGCCGCACCCATTCTCGTGATTTGTGGGATCGGAGTCTGGTTCTTCTTCACAGCCTTGCCCTTTACGCTGCTGCCGACCGGCGACAGCGGAGTGATCCGTGGATTTTTTATTATTCAGGAAGGCGCTTCGCCGCAACAGCAGCGCGCGTTGCAGGACAAGCTCGATCCCGTGCTTCAGGCGAACCCTGCCATTGATAAATATTTTACCGTGGCCGGGCGCGCCGGACTCTCTGCCGGCGTTTTTACCGTGCTCTTTCTTAAAGAAGCAGGCAATCGACCCGACATTGAGTCCGTGGCAGCCGACTTGCGCAAGGCTACCAGCGGCATCCCCGGAATCTTTCCAACGCTCAATCCGTCGCCCGTTTTACAAATTAATGTCGGCGCTACCGGCAGCAACTTTGGCCGCTACACGTACGTGTTGAGCGGAATCAATCCGGCTGAGGTTTATGCCGCGGCTGACGCCTTGGGAGAAAAATTGCGAGCCTATCCGGGCTTTGTTGGGCCACCGCGTCCCGATCTCTTTCGCAGCACGCCGAATCTCAACATCGAAATCGATCGTGACCGGGCCAGCCTTTACGGAGTTTCCACCGCCAAGCTGCAGGGCCTTCTTCGCGCGGCTTATTCCCAAAATTATGTTTACCTGATCAAACAGGCTGACGACCAGTATCAGGTCATCCTTGAAGTTGAAGACAGCGAGCGGTCTACTCCGGAAAATTTGCAGCAACTTTACGTTAAATCCGATACGTCAAAGTTGATTCCGATTCGCGCGTTGACGAAGACGGACACGCGAGTCGGTCTCCAATCCGTCAATCATACAAACCAGTTTACCAGCGTCACCTTCGGCTTCGACACCAAGCCCGGTGTCGCTCTGGGCGATGTCACGGCTTTTATTCAGAAGACGGCCGCGGAAACTTTGCCGCCGACAGTCAAAGGCGAAATCCAAGGCGAGGGCCTGGTGCTCCAGCAACTTTTTCAGGCGCTCCCTTTTCTTATCCTCGGCGCGCTTTTTGTCATGTATGTAATTCTTGGAATTCTGTATGAGAGCTACGTTCACCCGATAACGGTGCTTTCCGCGCTTTTTCCCGCCATCGTGGGGGGCCTTCTTACACTTTGGATCTTTAATTCGACTCTTTCGTTGTACTCGGTCATCGGCCTCTTCCTCTTAATGGGCATTGTGAAGAAGAACGGCATCATGATTGTCGATTTTGCGCTTCACCGGCTCGACGAGGGTTACGATCTCCGTTCAGCGATTCACGAAGCGAGCATCGAACGGTTTCGGCCGATTATTATGACAACGCTGTCCGCCTTAATGGGAGCCCTTCCTCTTGCGTTGGGCTTTGGCGCTGACGGTTCGTCACGGCGCCCCCTTGGTCTCGTCATCGTGGGGGGCTTGATTATTTCTCAGCTCATCACGCTCTACATCACGCCGGTGATTTATCTCTGGCTCGAATGGTTCCAAGAGCACGTCCTGGACAGAGTTCCGTTTCTACGCAGTGGTCACACTCACCACGAAGGCGCGGTTTCGCCGGACGATGAGGGTAAGTTGCGCGAGCCCATGCCTGCTGGCGTGGGTTAAGGAAGATTCATTTTCCGTCCTGGACGCTAAGCTCCCAGCGATATCCGTCGGGATCGTGAATCCAAAGGCCCATGTTTTTCGAACCGGACGCTTCCGGCCCGATCTCGTGGCTCGGGTGTGCCCGACGACACCGAGCGTGAACGGGATTTTCATGGAATAAGGCTACGGGGTTAGGCTGGGATCGCCAATGTACCGAGGCCCGGGATCGGCATGTCCGATGGGTCTATATGGGCTGGCGGCCAACCGGACGGCATGTGAGCTGCTATGATGAACTATACAAACCATATCAGCCATATAAACCATGCATGCCACTCACTTGCCAACCCCGCGGCCCCTTACCCTTATCCAGGCTAGCGCGTTCAGAAATTTTCGACAATCCATAACGGAGACCGGGGAAGTCGCCTCCCAGTACGCGATCGCTGAGATCAATGCATATATCACCATTCGCGATGATTTGTTGGAAGAGGCCGGGAAAGTCCCAACTTGTGCGAAGCTCGACAGCGTTGCCGTTGCCAATGATTTTGTGGAAACCTGCCTGCGGCCGCCTCGGCCGTCTTACAAGACACAACACCTGTCGCAGGCTGAGGCTGCTCGCGAGCAAATGCGTTGCAATCAGATCAGGGAACGCATTGTCGAGCTCCGTGCTCGAGCGCGCTCTGGCCAGCCGGCTTAGCAGCCGTTTAGCTTCCGGAATTCAAAAGCGCCAGAATTTCCGGATCGCGAACGTCGGCCCACTCGCCGGTCAATTCGAGCACTTTTATTTTTTTCCCTGAATGTGCCAGATCACGAATGGCGTCCGTTAATTCATACTCGCCGCGTGGCGATGGCTTCAGTTTGGCAGTGAATTCGAATATGCTGGGTCGAAACGCGTAAATCCCCGCGTTATACCACGGACTGGTCGGTTCGCCTGACTGCGATTTCTCTTGAAGATCGACAAGCTCCTTTTGCTCATTCACGAAAACTGCGCCGCCTTTGCTGACGTCTTCGCCTCGTTTTACGCTGACAATTGCTTCGGCATCTTCCGGAAGATCGACAAGGCTCTTGTAATTCGCCGGATCCACTAGAATGTCGCCGTAGCTTAATACAAAAGGCGAATACTCTACAAAGTTACGCGCCAAATCGACCACGCGTCCGGTGCCATCCTGAACGGCCTGGGTCGCGTATTGTATCTCGATCTTGTAACGGGATCCGTCTCCGAAGAAATTCTGCACCGCCTCGGGCCGGTAGCCGACGATAATTAAAAATCGATGCACCCCTGCGTCGCGCAGTCCCTCCACAATATGTTGCAACACTGGCTTGCCCCGCACGGTCAGCATCGGCTTGGGAAGTTCCGCGGTCATTTCGCGCATCCGCGTTCCTCGTCCTGCCGCCAATAATACGGCTTTATCGATCTTGGCCATGTGCGCAGTCAGCTTCGGCGGCTATTCTTCGCCATCAAAGTAGTCTAGCGCTTCAGAGCGCATGAGCCTGCGTTCCGGTGAACGGACAATCCACTTTTTACTGTCAGGATAATAACCCGATTCGCCAATCGGATTGTCCGCGATGACGTAGAGAACCAAGTCTTCGCCGCCGTTGTTTGAAAGCTGATGAGGTTCATCCGGTTTGAAGAGGAATGCATCGGCCGGTTCGATCTCGGTTGTTCCATCTTTGTGCCGAACCATGCCTTTGCCGGAAATGACGTGATATAATTCCCACTGGGCGCTGTGCGAATGATACGGATACGGCTTCTTGCCCGGCGGAATGCGGAGAATTTCCAGGTCGAACGGATGACGATCTCTCAAATCTGTCGAGGCCGGATTCTTTCCCAGCGCCTCTGAAACCTCCCTGCCTGCTCCGGCGAATTTTCCTTTCGGCGAATCCCAGGACATCTCACGGATGTCATTAACGTTGACCTTGCGCATTTCGCGGAACGATTAGCGCATCCCCGAATCGCAATCCCAGCTAACTTTCGTCATTTTCCCGGCCACAACATCGACATCGAATGGCCCATACTTTTCAATCGGATGTCTTCCGCCCTTTCTCGAGACCGAGTAGTGCCCTGCTGGCAATGCGATATGAAATTGTCCCTGAGCGTCGGTCGTAAAAGAAGCCACTGTGCCTTTTTCGTTTTGCACGACGAACTCCATGTTCGGAAGGGCTTTGGAGCCCGGTTCGTCCTGTCGAATCGGCCCGCCGTGAGTGGGACTGAACGTAATCACGCCTTCGATGCCGGTCGCGGCGTCAGACGCCGGCGTCTGATCGGCCTTGGCTGAAGAAAGGAACGAAAACACAATGATGAGTGTGAGGATCTCTTGCAGCGCTCGTTTCGTATTCACAGGCTATCGATATAAACTCTAAGCTGATTATACGACTCAGCAATTTCTGACGGAGATTGCGCGCAACAATTCACGCTACGGTTTCTTCGCCGGTAGTACTTCGCGGCTTTTTATGATTTCGCTCTCGGGAGTAAGTTTGTTCGCCTTGCCGCTGAAAATTAGCCGGCTTGGTTTCTCTCCCAGCGTCTCAGTGATGGCCTTCGCGTGTGTCGTGATCACTTTTAGATTCAAAAGGACCACGTGGAGTTCTTTCAACTGGTCTTGAAGCTGCTTGTCGGTGCCGACAACAAATTTGTCTGCGCTTCCCAGGACGGTGTCCGCCGTCTTGGCAACTCCATCCAAACTTTCGACCACTTTCTGGAGACCATCGACGTCGGTTTTTAGCGCATCGGCCAACGGCGAGAGTTTTGGGAGAAACTCACCGAGATTGCCTTTAATGCTCGTGATCGCTCCATTCAGGTTGTCGATCAAAGCGTTTGCGTGATCCACTAGCGGCCCCGCCGCCGCCGTGATCTGTTCGATCCCATAAGCTGGATGGCCTTCGATGACACCATTGTTGGCCAGCGTGGCGCGGCCGGGTGTCCCGGCTGAGAGCGCCACAAACTTTGGCGCAAGCAACGTATCCGCGCTGAGCGTTGCCATGACGTCATTCGGCAAAGGTGGAATTTTTTCATCGAGATTGATTGTCACCCGGACGGCGTCCCGCTTGTTTGGCGAAGTGTTGCGTTCGGTGGCGCTCAAATGGCGCATCCCGATTACGCGGCCGGCCGGCGCACCTGCGTAACGGACTTCCGAGTGCACTTTGATTCCGGTCACGTCTTCATAGTCGATC
>JBDTZF010000031.1:0-22893 GCA_040005265.1 Verrucomicrobiota bacterium
CACGACCAAAAGAGTTCCAGCAACTTTACCGAAGTGAATTTGTTTAATCAGCATGCTCTCTCCTTTGCCCCCCGGTGAGTGGAATAACGAAACTGCGGGGCACCTTCTGAACCGCGCCGCTTTCGGCGGGGCGCCGACGGAAATCGAGGCCGCGCGCAAAAAAGGACTTGCCGTCGTCCTGCGTGAACTTGTCGATGTCACCAGCGCTGCCGCGAATGTGCAGCCGCCGGCCTGGGCCCATGCCCAAAATATTCGGGCGCAACGCATGGCCGTTAGAGCGGCCAAGGAGCAGGGCGGAAACTTTCAGGAGAAAGTGCGCAAGGTCCGTATGATGGAAGGCGACAACGTCCTCGACCTTCGGCGCTGGTGGCTTGAGCGAATGATGAACAGCCCCGCGCCGCTGCTCGAAAAAATGACCCTTTTCTGGCACGGCCATTTCGCAACCAGCGTGCAAAAAGTGAGAGACGGCTATTGGATGTGGTTGCAAAACGACACGCTCCGCCGCAACGCCTTTGGCAGCTTCGCCACGCTGGTAAGGGAAATGTCGCGCGACCCGGCGATGATGATTTACCTCGATCTTCAGCAGAGCCAGCGGGAGCATCCGAACGAAAATTGGGCGCGCGAGCTGATGGAGCTCTTCACTGTCGGGATCGGGAATTATACCGAGCAGGACATTCGGGAATCGGCCCGCGCTTTTACCGGTTACCGGATAGATATGACGACGCAGCAATTTCGTTTTGCGGTGAGACAGCAGGATCTTGGTCCGAAGGCTTTCATGGGCAGATCCGGTCCGCTCAATGGCGACGACATCATAAACATTCTCGTAAGCAAGCCGGCCTGCGCGCAATTCATCGGCCGAAAACTCTGGCGTTTTTTCGTGGAGGACGATCCGTCCCAACAAACTGTCGATGCGGTGGCGAGCAGCATCCGAGCACACAATTACGAGATGCGACCTGTGCTGCGTGAAATCTTTGGCTCGGCCGACTTTTACTCCGATCGCGTGAGGCGCGCACAAATCAAGAGTCCGGTGCAATACATTGTTCAAACCTCCAAGTTATTGGAAGCGCAATTGCCTTCGCCGGTCGCCGCCCAGAACGCCATGCGCGAGATGGGTCAGATTCTTTTCGCGCCACCGAATGTGAAAGGCTGGGACGGCGGAAAAGCGTGGATTAGTACCTCGACCTTGTTGTTTCGTTACAACTTTGCGAATTATCTGATCAATGGCGACGCCATGTTGCCGATGAATCAGCCTGGCCGAGCAAAAGGCGCCGATGTCGCTTTTCGCCCTCGTGTCGAGATGGCCGCGAAGGTCCGCCGCGACCCGATCAACATCAAGAACATCGTCCCGGACGGCCTTCGCGAGAAACCGAAAGAGCTGGTCGCTCTTTTGAGCGCGCGGCTCTTCCAAACTCGTCCGTCTGAGAATGAAACAAGCATGTTCGTGCAATATCTCGAGTCGCGAAAACCGGACACCGGCGACGAAACGATGCGTGGACTGGTGCATCTAATGATGAGCACGCCGCAATTTCAATTGGCCTAACGTACATGAAAACCACTTTGCAAACACGTCGCGCTTTTCTTCGGACCTCAATGCTCGGCGCCGCCGCTACCTGGACAGTCCCCGTCTTTCTGGAGAAAACCTTCTTCGCGCTCGATGCCATGGCCGCGGACGCGCTCACTCAGACAGCCACCGGAAAAGACGGGACCATTTTAGTCGTCCTGCAAATGGCCGGCGGAAATGATGGGCTGAATATGGTCGTGCCTTACGCCGACGATGCTTACCATCGTGCCCGCCCGCGCCTTGGCTTCGCCCCGGACAAAATTCTCAAGATCAACGATTACATTGGGCTGAATTCGAAGCTCACTGGACTGAAATCACTTTTCGACGAAGGCCACCTCGCTCTCGTTCAAGGCGTCGGTTATCCAAATCCAAATCGCTCGCATTTTCGCTCCACTGAAATCTGGCAAACGGCGTCCGATTCCGATCGTACTCTCAATGATGGTTGGCTCGGCCGGTATTTCGACAATTGCTGCTCCGGCGCCGATCCAACGGTCGGAGTCGCCATCGGCGAAGAAGCTCCGCAGGCGTTTGCCGCGAAAATTCCAACCGGCGTTACGTTCTCGAGACCGGAACAATTTCGTTTCCGATCGTCGGAGCCAAATAATGGCCGGATGAGCGCGGAAGAATTTTTCTTCCGTCAACTAAATGAGACCGGCGGCGGTGGCGAAGAAGCAGCCATTCCCGCGACCGATGGTGCTTCGATCGGTGCAATTGCCGGCAAAACCAAAAATGATTTAAGCACTCTGGATTTTTTGCAGAGGACCGCCCTCGATGCCCAGCTGAGTTCGGACAAAATTCTGGCGATCGCGCGCAAATATAAATCCAGCGTTGTGTATCCGTCGGGTCCCCTCGCAGCGAGTTTGAACATTATCGCGCGCATGATCGCCGGCGGATTGCCGACACGGGTCTATTATGCAAGCCAGGGCGGCTTCGACACGCACGCTGGCCAAATCAACGCTCACGAACGGTTGATGGGCCAATTCAGTGAGGCGATTGCTGCATTCGTTGCCGATTTGAAACAACAGGGAAATTTCGAACGCGTATTGTTGATGACCTTTAGCGAATTTGGCCGACGCGTAGCAGAAAACGCCAATGGTGGCACCGATCACGGCACTGCCGCGCCGATGTTTGTGCTCGGCGGCAAAGTGAAAGCTGGCTTGTTCGGCAAATACCCCAGCCTGACGGATCTCGATCACGGCGATCTGAAGTTCAACACCGATTTCCGCAGTGTCTATGGAACGATCCTCGATCAATGGCTAAGAACGCCAAGCCAATCCGTGCTAGGCCGAAAATTCTCCGCGCTGCAAATTGTATAAGGCCTTGAAATAACAGACATTTTTTCCCCGCGCATTTGCACCCTAAATTCACTCGATCTTGATAATCTTCGCAGTGCGCCCGCCTTCAAGCGGAATGCGATCGCCCAGATCCGCGGCGAGAAGCGCCTTGCCGATTGGCGAAACCCAGGCCACCGCGTCCGGCACAGAGTCCAGTTCGTCTACACCAACAACCGTGTACGTTTCTGTTTTACCCTTCTCGTCGCTCACTGTCACGGTCGCGCCAAAGGAGACACTTTCCGATTGTGCGTCGGGAGGATTGACGATTTGGACTGAGCCGAGGACCCGCTCGATCTCCGCGATTCGTTCGGAGTTCGGGGAGTCGTCGCGCAATTTTATCAGCTCAGCTTTCAACCGCGCAGCGCCGCGCGCTGTGATGTAATTCACTGTGCCCGGCGGCAGTCCGGAAGCCGATCGTTTCCTCCCGCTCCGCTCCGGAGGATCGACATCTTCCCGTATGAACGCCCTGCTCATCGATCACAACCTACAGGATTTCACCCCTTTCTCTCAATTAGCTCTCTCCCTCTGCTAGCTGGTTCAGCCTAGTTCGGCGGATTCGGATACCCGCTGTTGCCCCGCCTTTAAAGAAACTCCGCGATATTTGCATCCATGCGGTCGGTGCCAGCGGATCGCTCAGCAACAATGATCCTGTCTCGCAATAACAAACCCGGCAAATGATCGGGCGCACGAGAGGGTTCGTTAAACAACCGAAATACTATGATTAAGAAAAACATGACAATCGCGGTACTGGTCGCGATAGCTGGAGCCGCAACGCTGTTCGCGGCCGAGAACCCAATGGTCGGCGGCGCGCCGATGTATGCGAGCAAGAACATCGTGCAAAACGCGATGAACTCGAAAGATCACACCACGCTCGTGGCCGCGGTGAAAGCTGCAGACCTGGTGACAACCCTGGAGAGCAAAGGCCCATTCACAGTCTTCGCTCCCACTAATGAGGCATTCGAGAAGTTGCCCGCCGGTACCGTGGATACGTTGGTGAAACCGGAGAACAAGAAGCAACTGACCGGCATCCTGACCTATCATGTCGTTTCCGGAAAAGTGACCGCTGAGAAACTGGCGACCCAGATCAAAGCCGGCGGCGGCAAGGCCGAACTCAAAACGGTAAATGGCGAAACCCTGACCGCGAAGATGGATGGGGATTCCGTCGTATTGACCGATGCCAAAGGTGGCATGTCCAAAGTGACAGTCGCCGATGTGATGCAGTCTAACGGAGTCATCCATGTGATCGACACCGTGTTGATGCCGTAATCGCAAGATCGACAATGAACATGGCGGGCGCGCGCGAAAACGCCGCCCGCCTCTGTTCCCCCGGGGAAAGTCTCTCATGAAAAATCGAATGATCAGGTTTGCAGTTATCTTCGCGGCAGTCGCGGTAGTCGTCGTGCATTTTGCGCGACAGCCGCACGCGCAGGAAACACGCGCCGCCGCAACAAACGCCGAACCATTAAAACCAACCGCGCAGGATCTCGTGCCAGTTCCGAAAGTTGTGAAGTCGGACGCCGAATGGAAAGCGCAATTAACTCCGCAGCAATACGCCATCCTTCGCGGCAAAGTAACGGAGCGCTCGTGTTCCTCCGTGCTCTTGCTCGAACATCGCCGCGGAGTCTTCCGATGCACCGGATGTGGCGCACCCCTTTTCGCGAGCGACGGGAAATTTGAATCCGGCACCGGCTGGCCCAGTTTCACGAAACCGTTTATCCCAGGAAACATCGTGACGGCGAAAGACCGCAGCTTGGGAATGGAGCGCGATGAGATTCTCTGCGCCCGTTGCGGAGCGCACCTCGGTCATGTGTTTGATGATGGCCCCGCGCCTGACGGATTACGATATTGCCTGAACGGCCTGGCGTTGAAGTTCGAAGAGCGCCAGTAGGATCGACATCGTCGCATTTAATGGTTGCTGCTTGTCAGCGCTCCTTCCCTGAGGTAAGTCCGATGCCGAGGATGGTGGCAACGCAGGAAGAGCTCGATCAGGAAATGCTCGCTCAAGCAGCTGGCGGCGATCAACGCGCATTCGCCACGCTATACGACCGACTGAGCGGTCCACTCTATTCGCTCGCCGTTCGAATGTTAGGCGATGCCACCGAAGCGCAGGATGCGTTGCAGGACGTCTTTCTCCAGATTTGGCGGCGCGCGGCGAAATACGATGCTTCGCAGAGCAGCGTTTTCAGCTGGGCGATGCTCATGGCCCGCAGTCGCGTGATCGATCGGCTGCGCGCGCGTGGCCGTCGTCTGCGCGTGCTCGTTTCTCCCACCGAGGACGATCCGAACGAGATGCCTGCTGATGCATCCGTAGCGGAAAGCGCGTCGGATACCCTGGATAGGAACGATGAGGCGATGCGTGTGCGAACCATTTTGAAAAAGCTGCCGGCCGATCAACGTCAGGCTATCGAGATGGCGTTCTTCGCCGATCTCACGCATCACGAGATTGCCGACAAGCTCGGCCAGCCGCTCGGCACAATTAAAGCGCGAATTCGGCGGGGTTTGTTAAAATTACGGGAGCGCGTTGCCTTATGATTTCCGAAGATCTCCAAGACCAGGCCGCACTCTTCATTCTCGGTGCACTGAATTCCGAGGAAAACGCGGCGTTCGAAAAGGCGCTGATCGCCGAGCCGGAGCTGCGCGAGATGGTGCGCGAGTTGCGCGAAGCTGCAGCCGATCTTGGCCGAAGCGCGCCAGCTCACCAACCACCGGCCGCTTTGAGGCAGCGCGTCCTGCGCGAAATCGCTCTGGAAAAGCAGAGCGGGTCTTCGTCAAGATCGACATCGTCCAGTTGGTTGCCATGGGCCATTGCCGCGCTCTTTCTTCTCTTCTGCGGAATTCTCGCCGTCGATCGTGTGCGCCTGCAACGGGAATTGGCCAGCGCGCACGCTGCCGACCCGCTCGCCCAGGCAACGCTCGTCGCGCTAGTATCGCCTAAGGGAGAACATCCCGACGCCAAGGTTACGATTGCCTGGGAGTCGAATCGTCAAAGCGGCGTGATCACGATTGATAAGATGCCGCCAGCCGGGCCGGGCCGGGATTACCAGCTGTGGGCGGTGGACGCAAATCGCAAAGACCCGGTCAATGCCGGCATTATCCATGTTGACGCGAGCGGCGTCGCCCGCATCCGGTTCAAGCCGGACCAGGAAGTCGCGCAGATCAAAGCCTTCGCCATTAGCCTAGAGCGTGAAGGAGGTGTGCCGAAACGCGAAGGCCCGATCGTCATGATCGGAAATGCCTGACCGGGGAGCGCGACTCTCAATTCCGGCACCGTTAGAAATTTGGCTTTTTGACCGGCCGCTCGAGCGCGTACAGTACGCAAAGTGACGCCGGACGAAGAAATAGACGAACAATTTTATCGGGACACGGAAAGCGTTGCCTTTCCCAAGTTAAACGATCACCAGCTTTCTCTGCTTGAGCCAATTGCAGAACGACGCGTCCTAAAGCGTGGCGATCTGGCTTACAAAGCCGGACAGCGCGATCTCGGCCTGACCATTATTTTGCGCGGCGAGATCGAGGCTTTCGAGCAGCGCGACGGCACCGAACAAATCCTCGCCTCCGCGCGCGAGCGCGATTTCGTCGGAGATGTCGCCATGCTGCAGGGCACTTCGGCTCTGGCCAGCGCGCGGGTGATCTCGCCGGAATGCGAGATACTCTACGTCCCCGCGTCCGAGCTCCGGCGCGCGTTTGCCGAAATTCCCGGTGTTAGCGCGACCATCGTGAACGCCCTGATCATGCGCCGGCGCCGGCTGCGCCGCGATCGGGAGTTTGCCGGACTCCGCGTTCTCGTGGCCAGCGGCGCGCGTGAAGGGCGTCAGCTCGATGATTTCCTCGACAAAAATCATATTCCGCACCGGCTCGTCGAATTCGAGAGCGAACAAGGACAAACCCTCGCCAAACGCCTGCACCTAACCAATCGCGATCTGCCGGTGCTGATTACGCCGGCTGGCACTCCTTTGCGCAGGCCTTCATTGCGCGAAGTCGCGCAAGTGGTCGGTCTGCTTCGCCCACTCGCGTTCGAAAACGAAACCGAAATCATGGCGGACCTGGCAATTGTCGGCGCCGGCCCGGCCGGTCTCGCCGCAGCCGTTTACGCAGCATCCGAAGGATTAAAAACAGTCGTGCTGGAAAGTTACGCGCCCGGTGGCCAGGCTGGTTCCTCTTCTTTGATCGAAAACTTTTTTGGGTTCCCCACCGGAATCAGTGGCGGCGATTTGACCTGGCTTGCTCAGCTTCAGGCGTATCGCTTCGGCGCAAAGTTTTCCACGCCGTCGCAGGCCCTCTCTCTTCATTACGACAAAGAGGACGAATACCGCGTCTGTCTTCAAGTCGACGGTTGCGGAGCCGTGTTGCGATCAAAAAGTCTCCTGATCTCAACCGGCGCTGACTACCGCCGTTTGAGCGCGGAGGGTCGCGAACAATTTGAAAGCATGGGCGTTTATTACGCGGCGACCGCATTGGAAGGTCAGATTTGTCGCGGAGCTACTGTCATCGTTGCCGGCAGCGGCAATTCGGCGGGCCAGGCTGCCATGTTTCTTTCGGAAGGCGCTGCCAAAGTGTTGCTAGTCGTTCGCGGCGAGGATCTATCCAAAATGTCGAGCTATCTTTCGCGGCGAGTGAAAGTGCAGAAGAATATCGAGATTCTGTTTTGTACCGAAGTTCGCAAAATATCCGGCAGGAAAATGTGCGAAGAAGCCGAGCTGGAAAATAAGAAGACTGGCGAGCGGCGCGTTGTCCAAACCCCGGCAATTTTTTCCATGATCGGCGCCAATCCATGCACCGAATGGCTGCCGCCCGAAATCGAGCGCGACGAAAAAGGGTTTATCAAGACCGGCTCCGACGTTCTGAATGCGGCGGCTTGGAAAGGAAACGGACGTCAACCGGGCCCGCTCGAGACCAGTCTTCCAAATATTTTTGCCGCGGGCGATGTCCGCTCCGGTTCGGTAAAACGTTGCGCTGCCGCGGTCGGCGAAGGAGGCATGGCTATCGCCGGAGTGCAGACCGCCCTCGCCGCCAGCGCCGCTGGCGCGTAAGTCGGGCTTCCACTCTGCATTCGACGTTGGACGCTTTCGGCATCTTTCCTTCTTATCACTGGCCTGCCACGCCATAGCCTCGGCGACGGCGGGTCACAGCGTGCCAGGCCGAAGTAATTCGAAGGCGGGTGACTCATCACTTAAATTCCATTATGAGCTTCATCAACCTCGAGCAGTTGCCGTTTGTCGGAATGTCGTATGAATTCATAGGCGAAACTCAGGGCGCGCCCTTCTCGGCCTACATCGTCAAGGCCAATCCCGGGCAAGGGCCGCCTTTGCACACGCATCCGTACGTCGAAGTCGCATTCACGCTTGAAGGCTGCGCCACCATTACCGTCGGAGATGAACAGCGCGAGGTAAAAGCGGGCGGCATCGTCGTCATTCCCGCGGGCACGCCGCATCGATTCATTAACTCCGGCGACACCATCCTGCGCCAAATCGATGTGCATGGCAGCCCAAAATTTATCCAGACCAACTTGTGACGGCTCGCTACTCACGTCACCGCCCGTCGCGCCGCGGCCTCTTGTCCCGCCGTAGCTTGACGAAGGCGGGTCACACATCACTGGTCAGTTTTAATATTTGTCGGGATGTAGACAAAAACGCCGTCGGGCGACGTCTAGCTTATGTGGCCTATCCACTGCACGAATAGGTGGAAAGGCTTTTTATCTCCAACAAGGACGATGACGATGCGCTCAACTTTTCTTTTCGTCGCAACATTTTCGGCGTTTCTATTATTTCTCCAGAATTCATCCGCCGAGAGTAAGCCGAAGATCACGACGCTAAATCTTGCCGAGAATCTCTACCTGCTGATGCCGCCGGAAGAGAGTCCGTCCGGCAACGTCGTTGTCCTCATTGGCAGCGATGGTGTGTTGCTCGTTGATAGCGGATTACCAAATCTGGCATCTGCCTTTCAGGAAGCCATCGACGCGTTGAAGAGCCCAAATCCAACGATCAATTACATCATCAACACTCACTGGCATCGTGATCACACAGGGGGTAACCAGACGCTAGGGAAAGGTGCGACAATCATTAGCCAGGAGAACGCCCGCAAACTAATGAGCTCGAAGCAAACTTTGCTCGGTTCAACCATTCAATCATTGTCCGAGGCCGCCCTTCCCAGCGTGACATTCAAAGACACCATCACACTTCACTTCAACGGCGAGGAGATCAGGATCGAGCATTATCCAAACGCTCATACCGACGACGATGCGGTCATCAAGTTTACGAACGCTAACGTAATGGAGATAGGTGATATCTATTATGGCAAGGTGCTCCCCTGGGTCGATTCCGACCACGGCGGCAGTTTGATCGGATTGCGTGAAGCACTGCACAAACTCATCAGCCTGCCCGAGAGCAAAACAATTGTGCCGGGTCACGAGAAAATCATCGGGATCAAAGAGCTGGAGCAAGAGCAGTTGGTAATCGATGAATCGTTTGCGCTGGTCGAGCAGGGCATTGCCGAAGGGAAGACTCTCGCGGAGATCCAGAAAAAGGGGATAGGTGAGAAATGGAAATCGTGGGAATGGGTTGGAAATTCAATCCCGAGGTGGATCGAAAGCGTCTATCAAAGCGTTCAATCCAAACATCCGAAGCCTGGCCTATAGTATTCCGGCTGGATCGGCCGCTCCGCGAGCGATGCCAAGAACCTAAGCGCCGGCGGCGCTCACATGTCACTCGTCACTTCTTTTCCCGCTCTGCCACTTTGAGCACAATCTTACCGCGTGTGTGATGCGTCTCTATCTGCTGGTGGGCCTTGGCAACGTCCATCAATGGAAAAGTCTGCGACACAATCGGCGTGATCTTGTTCGCCTCGATCAACTTCGTCAGCTCCTCGAGCACTTTCGCGTCGGGATGCGCCATGAGTCGCATACCGCGAATGCCATGCCTGGCACATTCAGCCGCATCCGGCTCGTCCGTGATTGAAACGATGATGCCGCCCTTTTTCACCACGCCGTAAGACGGCGAGAGCGTATCGCCACGAACTCCGTTCAGAACAACATCGACATCTTTAACGACATTTTCGAACTTCGTTGTCGTGTAATCGATCGCCTGATCGGCGCCAAGTTGCTTTAGCAAATCCTGATTCGCGGTCGAAGCGGTTGCGATCACTTTGGCGCCATGCGCTTTGGCAATTTGAATCGCGAAACACCCCACCCCGCCCGAACCGCCATGAATCAGCACGGTCTGTCCCCGCTCGAGCTTCGCCGTGTCGATGAGCGCTTGCCATGCTGTCGTCGCCGCCAATGGGACCGCGGCGGCTTTTTCAAAATCGATGTTCTTCGGCTTGAGCGACATCTCTCCCTCTTTCGCAATCGCGAACTCCGCGTAACCACCGCCACGCTTAATAGCCAGGTAGGCATAAACAGCATCGCCAACTTTAAAAGCCTTCACGTTGGCCCCCGCTTTTTCCACCACGCCGGCAATGTCATACCCGATAATCATCGGGCCCTCATCGGCTCCGCTCTTCGACCGCATCCCCTGCCGTATGTACGAGTCCACCGGGTTTACACCGGCTGCGATCACCCGGACCAGGACCTCATCATCTTTCGGCTCCGGGCGCGGAGCGTCTTCATATTTCAAAACCTCGGGACCGCCATGTTCGTGGAGGACAGCCGCTTTCATCATGGGCTGGGCCGATTGAGCAAACACCGCGGTAGCCGGAGACCAACTAATCAACACCGCGACAACAATGGGGAGGAGGTTCGTTTTCATACCTTCGATTCAGACATCTTATATAATAGCAGCAGCGACCAGGAAATCGCAATCCGCGGCGAAACCGCCGTTTCTTACTTTTTACCTCTTGCTTGGGCCGTTATGCTCCATTCGGTGAACTGGTGCGAATTTCGCGTTCCTCTATTGAACAATGTGGTCTCGTTGCGCGTCTCTCTTGCGGAGCATTTGCAAGGCGATGCGAAAGGAATGGCTGATCAAATCGGGATTAATCCTTGGGGTTCTGCTTTGGCCTGCCGGTTTATTCCTGCACGGCGCCGAAAATCCCGCCCGGGCCGAACTGGCACATGACACTACCGCGAAATATCTGGCTGGCCTGGTAGTTCCCGCCGTTCCGGTGGATGAATCCGCGAGCGAGAATCCATGGCTCATGCATTCAGTTGAGCTGGATCGCGCGTGGAAACACACGCAGGACCAACAACTCTCTGCCATTGCCGCATGGGCGCCAACCTCTATGGGCAACGCCTATCAACAAAGCGGACCGATGTTCTATATGTTCAGCGGGCCGGATTTCCTCTACGCGCACGCTCTCTTTCCAAATGCGCGCACTTACATCCTTTGCGGGAACGAGCCGGTCGGCGCGATCCCGGATTTGAGCATGATGTCACCGGAAGCGCTGCCTCCGGCGCTGGCGAATATCCGAAAATCATTGGAGTCGGTCCTGAGCTGGAGCTTTTTCATCACCAAAGAGATGAAAACAGATTTGGCTCGCACCCAACTGAACGGCACCCTGCCTTTACTCTATGTCTTTTTGGCGCGGACGGGTTGCACGATTGAGTCAGTGACACCAGTGACGATTGATCGAGACGGCAATCTCAGCGAAGGCGAGACGGGTCAAACCCCCGGGGTGCGAATCGCTTTCGCGGGCTCGTCCGGCTCGCCTCAGACTCTTTACTATTTCTGCACCGATCTGGCTGACGACGGCATCAAGGCAACGCCAGGTCTCTTGCGTTTCTGCGAAGAGCAAGGCCGGGGAGTAAGCCTGCTAAAAGCGGCTTCCTATCTCATGCATGAAAACGGATTCTCTCGCGTGCGGCAATTTCTGCTCGAACGCAGCGATCTGATCGTGCAGGATGATTCAGGCATTCCGCTTCGCTTTTTCGAGCGGCAAAAATGGGAGATGCGGTATTGCGGCCAGTACGTAGGTCCGATCGAGGTGTTCAAGCAATACGGGCAATCGGATTTGGCCGATGAGTACGTCCATAATATTCCTGTGCCTTTGCCGTTCGGATTTGGTTATCAATGGCAGCCTAACCGATCCGATATGATGATTGCCATGCGAGTAGAAATTCGGTCGGAGAGCACTCGATAAGCGCTGTCGTGATTTTGACTTAACCGGGCGGTGTTTCCCGCGGAGGTTTTCTCAGCCTGATTTTCATTCGAGATACGTCGGTATTGAAAACTAGCTTGCTCTTGAATGGCACGGTCGCTAATTTTCCATGCGGAGAGGGTTTCGATGTCCGATCAAAACGAAAGCGACGAAAAGCTCGAAACGCAGGGCCGCTGCGAATTCGGCAAATCTACCCGTCGCACATTTCTCTCTCGTTTAGGAATGGCGAGCTTACTGGCATCTGCAGCTCCGGTCGCTTCTACGTTCGGAGAAGGTTCCAGGAAACAGCAAGTGCTCTCATCCGAGTCGAAGGATGCCATTCCGGTGTCGCTTCGCGTGAACGGCACGAAGTACGATTTGCGCATTGATCCCCGCACTACCCTTCTTGATTGCCTTCGCGAGAATTTGCACCTGACCGGGTCCAAGAAGGGCTGCGATCATGGCCAGTGCGGTGCATGCACGGTGCACATCAAAGGGCGGCGCGTGAATTCCTGCCTCTGCCTGGCCGCCATGCATGAGGGAGAGGAGATCACGACGATCGAGGGCATCGGCCAGCCGGAAAATCTGCACCCGGTGCAGGCGGCGTTCGTTGCCTGCGATGCCTACCAATGCGGCTATTGCACATCCGGGCAGATTATGTCGGGGGTCGCGCTTTTGAAAGAGCCGTGCGGAACGGAGGATGCGGACGTGAAAGAATTCATGAGCGGCAATATTTGCCGCTGCGGAGCGTACCCGAATATTGTCGCTGCAATTCAAAGTGTCCGGAAAGAGACCAAGCCGCCGCAATCAGGATGAAAACTTTTGCTCTCACGCGGGCCGCCGATAGCGCGCAGGCGATTGCCACGGCTGCGAAAGCCACGACGGCGCAACAAGGCGCGGAGATTCGGTTCATTGGGGGCGGCACCACACTAATTGATTTAATGAAGTTGAATGTCGAGCAGCCGCAGACGCTGGTCGATATTAACCGGCTGCCGCTTGATAAGATCGAAACCCTTCCTGACGGCGGCCTAACGATTGGAGCTGTCGTCCGTAACTCCGATCTCGCTTTTCATCCGCTCGTTAAAAAGAATTACGCGGTGCTTTCCGAAGCGCTCTTGAGCGGTGCGTCGGCGCAACTTCGAAATATGGCAACCACCGCGGGCAATCTGCTCCAGCGCACCCGGTGCATGTATTTTCGTGCTACTGATATGCCCTGCAACAAGCGCGAGCCCGGCTCGGGTTGCGCGGCCATCACTGGAGCAAATCGCGGTCTGGCCATCCTCGGCAGCAGCGAACATTGCATTGCGACGAATCCATCCGACATGAATGTGGCCATGGCCGCGCTCGAAGCGACCATTCACGTGCGCGGCACGAAGGGCGAGCGGAGTATTCCGATCGCGGAGTTCCACGTTTTGCCCGGAAACACTCCGCAACGTGAGACCGTATTGGAGCCGGGCGACCTGATTACACACGTCACGCTTCCCCCGCCCGCAGCCGGAAGCCGCTCACTCTATTTAAAACTGCGCGACCGCGCTTCCTACGAATTTGCGCTCGCGTCCGCCGCTGTGGTGGTCACCGTGGCAGACGGAAAATTGACCCGCGCACGCATCGCGCTTGGTGGAGTGGGCACGAAGCCTTGGAGGTCGACGGAGGCGGAGAGTGAACTAACGGGCCAGGCACCAACCGAAGCCGTCTTCCGGAAAGCGGCTGACGCGGCGTTGCGCGACGCGAAGCCTCAGAGTCAAAATGGCTTCAAGGTGGAATTGGCCAAACGCTGCCTCATTCACGCGTTGAAGCTCGCAACCCAACCTGCCTAACGCGTAGCCGAACATGCCGACAACACAAGAAACCGCGATAACATCACCGATCGGCCGCAAAACGCCGCGTATCGATGGCCCCTTGAAAGTAAGTGGAGCGGCGCATTATGCCTCTGATTTTCACTTTCCCGGAATGTTGTATGCCGTTCCGGTCGAGGCGACGATCGCCAGCGGTCGTGTGGTGAAACTCGACACCAGCGCCGCCGAAAAAATGCCGGGCGTGCGCGCAATTTTTCATCGAGACAACATTGGCAAAATCTCGCGATCGGCCCTGGGACCAGGGTTCGAGGGTATCGTCGATGAGCGCCGCCCGCCGTTCGAGGATGATGTCGTTCGCTACTACGGCCAATATATCGCGCTTGCGGTAGCAGACACATTCGAGAGCGCCAAAGCTGCCGCCGATGCGGTTCGGGCGACCTACGCCAAGGAAAAACACAATGTCGATGCTGACCTCAAAGCCGACGACGAGCCCGAAGAGGTTGCTACCACATTCTCCCCGACCAAACGTTTGGAAAGCGAGCGCGGGGATGCCGAGAGCGCTTTCGCAAGTGCACCGGTTAAGCTCGATCAGACCTATGTCACGCCCACCGAGATGCACAACCCGATCGAGTTGCAGGCGACGACGGCGGTCTGGGACGGCGAACGGTTGACTATTTACGAGGAGTCGCAGGCAATCTTCAATCTACGGGGAGTACTCGCGCAAATGTTCGGCTTGCCGAAAGAGAACGTGCGCGTCATCACCAAATTTGTGGGCTCGGGTTTCGGCAGCAAGCTATGGCCCTGGACGCATTGTGCTCTCGCCGTCGCGGCAGCGCGGAAACTGAGTAAGCCCGTCAAACTCGTCGTCAGCCGCAAGATGATGTTCCAATCGGTTGGTCATCGTCCCCGCACCCAGCAACGTGTGCGCCTTGGTGCCACCGCTGACGGAAAGCTCGTCTCGCTCCACCACGACTACGTCAATCACCACGCGATCCTCGATAATTATCACGAAGACTGCGGTGAGGCGACGGCGTTCCATTACAGTGTGCCGAATCTTCGAGTGCACTTTGGCCGCGCCCGGCGAAATGTCGGCTCGCCGACGGCCATGCGCGGTCCCGGCGCCGTGCCCGGACTCTACGCGACCGAGTCGGCCATGAATGAACTGGCCGATCAGCTCAAGATCGATCCCATGCGACTCCGCGTGCTGAACGAGCCGAAAATCGATGAGTCGTTAGGCATTCCGTTTTCGTCTCGTCATTTTCTCGAGTGTCTCGACCTTGGCGCGGAAAAGTTCGGCTGGTCAAAACGCAAACCCGAAGTCGGCTCCATGAAACAAGATGGGTTGACGCTCGGCTGGGGAATGGCCGGGGCCGCGTGGGTCGCGGCGCGTTTTCCGGCCGAGGCGAACGTCCAGCTTCGCGACGACGGCACGGTCCGCGTTGCGTCCGGCACGCAGGACATCGGCACCGGCACCTACACGATCCTCGCGCAACTTGCCTCCGAGAAAACCGGAGTGCCTCTCGATAAAATTGAAGTGGTGCTTGGCGATACGTCGCTCCCGGAAGGCCCGATTTCGGGCGGTTCGATGGTGACCGGGTCGATGGTGCCGGCCGTCTTTGCCGCGGCTGATAACGCGATCGCATCGCTGCTAACCATCGCAACGACAACGCCAGGGACACAGTTCGAAAAGCGCAAGCCGGACGATTTGGCGTTTCAAGGCGGACGAATCTTTGTAAAGGCTGACGGTCCCGCCAAGGGCGTGCCATTCGCGGATGTGCTTCGCCGCGCCAATATTCATCTGGCTACTGGCAACGGTAAATCTGAAGCGACTTTCGGTAATCCAAAGCCGAAATTCTCAACGCATTCGTTCGGTTGTCACTTCGTCGAGGTAACATGGCAACCGGAGATCGTGCGGCTGCGCGTGAGCCGCGTTGTGACGGTCATCGATGCCGGCCGGATTCTTAATCCGCTGGCCGGGCGCAACCAGATCGAGGGCGCGGTCGTGATGGGAATCGGCATGGCGCTTTTGGAGCACACCCATTACGACCCGCAGAACGGCGCACCGATCAACAGCAACCTCGCCGATTACATGGTGGCGGTAAACGCCGACGTGCCGCCGATCGACGTGCATTTCCTCGACTTTCCCGACAAAGAGATTAACGAACTGGGCGCCCGCGGTATCGGCGAGATCGGACTGGCCGGCATTGCTGCCGCAATCACGGCGGCGGTTCACCACGCCACGGGCGTGCGCGTGCGCGAACTGCCGGTGACGATCGAGAACCTGCTGACATCTTCCGTCTTGAGCTAAAGCGTGAAAGCGTTGCAGCAAATCATCAGGCGAGTGGCGGAAAATCCATTTCGTCCGTGGGCGCTCGCCACGCTTGTTCAGACTGAAGGCTCCACTTACCGAAAACCGGGCGCCCGCATGTTAGTGGATTCGGATCGCAACACTCTAGATGTACTGAGTGGTGGGTGCTTGGAGGAAGAAATTGCTCGTCACGGAAAAGCGGTCATCGAGGAAAATTCACCGGTGTTGTTGGCGTTCGACACGAAGCGCCTCTACGGGTGCGATGGCCTCTTGAAGATTTTAGTCGAGCCGCTTCCGGCGGCAGGATCGAACGGCAATCTCATCACGAACATTGGGCGTTTGCTCATGAACCGGCGGACTTGCCGAATTCGCACATCTTTCGGGCACGACCCACTCGGGTCCGAGTTGCTGCCTTATGACACCCTTCTGGCCGAACGGCCCGGTATCTTAATAGATACGTTGCCGCTTCCCGTCCGGCTTTTACTTTTCGGCACCGGCCCCGAGATCGAGCCGATCACACGTGTCGCCGCAAATCTCGGCTGGGTCGTCGAGCAATTCGGCCACCCGTCAGAATTGGCGGAGGATTTTCATCCGGATGCGCAGACCGCCGCCGTCGTTATGACTCATAATTTCGGTCGCGATCTTCTCGCGCTCGATCGTCTCCTGCCGTTCCAACTTCGATATGTTGGGTTGCTCGGACCACGAAAACGCCATGCCGAGTTGATCGCGCGGCTCGGCGAATATCGACCGTTCGATTCTGATGCTGGTGTCAGAAACTTGTTCGCGCCGGCTGGACTCGACATTGGCAGCGAAGCGCCCGAAGAAATCGCGCTCTCCGTTATGTCCGAAGTCGCCGCCGTCCTTTCAAACCGTCGCGGGAGTTTCCTGCGTGACCGCAAGAATGATATTCACACAAGTGTTGCAGCCGCAGCCGACGATGCAGCGGCTTAGTTCACACACAATCGTGTTGTTCATTCGACGCACCTGAAGTCACATCGACTGCAGGCGCGTGACGTCGTTGGGCGTGTCCACATCGAACTCGCCTTCGGGAAAAGATAACAGGTGGGCCTTGGCCAGATGTTTTTGAATCACTTCTTTTGCTCCGGCCGTGCCTTTCAACGCGGCAAGTTCGACGAAGTGCGCGCTGTTAAATAAAGCCGGCGCGCCGTAACTCCCGCCGTAACGCGAAGCAATGATTGCACAACCTGTTTCGCGCTGGGCCGCGATGAGTCCAGTAATGGTTTCCCGTGTGACGAAAGGTTGATCGCATAACATCAGAACCACCGCACTGACTCGTGGCTCTGCCGTGACTACGGTCTCGATGCCGACGCGCACGGAAGAGGCAATCCCGGATTCCCATTGTTCGTTCTCGATTTCCTGCACGCCAAGTCCCCGCAAAGCTTCGCCCGAAGCTTCGGCGTTCGCGCCCGTCACCACGATCACCGGCCGGCATCCCGCATCGAGCGCGCTCAATGCAGCGCGTCTGAGCAATGTCTCGCCCCGAAACTGAAGCAACTGCTTCGGCCTGCCCATCCGGCTAGAAGGACCACCCGCCAAAATGACCGCGCCGATCCGAACCGGATCAGTAAGCCTGGACGATTCACCCATAATTAGAATGTTTACACGCGGCCCTCTCGCTTGCCACGCCCGAATCATCCGGTGGATCGGCCGCTCCGCGGGCGATACTAAAACCCAAGCGCAGGAGGCGCTCACTCCCCCCTTTGTAACATTGCCTGCCGCACCGAAGCCTCGCGCGTAGGCGGGTAACTAACCAATCACGATCGCCCCTTCGCCGTGAGTGATCAGTTGTCAGTTATCGGTCGTCACCTTCCAGACTCCTCGTCGCTGACCTTCTCCATCCAGTCGACCGCCTTGCCGTCCAGCGCTTCCTGAATGGCGATATGCGTCATCGCGGTCGTCGGCGTCGCGCCATGCCAATGTTTTTCGTTAGGCGCAATCGAAACCACGTCACCCGGTCGAATCTCTTCGACCGGCCCGCCCCAGCGCTGAGCCCGCCCAGCACCCGACGTGACGATCAACGTCTGACCGAGCGGATGCGTATGCCAGGCGGTGCGAGCACCCGGTTCGAACGTAACGCTTGCACCACGAACACGGGCCGCTTCGCCTGCCGAGGCGTAGCCTTGCGAAGGCTGGGGTGCCTCGAATAACGGATCGATTCGGACGGTACCCGTAAACCAATCAGCCGGCCCTTTGTTCGATGGCTGTGATCCGCTTCGTTTGATCTCCATATTCAATTCCTCCGTGTCATCTCGTTCCCTCGTTCCCAAGTTCCTTGTTTCCTCGTTCCCAGGTTAAACTTGGGAACGAGGGGAACGAGAGAAAAGTGCAAGTGGCAACGAGGCACGCGGCTCTGCCCTAATTCCTAATTCCTAATTCCTAATTCTTAATTCCCACTTTCTACTTTAGGCTTTCTACCTTCTACTTTCCAAACAATGCCGCGTTGTCCCTGGGCTACGATTAAGCCAAACATTCGTTATCATGACGAGGAGTGGGGCGTCCCGATGCACAACGATCGCAAGCTGTTTGAGTTTCTGATTCTGGAAGGCGCGCAAGCGGGACTGAACTGGACCACGATATTGAAGAAACGGCAGAATTACCGGAAAGCGCTCGATCGATTCCACGCGGAAAAAATCGCCCGTTACAGCGCGCGCGACGTGAAACGATTACTGAACGATGCCGGAATCGTGCGCAACCGGCTGAAGATCGCGGCCACTATCCAGAATGCGAAAGCATTTCTCGCTGTGCAAAAAGAGTTCGCCAGTTTTGACAAATACCTCTGGGGCTTCGTCGGCGGCAAACCCATCCAGAATCGCCGGCGTCGCATGACCGATGTCCCCGCGCGCACCGCCGAATCCGACGCCATGAGCCGCGACCTTCAGAAGCGCGGGTTCAAGTTCGTTGGCTCAACCATCTGCTATGCGTTGATGCAAGCCACCGGCATGGTTAACGACCATCTTGTCACGTGTCCACAATACGCGCAGCTCTCGCGATTGCGCACGCGCGTCAAACGTTAGACGTGCCGTTTTTTGACGCAAGTAATCGATGAGTAAGTTCTGCCCTCTTCGCCAACGGACGAACACGGCGTGCGGGGACGCCGCCGGGTAGACTGCATTGGTCGCATGGTGATGCGGACGAGCGATCGGGAAATCGCGAGTCAAGTCGCCGTGGCGACTGCCGTCTGTTCTCTGGCTGGCTGTTGTCAACGCGGGCCAATTGGATTATCGAGGAAGCAATGACTGCGGCCACGGCTTTGGACAAGCAGATCGAACGGTATCGCCAGATGACGGGCGAACAGCGGCTCGCGGTTGCGCTTGAATTGCACGAGCTTTCCTGCGACATCGCGCGCGAAGGAATTCGCCGGGCGAATCCCGAAGCCGATCCCGCTGAAGTCGAGCGTCTGCTGCACCACCGTATCGCGCTGGCCCACGCCGGATGAACGAGCGCGAACTGCTCGTGGACTGTTTGCGCCGTTTGAACCGGCTCGGCATCACCTATTACCTCACCGGTTCGATGGCTAGCAATTACTGGGGGATCCCCCGGACAACGCACGATTTGGATTTTGTCGTGCAACTCCCCATCTCTTCGATCCCGCTTGTCGTCCAGGCATTCAACGGTGAGTTTTACATCGAAGAAGAAGCCGTGCGCGCGGCTTACGAAGCGCCACATCAATTCAATGCCATCGATACCCGCTCCGCATTGAAAGTCGATTTCTGGCTGGCGCAAAATGATCCCTTCGATCAGGAAATGCTTCTGCGCCGCTTGCGGGCTACCCTCTTTGGCGAACCTGCCTGGATTTCAACGGCCGAAGACGTCATCCTGCACAAGCTCGTCTGGAATCGAATTTCTTTTTCCGAAAGACAACTTGGCGATGCCGCGGGAATTGTCGCAGTTCAAGCGGAAAGATTGGACAAGAACTACCTGAACAAATGGGCACCAAAACTAAACGTCGCTGATGAACTCAACCGGCTCTTGAGTGGCAAGATCAGACCCAAGAATACCTAGTCGAGCGGCCCGTTCGCTAGCCTGATCTCTGAGCTCGGTCTTCCGATCTGTGACTGCTCGTCACTCGCCTGCCACGCCGTCTCGCTTGCCAAGCCGTAGCCTTGGCGAAGGCTGGTCACGTCGTCTCTCCCCTCGTCTCCCCTCTTTCCCAAGTTGCACTTGGGAACGGTCCCATCGACTCAACCTCCCAACAAAAGGCTAGTCCTTCCTAGATTCTTACCGTACCGCGCAACACTTCCACCGCGTATCCGCCCACTCGGACGTTAGTGACCTTTTCATTCTCGAGAAGTGCGCGCACAAAGATTTCACTCGGTCTTCCCGCTTCAACTCCCTGGCGAATAAGAATCGGCTCGTCGGATTGCGCCAATCCATGCCGCACCATCCAACTGATAGCACAGCCGGCGGCTGATCCGGTGGCCGGATCTTCGCCGCCATAAAAAAACATCCGCGCGCGCACTTCGCCTTTAGTCTCCTCCGGACAGATAAAATAGATAAAGCGCGCGCCGGTTCCTTTCAGCAGAGCGGTCGCCTTGGCGACATCAGGCTTCAAGTTTGCTAGACTCTTCGAATGGCGGATCGGCACAATCCCAAAAGGCAATCCGGTCGAAACAATTTGGCTTGGCCATTCGGTGGCGATTTCGTTGCCATCAGTTCCGAGCACATCGGCGACTTTATCCCGCGGCAACGTCGGTCCGAACTCCGGGTCGCGCTGGCGCATCTCGCCAAAAACATTCCCATCGACACGGGTAGCGGTCCCCTCTCCTGATGGGAGAGGGTTAGGGTGAGGGCCAGAGCTACCATTCCTATCGGACCTAAATCTTATGTCGATCTTACCAACATTTAAGGAGAGGGCGATTTCATCCGGGCCCGGAGACGCGATACTAAACAGATACAAGGCCGTGCCGAGCGTTGGATGTCCGGCAAACGGTAATTCTTCCTCGACGGTAAAGATGCGAACTCTCTTTCCCTCCTGTGCTTCAACCTCTGGTTCCCGTGGCAGGATAAACGTGGTTTCAGAGAGATTCATCTCCCGCGCGAGCGCTTGCATTTGCTGATCTGTCAGACCGCGCGCGTCGGTAAAAATCGCCAGCGGATTACCCGTGAGCGGCGTCTTCGTAAAAACGTCGAGCTGCACGAATTCATAATTGCCGGACATATCTTGGGGCCATTTTCACCCTCAATCAGCGGCGCTCAACTTTCTTCAATCCTCCGCCCCCGACTTATCTGTGCAAGCCTCGGTTATCACAACTCCGAATTCGTCGGATTACTCTACTTTCCGACGACGACCTCACAGCCAATGATCTCGTAATGAAACTCGCCCGATGGTACCGGCGTTTTGATCTATTGGCCGGGGACGTGAAGATTGAATTTGTTCCAGAGAAACAACACCAGGATCGCTCCGAGGATTGAAAAGATGATGCCGGCTGGATGAAACGGCGCGCCGGGCGCTGGTCGGGAAAACATGTGCACGACCAATCCGCCCACAATTGAGCCGATAATGCCGAGCACGATTGTCACCAGAAGCGTCATGTGTGTGTGCAAAACCGATTTCGCACAGAGTCCCGCGATTAAACCAACAATGATATACCAAATAATATGAAGCATAGTTCCTCCTAAGTCAGACCGAATACCGACATGTTTATCACAGCGGCACCGGGCAAAGCGACATAAATCTGGACTGGGATATTTGGCCCACCAAACACACGAATCACGCTAAAAAAAGCGGACAGATCTCTGATCCTATATGTCCAAGAATCCGTCCTCTTTTCCTGTCCGCCGGTGGACGGACTCGTCCGTGGCGAGCTTTTCTGATTCAATCCTTTTCGCGTCAATTCGTGTGTTTGGTGGGTGCCAATCCTAATCAAAGTTCCTCCGGATTTATTTTCGCTTGTTTGGCGTATTTCGTGGGCAACAGATTGCGGCCGACACCCGCCGTCGCATTGCTGCGCGAAGCTGCTGCGGGCAGAGCAGCCGCCTCTATACCCTGATTTTATTCTCGCACTCGTCACTCCGGATTAATCAAGCTGATGGAATGAAGAAACAGCTCTGTCTCGCACTCGTCGCGGCAATGCTGGCAACGACTACGCTGCCGGCGTCGGCGCGCAATAAAACTCATTCGAAACCGGTCGCGGGATCGCATGGCAAACCTGCGAACATCGAAACGGCCACGCGTCTGCAAGTGTTTCTCGATCGCGCGAACTTCAGCCCCGGAGCGCTCGATGGACATTATGGCGAATTTACGCTTAAGGCGCTGGCGCTTTATCGTCAGTCCATGGGCGAGCAACCGCCACCTGCCCGGACGAAGCCTGATTCCGCACCGAATACCAATGGTCTCGACCTCGCCAGCGTTGGTCCGGCGTTCATTCCTTATATTGTGACGGGCGAGGACCTCAAAAATATTGGACCGCTGCCGAGCGCGGTGCCGGCGCAGGCAAAACTAAAATTCTTGCCGTATCGCGACGCCGCTGAGGCGATTGCGGAAAAATTTCATTGCAACGTTCGTTTCCTCGAACAACTAAATCCCGGAAAGACGAAAACAATCAAGGCGGACAACCAGCTCAAGGTCCCGAACGTCGAACCTTTCGAACTCGCCGCGGTGAAAAATCTCAAGCCCGGCAGTGAGATCCCGGACCCGGTGGCCAATGACATTCCGGACGAACCCGACAAAGACAAATCAGCCGAGCCCGGCTCGCCGGGGACTTCTGTCAAGATCGACATGAAAACGAACATGCTCGGAGTTTTCGAAGCCGATAAGTTGGTCGCGGCTTACCCGGTTACGGTCGGTTCCGCGCAAACGGTTTC
>JBDTZF010000130.1:0-6824 GCA_040005265.1 Verrucomicrobiota bacterium
CCGGCGCACCTGCGTAACGGACTTCCGAGTGCACTTTGAGTCCGGTCACGTCTTCATAGTCGATCTGCAAAGTCCGGGTCGGCTTTTTGAGCTGATAACCGGAAAGCGCAAAAGTCAGGGCTGCGAGGAGAACAATGCTACAGGCTATGACGGAGAGCGCGACGATGTAATCGGATAGATTTCGTTTCATTTTAGTGTTTGAAATGGAACCGGCCGCGGGCGCCGAACAAAGGCCTCGGCTTCACGTGCTGATGATGCTCATGTTCGTCTTGGGAGAGATTTAGCGGGATTGGGCCATCGGCTTCGCCGTTAATGAATTGTTGCACTTCTGGACTCGGGCTAGTGCGAATTTCCTCGGGTGAGCCTTGGGCAACGATCGAACCGTGTCCCAGCATGATCATGCGAGTCGCTATCCGAAACGCGCTCGTCATGTCATGCGTAACCACCACCGCCGTCATGTGGCTGCCGCGTCCCAGCTTGAGGGTGAGTTGATCGACTACCGCCGTCATAATCGGATCGAGCCCGGAAGTCGGCTCATCGCTGAAAAGCAATTCCGGATCGAGCGCCAACGCGCGCGCCAAACCGACGCGTTTTTTCATTCCACCGCTGATCTCGGCCGGCTTGAGCTCTTCAAATCCACTCAGGCCAACCATTTGGAGTTTCTTTTCCACGATTTCATCGATCTCGTCGGGCGACATCTGGGTGTGCTGTATAAGCGGTAGTGCGACGTTTTCACCAACCGTTAGTGAAGCGAGTAACGCGCCGGATTGAAATAACATTCCGAAGCGCCGTCGCACATTCGCGATTTCACGCTCATTCATTGTGGTGATTTCCTGACCAAAAATTTTGACCGAACCGGAGGTCGGTTTCATCGAACCGATAATATGGCGTAGCAGCGTGCTCTTGCCGCAACCGCTCCCACCCATGATCACGAGCGTCTCGCCACGTTGGATAGTGAACGAGACATTGTTGATCACGGCCCGGTCCCCGAATTTTCGGACAAGATTGGTGACCTCGATTACTGGCTCGTCGGTATTCATGCGGCAAAAAAGAAGACTCCGGTGAGCAACGCGTTCGTGATCAGCATGGCAAGCAGCGCTTCTACCACCGATGCCGTCGTAGCCTGGCCGACGCCTTCGGCCCCGCCTTCCACGTGCAGACCGGCGTTGCAGGCGATGGTGATGACGATCCAGGCGAACACAACGCTCTTAATCATGCCCGAGTAAAGATCCCATGAAGTGGCGCTTTCCAGTGCGCGAATTACGTAACCAGCGGTATTGAAATCGAGCGCGAACCGGCAAACGGCCCAGCCGCCCAAAACGCCGATGTAATTTCCCATGATGGTAAGCGCTGGCAACATCACCAGCATCGCCAGAAACCGTGGAACGACCAGATACTGGATAGGATTAATTGCCATTACTTCCAGGGCTTCGATCTCCTCGGAAACCTTCATCGTTCCCAGTTCCGCCGCTACCGCCGAGCCGCTGCGACCGATCACGATCACCGCGATCAGGACCGGCCCCATCTCGCGCAGAAGCGTCACCATCACGAGATCAGGCACGTACACTTCCGCCCCCAGGGCCTTCAGCGAATGCGCCGCCTGCATGGCTAGCGTTACGCCCACACTGAATGCGGTGAGCGCCACCATCGGCGCTGCGCGAACACCGATGAACACCATCTGCCTGAAGATGGCTGAGAAATTGAAAAATTGCCCGGTGAAAGGCGCGACAAGGACCCAATAGAGCAAACTCGCGTTGAGCTTGAAATAATTTTTCACGTCGGTGCCGCCACTGCATGGCGAACGCGCAGAATGACAAGACCCGAGCGAGGACGAAAGCCGAAACTTCTACCTTTTATCGGGAATCGAAGCCTGCCGGCAGCCACTGCCGGATTTGGGAATGATGTGGAGTCCACGCCTCCCAGGCACTCTCGGCCCATTGCCGTGAGCGCATGGCGTGTTCTGCCGGATTCATGGTCTGATGAACATCCGCTACAGTAATTGCCCCGCGCATCGGCGGCGGTGGCAGCCACACCAAATCCTTTTTTTGTTCAGTGGCTCTCAGCATCGCCTCATTGGCCCGGCTCATTTCCAATCCGCATTCGAGCAGGAGGCAAAGCCGAATCAAATGCACCGCCACTGATTGAATACTTTGCGCTGAAGGCTGACCGGGATGCTGCACGGCGTAGGCGTCCACGCCGAGCCTCTGGGTTTGCGCGTATGCCGACGGATTGTTGTATTCCCGGGCGAGCACTTCACCGTAGGCCGCCCAACATCCCGGGGACGACTCCATATATCGGTGTGTGGGTCCTTCTATTTTCGGGAACAGCCCGCCGCAGCCCATGCATGGGACGAGATTCATGGTTCTGTAGCCGAACGAGGATGCGGGTCGTTGAGTTAAATTAATCCGCGTTTGCGGAAGTCGCCGATGTTTCCGCCGCTCGAGCGCTCGATCATGTCGATGGTAAATTTGAGCAGGCACACTTCCCATGCGTCGTCGACGCCCTGGATGACGGCGCTAAGTGGCTCGTTTTCACTTTCGACGCGCCGCTTGGTGCGATTGATCACGGAGCCAAGGGAATCGTGCAACGTTTCCTGGGTCACATCGGTCTTGCGAAATTGAAATCCGTATCGAAGCACGGCGATGCTGCGCGCGTGCTCCCGGAGTTGGTCGGCATATCGCTGCGCTTTTTCGCCAAAACCTTCCAGCAACAGGCGGCTGATGTGTTCGGGGGTGAGAATTTGCGGGCGCTCCGCGTGAATCCTCCCGTTGCGAACCCGGACTTGATCGACGCGGTCCATTAATTCGGAAATAAGATAGAAATTGAAACTCGTGCTGCCGAAACTGGCGATTCGCTGTTCTGGCGCAAGAATCACCCGGGTATGTTCGATGGCGTAGTCGAAGTCGTCCTTGGTCATTGGCTGCGCCACAGGATAGGAGATCGACACCTTCATGCAAATGGGGTAGGGCGGTTTACCCGAACGAATCCGAGTCGGGTAGGCGATCGCGGACGATTGAGATCAATCGCCCTGCCTATACCGGTTCGCAGACCGATTCCGCGATTGCTTGCCTCCCGCGCCTGGATCGCCAGCGCATGATCGCTTCACAAGTGAAAAGAGCCAGCGCGATCCAGATCAGGCCAAAGGTGATGAGATGTCCGCGTGTGAACGGCTCGTGATACAAAAACACGCCGAGGAAAAATGAACCGGTCGGAGCGAGATATTGTAGAAATCCCACGGTCGTCAGCTGCAGATATCGAGTGGCGTAACCGAACCAAAGCAACGGGACGGCCGTCACGATGCCAGTGCTTACGAGCAGGATCGACAATCGCAAGCTCGTCTGACCAAACATCATGGTTCCGTTTGTGCGCAACAGAATGAGATAAATAACGGCCACTGGCACCAGCATAATCGTTTCAAAAAACAGGCCCGGGATTGCCGCGGTGCCGGATTTTTTGCGGAGAAATCCATAGAGACCGAACGAGACGCACAAGGAAAGCGCAACCCACGGAAAATGTCCGTAACCGAACGTAAGATTCAGCACGCCAAGCATTGCGAGGAGGATTGAGGCAAGTTGCAGACGCGTCAGTCGCTCGCCAAAAAAGAGCGCGCCAAACAGCACGTTGACGAGCGGAGTCATGAAGTAACCCAGGCTCGTTTCGATTACACGGCCGATGTTCACAGCCCAGATAAATAGAAGCCAGTTGATCGCCACAGCCGATCCGCTGGCCACGCAATAGGCGATCGCGCGCCGGGATCGCGCGTTGTTTCTGACTTCCTTCCAGCGACGCTGCCAGGTAAGCAACCCAATCAGGAACAACGACGTCCAAACAAATCGGTGAGCAAGAATTTCGGTCGCCGGAACCGTCTTGAGCAGTTTCCAGTAACCCGGGATTAGCCCCCACGTCGTGAACGCGGCGATGGCGGCGATGAGCGCCGATGTTTCGTGTGATTTCTCGGAACCCTTTCGCAACATCGACATGCTTGCGCTGATCTCTCACGAGACATTTGCGCGCGCAACCGAGTCGCCATTCCCTTCATCGGTTCGAAAGAGTTTCGCCCTACCGGCGCGGGATTAGACTATTTCCTGGGTCCGAGAAGAGTCACCCACTGCCCATACCCTTGCACTTCCATTCGTTCGACCGGAATGAAACGAAAGGCGGCCGAGTTAACGGAGTATCTTCGGCCGGTGGGAGAAGTCGGGTCTCCAAACAAATGACCGAGATGGGCGTCACTTCGTTTCGCGCGAACTTCCACGCGCTGCATGTTGTAAGAGAGATCCTGCTTTTCTACAATAAGATCGTAGGAAATTGGCTTCGTGAAAGTGAGCTGACCAGTGCTGTTGTCGAACTTGTCCAGCGAAGTAAACAGCGGCTCGCCAGTGATAACGTCAGCGTAGATCCCTGCGCGATCATTGTTCCAAAAGTCGTTCTTGAACGGCGTTTCAGTGCCGTTCTCGCGCGTGATTCGATATTGCTCCGGTTTTAATCGGGCGCGCAGCACCGCATCGGTCGGCACTGGACGATTCGGATCGAAGCCGACGACCTCTTTCGTTTTCATATACCCCGACACGACGAAATAGACGATGAGGCCGACGAAGATCAGACCGACACCCAGGCCGATGCTCATGCTGAGACGCGATGTGTCGTCGGAGGTGATTCGGCTGCTATTCATTCAGGAGCGGTTTTCGCTATTGAAGCAAAAAACCGCCGCCGCCGTCACTTCTTTTTCTCGAAAAGGACGAGATATTCGCCGTAGCCTGCTTCTTTCAGTTTTTCGACTGGAATGAACTTGAGCGCCGCCGAGTTGATGCAATACCGCTGGCCGGACGGGCCAGGGCCATCTGGAAAGACGTGCCCAAGATGTGAGTCGCTTGTTTTGGCGCGAACTTCGGTGCGGTCCATTCCGAGGGACGAATCCGTTTTCTCCACGACGCCTTGTTTGGCGATCGGTTTTGTAAAACTGGGCCAGCCGCTTCCGCTATCGAATTTATCGACTGAACTAAAAAGCGGCTCCCCGCTGATAGGATCGACATAGATTCCGGCAGCGTGGTTGTTCCAGTAGGCATTGTTAAACGGCGGCTCCGTGCCGCATTCCTTCATCACGCGATATTGGGCGTCACTGAGTTTTTTTCGCAACTCGGTTTCGGTTGGAGCTGGTTTTGTCGTGTCCACTTTAGCGTTCTCCTTTTTTGGTTCCTGAGCATGACTGAAAAGAATCGACGCCGCAACGACCGCCATGGCAACCGCCAAACTGAGCCACAAACTCCAGCGGGAAGTGGTTTTCTGCTCTGGCCATGTTTCTCTCATGCGGTTGTGAATTCGGGAAATGATAGGGGATTACTAGGTGTTGCACTTTGGACACATTCGGAGGCGTTAGGTTCAATCTCGCTCCGCTTCAGGCACACGAATGTAGCGTCGAAACAGAACTAGACCGATCGGGGCAACCGACGCCGCCAACGCAAAGATCAGCCACATGATATCGGAGCGGCGCGGCCCGGTTTCCGGGCAAAAGGCTGCTAGCAACCAGCCGCCGGTACCGACCAGTAGCTTGCCTACCAAAAATGGAAGGTAGGCAAGCGATCCGTATGACGCTTCCTGGCCTTTAGGGGCAATCGCCGCAGCGTACTCGTAAACCCGAGGGGAGTAGAACGCTTCGCCAATTGAAAAGACGATGAGGTAAAGCGCAGTCATGATGTAGTAGGGATGAATGCTCCCGTGCACCCCGAGATAGCCGTGTCCGAGCCATTGGCCGATGCCGCTGATTGTCGCGGGTTGAAACCAATTCGTTGGCAACGCCATGATGAACACTCCTGCGGCACAGATCGTTCCGCCAACTACAACCATCCGATACGCTGAGAATTTCTGGGTCAGAGCACCGACGATCGGCGCCAAAATGATGATTACGATCGAATTAATACCGGAAAGCCTTCCAACGGGCGCGTGCAGGCCGAGTTCGCGATCGCCGAACTTCGGAAACACATAATCCATTTGCAGAAAAATTGCTTTCAGGAATCCGACGAAGACGAAGAAAATAAGCAGCCGGTAAAATCCAGTCTGACCGATCAGCTTTTGGAAGAGCTGCATCGTGTCGGCTGCACTCTTTCTTACGGTTTGACCAACGCCGCTCCAGAAGGCCGGTGCGACGCTCTGCGGTCGATCGATGACCGGTTCTTTGCCGGTCGCGTCCGCGCTGCGCCGGAGAAAATAGATTGCGGGGAACAGGAGAATTTCAAACGCCAGGCTAACGATGAAGAGTTGTTGGTGCGCAGTTGGCTCGAATCCGAAGAGGTTGAACCGAAAATCGAGTTGACGAACATAATCAAAAATCCATCCCGCAGCCAGGTAGCCAACGTTCATCACCATGTAGATGACCGAGAATGACATCGAGCGCTGTTTGATCGTGGAGTATCGCCGCGTCGCCGCCAGCAGCACTGGAGTGCCGAGCGCCTCGCCCACTGCGAGCGGCAGAACGCCACATGCCAGCGCGAGTGATGGGTTTGTCGTAACCACCATCACCGACCGTGCGATTGTGCAGATGCCGACGCCGAGGAAGAACGTTCGACGAAGCCCGATGGCGTCGGTGAGCGATCCCGCGAGCAACGTGAACACCGTCATTGCCGGCGCCCAAACCCATCCGACCAAAGCTCCCGCGGCCTGATCGTTGAAGCCGAGATCCTTCGAAAGCCACAACACCATCGTCTTGTTTGTGACCGAGTAGGCCGTGTAGATGAGGAACTTGATCAGGAACGTCAGCCAGAGCTCGCGCTTCGCTCCTTTCAGGACCGTGAATTTCCCGATGAATCCGGCGAAGCCGTGCGCGGGAA
>JBDTZF010000131.1:0-6793 GCA_040005265.1 Verrucomicrobiota bacterium
GGTACCCTGCGCCCAACTGCGAATGGGAGCGTTCAGAATAGAGAATCCGAGGACGACAGCGAAGATCAGTTTCAGGTAATTTTGTTTCATAGATAATGACTACCAAGGTTTCGCAACAGAGAACTCAGACGGATGTGCAGTCTTCCCAATTCAAAATGATTTGAGCAGCTGCACCAAAATCCGACCGAGCTTCTCCGGTTTGTTCAGGCGGTATTCTTTTTCGAAAACGTGAAACTTGTCTAGCTCTATTCTGCGGAGAAGCCCGCGATACACCGAGCCCATTATTTCGGCGGCGACCATGGCCTTGCGATCTTCGCGGGGAAGGAAGGCAGCAGCACTGTCGAAAAACTGTCGCGCCCGGGCGGCTTCAAATTCCATAAGCCGGACAAAGCTCTCGTTGTGGCATCGCGCCTTCAACTCAGCTTCCGAATAGTTAAAGCGGGCCAAATCTTCGAGCGGCAGATAAATTCGGCCGTTCCGAATATCCTTGCCGACGTCGCGAATGATATTTGTCATCTGTAAAGCCAGCCCGAGCTGGACCGCATACTCTTTGCAGGCGGGGCTGCGATACCCAAAAATCTCAATCGAAACGAGACCGACGGCGCTCGCCACCCGGTAACAATAGAGGCGAAGTTCCTCGAATGTGGCATAGCGCGAGATGGTCAGGTCCATCTCGACGCCGGTGATAATTTCCTCGAGCATGGCCGGCGCCAAGGAATACTTGGCGATCAAACGCCGTACATCGGCGGCGAGCGACGGTTCGCCTGAAACAGGGGTGACCAGCATCTGCCGCCAGGCCGCAAGACGCCGTTGCTTCTCGGAAACGTCCAGGTCCGGCGAATCAGAAATGTCGTCGATCACGCGACAGAAGGCGTAAAAGACCGTGATGTCTCGCCGCCGTTCCCGTCCTAATGAAACGAAGGCGAGAGCGAGGTTCGATTTGCTCTGCCGGGTGATCTTTGCTGCATTCACGTTCGCGTTATTGGCGTAGTCAATACTCGATCAAGATCTGTTGGTCGATCCGCCCGGTTTCAGTTTGCCGGAACAAGCAAACCCATGACGCGAGCAACCAGCCCGTGATAAAACCACGAAGGCAGACGAGAATAAACTTCCAAAGGAAAAGAGCCACTAATCGGTCGGCAATCGCGCCCCGCGTGATCGCGTCGGCGGCTGTAATTATGAAAAAATGAATGGCGCAAATGAGCAGGAACCATCCAAAGCGCCCGGCATTGTTGCCGATGAATTGCCGATGGGCACGAATGGCTGCGCCCAGGCTTTCATTATGCAAAGCCAGCGAAACTTGCACCGAACAAAAGGCAATAATCAGGCCGCACATGAGCGCGCGCTCCAGCGGCAGATAATCGAGCACATCGGGAATATCTATGAAATAAGCCAGCAGGAGCGGAAGCCTCACCACCAGCGTGCTGATGATGACAACGATACCAGCCCACTCCAGAACGTAACTGAAACGGCGCATCGCAAAGCGGAAAAGCTCCCCTTCTTCAAAGCTGAGCCCCTTAATCCAGGAAAGGCAAACCGTGATTAAGTACACTTGAATGTAAACGCCGAACAGATACTCGAAAATGAATGCAACCGCGTCCACTGTCGCGGAAACTTGTAGCAGCTGCGGGGCGGGGAGAAATCCGGCCCACTCGGGCAGCCCCCAGAATGCGATTGGCTTCAAAAGCGAAGCCACCGCTCCGACGAGCAGAATCAAATAAATGAGATAACTCCAAAAACGGTAACGCTTTTGCAATGCATTGAACAGCACACCGTGAAGCCCGCGCCAGTTCAAAAAAAGCAACACTGCGGCTATGACCGAGAGCGGATAAGTGGTCGTCGCGTTGTCGAAGACTCCAGCTACCCCCTCGATGACCGGAAGCGGCATGTCTCTCCAGACTTCGATGAACCGCGGCCAATACCATTCCGGTAACGAAACGATCTGGTTTAAGTCGAGATCGGCTGTGTTCTGGATCGGGGTAAACGTGGCGAACTGAAAAACAAAGTAGCCGAGACCGAGGGCGATAAACGCCAGGACCACCCGTTTGAAACGCATGATGCACCGAAATCCGTCGCGCAGCGCCGGCCGCACGGGATTGAAAAGCATCAGGAGCACATACCCGCCGCACAGTCCGAGGAACGGATACACTCGTGACGCGCTCGAGAACATGGAGCCGGAGCTGACTAACGAATCAAGCCCCAGTGCCGATTGAACGGCCAGTAAACAAGCAAACCGCGCCCGACCAGATTCTCCTCCGGAACCGCTCCCCAATAGCGGCTGTCCAAACTGTTATAACTGTTATCTCCCAGTGCGAAATAGCCATCCTTCGGCACCGGAAAGGAATTGTCCGGATTGGTCAGATAACCCTGCCCCTGGGCATAACCACGATAGCCATCTCGCGCTTCCATCACCCGCTTAAAACCAAAGCGTTCCGCGATCTTACCGTTGGCATAAAGAAATGGCGGGGCAATCCGCAGCGCGTCTCCGGGCAATCCAGCCAGCCGCTTGATGTAAAACGGCTGACCTGTCTCGGCGTCTCCGACGATTCCAGGAATATTATTGGTCCGGAAAACGAAAACATCTCCCCGATGTGGCTTGATGAAATTATAACTGAATTTATCCACAAAGACTTGATCGCCCGTATCCACCGCTCCGCGGGCAATGACTTCGCCGCGCTTAAAGGTCCGTCCGGCTGAGACATTGAAATCGTGGCGCAGAATATCCTGCGGCGCGTAAACCAGGAAAGTTTGTTGCCGGCAAACCAGGCGTGTGAAAGTAAAAAAGAAGAGGACCTTTTTCTGCTGTACCGTCAGGAGCTCGTCGTCTTCGCGCGAGACGACGTCGATGTAATCTCGACCCAGTAAAACAAACTCAGCCGCTTGCTTGAGAAAATTGGGCGCCGGTTCGTTGCGGGGATAGCCAATGATTCCGTTGAGCGTCGGCTGCATCGACCCGGTTGGAATCTTGAACGGCTGCAGGAAATACGATCGAATTCCTACGGCCACAACGATTGCCACCAAAATGACTTCGCAATTTTCCCGCCAGTGCGATTCCCACGTGACTGGGGTCAGCTTGTGCATCTGGGCATCGAGCACTTCGGCTTCGGCCTTGATTCGATCGTTATCCCGCTGGCGCAAGGCCTCGCGCAATTTCCCCATTGCGCCGGTTATTTCTTCACGGGTCGCCGCGCTGAGCACATCGCTCTTGTAACGGAGATATTTCTGGGAATGCCGCAGGAGCAGCTTGCTGTGCTTAACGTAGCGTGGCGTAAACATGTCGATCCTTAGCTAACCTTTCTTCCTACTCTTTCTCTTAAACATGCTCGTGATTTAAGCACCACTCGTCGCGAGAGGAGCAAGAAAAAGAGCAAGGTTAAGGCTTTTTGTCATTGTGACTTCAATACCTCAATAAAGGCCTCTTGTGGAATATTGATTTTGCCAATGCTTTTCATCCGTTTCTTTCCCTCTTTCTGCTTCTCCAGCAGCTTCCGCTTACGGGTAATGTCGCCGCCATAGCATTTCGCGGTGACGTTTTTTCGCAAGGCCGAAACGCTCTCCCGCGCAATAATTTTTCCGCCAATGGCCGCCTGGATGGCGACCTGATAAAGCTGGCGCGGAATCACTTCCTTCAACTTGGCGGCCAGCTGGCGTCCCCTCGCCTCCGCGCGATCCCTGTGCACGATCATCGAAAAAGCGTCGACCGGCTCGCCATTCACCAGTACGTCGAGCTTCACCAGTTTCGCCGCGCGATAACCGGTATGCTCATAATCCATCGAGCCATATCCACGCGTGATCGACTTAATCTTGTCGTTAAAATCGACCAGGATCTCGTTAAGCGGCAGTTCGCAATGCAGCATGACGCGACGCGCGTCCAGCGTCTCGGTGTGGTCCATCACGCCGCGCTTCTCTAAAATGAGCTGCAGGATATCACCAATGTCTTCGTTGGGACACAGGACGTATGCTTTTACGATCGGCTCGCGGATTTCTTCGATCAGACTCGGATCGGGCAAGTGCTCAGGGTTGTCGATCAAAAGCGTCTCGCCGCGTGTCGTCTCGATTTCGAAGACCACGCTCGGTGACGTCGCGATGATGTCCATGTCATACTCGCGCCGCAATCGCTCTTGAATGATTTCCATGTGCAGCAGTCCAAGAAAGCCGCAGCGAAATCCAAAGCCGAGCGCGACAGAACTTTCCGGTTGATAAACGAACGCTGAGTCGTTCAAACGCAGTTTTCCGATCGCCGTCTTCAAATGCTCGAAGTCCGCCGTGTTAATCGGGTAAATGCCGCTGAAGACCATCGGATGAATCTCCTGAAACCCGGGAAGCGGTTCGCGCGCCGGGTTGCGCTGGTCCGTAATGGTGTCACCGATCTTCATGTCGGCCACGGTTTTGACGTTCGCGATAAAATAACCGACGTCGCCCGCGTTTAGACGGGGCTGCGCGTACATCTTGGGCGTGAAGACCCCCACTTCCTTGATTTCGTAGCGCCCCTCGTTACTCATCATTCGGATCGCCTGATCCGCCTCCATCTTTCCCGACATCACCCGCACGTGACCAATAACGCCGCGGTAAACGTCGAACACCGAATCAAACACCAGCGCCCGCAAAGTGCCGTCCTTCGGTTCTGCCGGCGCTGGAATGCGATGCACGATGGCTTCCAGGATTTCCTCGATCCCGATTCCCATCTTCGCGCTCGCATCGATTGCTTCCTCGGCCGGGATCGCCAGGATTTCCTCCAATTGTCGATGGACCGAAGGCAGGTCCGCATTTGGCAGATCGATTTTGTTGATGACCGGCACAATGGTCAGCCCTTGTTTGTGCGCGAGATGAACGTTCGCCACCGTTTGCGCCTCGACGCCCTGGGCAGCATCCACAATCAACAGGGCGCCTTCGCAGGCCGCCAGTGAACGGGAAACTTCATAGGAAAAATCGACGTGCCCCGGCGTGTCGAGCAGGTTCAACCGGTATTCCTGGCCGTCTTTAGCGGTATAACGCATCGCCACCGGGTGTGCCTTAATCGTGATGCCGCGTTCCCGTTCGAGATCCATTGAATCGAGCAATTGGTCCTGTTTGTCACGCTCGTGGATCGTGCCGGTCGTCTCAAGCAATCGATCCGACAATGTGGTCTTGCCGTGATCGATATGCGCGATGATGCAAAAATTGCGCGTTAACTCGATTCCCATGAGAGTCGCACTATGCTGGCGAGCCGCACATGGGTCAATTGGCGCCGCGGCAGGCGACTTCGCTCGACATGGCTGCGTTCGTTCGGTTATTTTGCTTCCCAATCATTATGCCAAAACTTGTAGTCAGCGGAACTGGCCATGAACTCACCGAGGAGCTCATCACTATCGGGCGCGCGCCGGACAATCTGATCGTGATCGACGATCCCTCGGTCTCGGGGCGGCATGCGGAGATTCGCTTAGTCGGAGACACCTACCACCTCAAAGATCTTGGATCGACCAACGGCACCCGCGTCAACGGTATCCCGACCACTGAAACAGCCCTGCGCTTTGACGATCGGCTCCGTTTCGGTGGCGTCGACGCGCGCTACGAATCCGACACGCGCGGGTCGCAACCTTTGCCCGATCTCGAGGACATCGCGGTCAAGCCCGCAGAGTCGAGCGCAGCTCCTGTTGATTTTGCTAATGCATCGCCATTCCCGCGCCGTAAACATCAAAAGGATCCCATCCGCACTGCAATTTTAAGTGTCGCTGGCATTGCCGTGCTCGCCTTCCTCGGCAGCATGGTTCTCGTTTTGATGATGCAAGGGCCAAGTCTTTGAGTCATTCCGATCAGAACGAAGCAGAGTCGAGGAACCCCTGGTGATTGTCTTAACGGTGCAACGCGGGATGTTTCGGCTTCGTTCCACATGACAGAAATGGAGAAGCGCCTTCTTCTTTTCGATATTGACGGCACCCTCATCCATTCGGGCGGCGCGGGCATTCAGGCCCTTAAATCGGTGCTGGCGGAGCGCTTTAAAATCGCGGACGACCTTCACGACATCGAAATCGCAGGCATGACCGACTCGGGCATCGTGATCAGCATTTTGAACAAGCACAAAATGCCAGCAACGAAGGAAAACATCACCGCTTTCCTCGACAGTTACGCCCATTTTCTCTCACTGGAGTTACCCCGCCGCGAGGGCGCGCTCCTGCCCGGTGTGGTTGAATTGCTCGAGAAATTAAAATCGCGACCGCATGTCGTGCTCGCCTTGCTTACCGGAAACATATCGCGGGGCGCCCAACTAAAACTCGAACATTATGGCGTCTGGCACTTTTTCGAATTTGGCGCCTTTGCCGACGATCATCACGACCGCAACGAGCTTGGTCCTTTCGCGCGCGCACGGGCCCGGGAAAAGCATGGGCGTGAATTTTCCGCGGATGAGATCGACGTGATTGGCGATACGCCGCGCGATATTGCTTGCGGAAAGGCCTTCGGTGCCCGAACCATCGCCGTTGCCACCGGCACTTGGAGTCGCGAACAGCTTGCCGGCCATCATCCCGATTTTTTGATTGATGATCTTTCCGATGTCGATCATGTGATTGATACGCTCGGATGGTGATCGATTAGCGATTAGCGGGAGAGAAGAATGAAAGAACCCATCCCACCGTCAATTCCAGTGCCGCGAACAGATCACCCGAACGTGCTGCCGTTACAGGGTGAAATCGACCTGCACGTTTCTCCTGCCGTAGCCGCAGTGCTCGCCGGGATGATTGAGAAGAAGCCGCCAAAGGTGGTTGTCGATCTTTCCGGCGTGAGCTACCTCGACAGTTCCGGCCTGGCAATATTAATC